>NZ_JBGCCL010000006.1:0-311649 GCF_041262505.1 Streptacidiphilus sp. MAP5-3
CACCGCCAACCAGCCGGACCCGAAAGCCCCCTGGCAGAACTCGGTACACCACAGAACTCACGAGGCGACGAACAACCTCAAGACCAGATCACTAGGCTCCGGGGCATGGGCAGGCGACGCCGCACCACCGCTCTCTGTGTCCTTGGAGTCCTCGGGTTCGGCATGGGTGGCCTCGGAGGGTTTGTGTCCGGGCTGCTCCGTGATCATGCTGCCACTGAGTCGACTCTGCGCCTATCGTGGAGTCATGGGACGCAGGCTGGTACCGCTCACGCTCGACTCGCTCGCCGATCTCCCACTGCCGTGCCGCTCGTGCGTCTTCTGGGAGTTGGACCCCGTCAGCGGTGAAGCCGCCGTCAAGGACGGGCGGGCGGAGCAGGAGAAGGAGTCCTGGATCTCCGCCGTGCTGCTGGAGTGGGGCTCCTGCGGGCGGATCGCCTATGTGGACGATGTCCCGGTCGGCTTCGTGCTCTATGCGCCGCCCGCCTATGTGCCCCGCGCGCTGGCCTTCCCGACCAGTCCGATCTCGCCGGACGCGGTGCAGCTGATGACGGCGCGGGTCCTGCCGGGGTATCAGGGGCAGGGCATCGGACGGACCTTGGTGCAGACGGTGGCCAAGGATCTGGTCCGGCGTGGCTTCAAGGCGATCGAGGCCTTCGGCGACGCGCACTGGGACGGGCCGGGCTGTGTGTTGCCCGCCGACCATCTGCTGTCCGTCGGGTTCAAGACCGTGCGTCCACACCGCCGCTATCCGCGACTGCGACTGGAGGTCCGGTCGGCGATCTCCTGGAAGGGCGAGGTGGAGGTTGCCCTGGAGCGGTTGCTCGGTGCTGTGCAGAAGGAGCCGTCGCTCCGGCCGCTCTGATGCGAGGCCCGGACAGAAGCGGTGGCGCGCCGGCGTAAGCACCGACCAAGATCGTTAACTGTCACACGTGTGACAGTTAACGATCTTGGTCGGTGCTTCTTCAGGCGAGGGCGTGGGGCAGGTGCAGCATGCCTGTCGGGGAGTCGTCCTCCGGCGGCAGGTAGACCCGCTGGACGGCCACGGCGATCGCCTCGACGGCCTGTGCCCGGATCTCCGAGGAGCGCAGTCGCGCCGCGTCCTCGGCGTTGCTCAGATAGCCGAGCTCCAGACGCACGCAGGGCATTCGGGTCGAGCGCAGCAGGGTCCAGGAGCGGGCATGGCTGCGGAGGTCGCCGAGGCCGCAGCGGGCCACCAGCTCGCGCTGGACCAGGCCGGCGAACTGCTTGCCCGTGTGGGACCAGCGCCCCCGGGACTCGTCGCCGAAGTAGTAGCTGGCGACGCCGCCGATTTCAGGGTTGGCGTGGCCCTCCAGATGGAGCGAGATCATCAGGTCGGCGCCGGTCTGGTTGGCGAAGCGGGCCCGCTCGGCCTCGTCGGGGTCGCTGTCCACGGTCCGGGTCAGATAGGTCCGGACGCCCAGCGCGGTGAGTCGGCCCTCCAGGCGGCCGGTGATGTCCCACACCAGTGCGGCCTCGGAGAGCCCGTCGGCCGACCGCACGCCGTGGTCGTCGGCGCCGTGGCCCGGGTCGATCACGATGACCTTGCCGCTGAGCGCAGGGCCGGAGTGGCGCAGCATCTCGGTCTCCCGCATCACGTGTGGCGCGCCGCCGACGACGGTCCGGGAAAGGCGTTCCAGGACGACGAAGGTGGTCGGTCCGAGCGTGCCGTCCGGATGCAGGCCCATGTTGCGCTGGAACTCGCCGACCGCCTGGGCGGTGACGGCGCCGTAGATGCCGTCGACCCGGCCGGGGGTGAAGCCCATGTCGAGCAGTCGCTGTTGCAGATGGGCGACGTCGTCGCCGACGACCATGTTGCTGGGGATGTAGGTGAGGACCCGGTCGCCGAGCCGCCAACGGGCCTCGTTGAGGTGGCGGTAGGTCTCTGGCCCGACGATGCCGTCCGTCGTCAGGCCGCGCTGCTGCTGGAAGTGACGGACCGCCGCGTCGACCTCCATGTCGAAGAGCGCCTCGGCGGAGGGGATGGCGCGGCCCCCGGAGCGGGTCGGCGGGGTTTCCGGCAGCAGACCGAGCAGAGTGAGCTTGAAGCGGATCTCGGCGACCGCGGGACCGGTGTCCCCGAGCTTCCAGTGGTACGCGTGGGAAGGGCGCTGCTGGGACATAGCCAAGATCGTACGCCGAGGCCCCCATGATTCACGGGAAACATGGGGGCCTCGGTGGTGAAGATCCATCCGGATCTCATGCTGTCAGGTCAGCCGACCAGCTCAGCGGTGGACTCAGCCGATGAACTCGGCCAGGTCACGCAGCAGGGCGCTCTTCGGCTTGGCGCCGACGATGGTCTTGACGACCTCGCCGCCCTGGTAGACGTTCATCGTCGGGATCGAGAGCACGCCGTACTTGGCCGGGACAGCCGGGTTCGCGTCGATGTCGATCTTCGCGATGGTGAGCTTGTCGGCGTACTCGGCGGCGATCTCCTCCAGGGCCGGGGCGACCTGGCGGCACGGGCCGCACCAGGCGGCCCAGAAGTCGACCAGCACGGGCTTGTCGCTCTTGAGGACCTCGGTATCGAAGGTTGCGTCGGTGACGGTGATGGTGGCGCCGGCCACGGGATCTCCTTGGGGATTGCGGGTGAGTCGGTGAAGTACGGGCGGTCGAGCAGGCGGTCAGGCCGTGGTGTGGCTAGACCCGAGTACGGTCGGACCCGAGTGTGGTCAGACCGCGGCGGTGACGGCCGTGTCGGCGTGCGCCTGGGCGGCCAGGAAGCGCTCGGCGTCCAGCGCGGCGGAGCAGCCGGTGCCCGCAGCAGTGATCGCCTGACGGTAGGTGTGGTCGACGACGTCACCGGCGCCGAAGACGCCGGTCACGTTGGTGCGCGTGGACGGCGCGTCCACGCGGAGGTAGCCCTCGTCGTCCAGCTCCAGCTGGCCCTTGAAGAGCTCCGTGCGCGGGTCGTGGCCCACCGCGATGAAGAGGCCGGTGACCGCGAGCTCCCGGGCCTCGCGGGTCTGGGTGTCCTTGAGCGTCACCGAGCTGAGCTTGCCGCCCTCGCTGTGAAGGTCAGCGACCTCGCTGTTCCAGGCGAAGGAGATCTTGGGGTCGTTGAAGGCCCGCTCCTGCATCGTCTTGCTGGCGCGCAGCGAGTCGCGGCGGTGCACCACGGTGACCGACTTGGCGAAGCGCGACAGGAAGGTCGCCTCCTCCATGGCGGTGTCGCCGCCGCCGACCACGGCGATGTCCTGGTTGCGGAAGAAGAAGCCGTCACAGGTGGCACACCAGGAGACGCCACGGCCGGACAGCTCGTCCTCGTGCTCCAGGCCGAGCTTGCGGTGCTGCGAACCGGTGGCGACGATCACGGCATGGGCGCGGTGGACCGTGCCCTCGGAGTCGGTGACGGTCTTGATCTCGCTGGTGAGGTCGACGGCCACGATGTCGTCCGGGACGAGCTCGGCGCCGAAGCGCTCGGCCTGCGCCCGCATGTTGTCCATCAGCTCCGGGCCCATGATGCCGTCACGGAAGCCGGGGAAGTTCTCGACCTCGGTGGTGTTCATCAGCGCACCGCCCGAGGACACCGAGCCCTCGAAGACCAGGGGCTTCAGCGAGGCACGCGCCGTGTACAGGGCGGCTGAGTAGCCGGCCGGGCCTGAGCCGATGATGATCACGTTGCGGACGTCGCTCACTGAATCTCCTGAATGCATCGCACCGGGTTGCCGGACTCTCGGGTGGCCGCGTGTTCCACCCGGCTCAACGGTTCCCCAGTGTCTCGCATTCCCGGAGCTTCATGTGCGCGGCACGGTGCGCTGGAGGAGGACCAGCGGTGAGGAGCAGGAGTCCTGCACCAGGAAGACGTCCCAGGTATGCGCCGGGTCACCGGTGTCGGGGTAGACCAGCGCGAAGACCTGGACGCCGAGGTACTCGCCAACCGCCTCGTGGACCGGGACGCCGGGCTGCTTCGCAGCGGACAGCACGCAGGCGGCCGCGCTGGGCGAGGCGGAGGGCGCTGCGGTCGCTCCCGTCCCGCCCGGTGTCGGCAGCACCGTGCTGGAGCCGTTCCCGTTCGGTGAGGCGTGTGTCCCGGCGGTGGGCGCGCCGGACGCGGCGGCGGACGCCGTCCCCGGGGAGAGGGAGGCCATCGGGGCCTTGGTGTGGTTCTGGCCTGCGGCGGCATCCTGGCGCACGATCGCCTGGACCTGCCCGTCGAGGCCCGCGTCGGTGAAGACGAGCTGGCCGGCGTCGGCGTGCGTGGCGCTGGTCCGCGGGGCGGTGGGAGCACCGTCGATGGCGGGGCTGGCGCTGCCGGCCCCGGCGTCGATGTCGCCGCCGCTGGAGACCGCGACCCCGATGCCGCCGGCTGCCACCAGCACGGCCATCGTCACCAGTGCCTGACGCAGGCGTCGCCGCCCGCGCGCGGGCGCGCCAGGACGGGCCCCGGGGCGGTTGTCGGCCGGACCCCGCCCGGCTCCCGGGGAGGGCGCCGATCCGGGCTCGGCGGACTCTGCAGACTCTGCGGACTCAGTGGTGGCTGCGGCTTCGTCGGTCTCGGCCAGCTCGGCAGCAAGCTCGGCTGTGCCTGCGTCGTCCGTCACGTCCGCGGCTGGGGTCGCCGCAGCGGCGGCCAGGGCGGCGTCGATGCGGGCGGCGACGTCGCCCGGGATCGGGTCGTCCGCGGAGGAGCGCTCGGCCTGGAGCAGCTCACGGATCTCCAGCAGCGCGTCGTACGTCTCCCGGCAGTCGGTGCAGCCCGCCAGGTGCGCCTCGAGCTCAGTGGTCGGCTCGGGCGAGAGGAGGCCCTCGACATGGTCCGCCAGGGCATCGGCGTCCGGATGGGCCGAGGGTGACGGCAGATCGGGGTGAACGGTCGACTCGTTCATGCGCTCCGTCCACCTCCTCGGGCTTGGCGCGCTTCCGGTGCTGTCGATGGGACGTCCTGCGCCGGATCCGGGTTCCCTGGGGGCTTGGTTTCCGGACCAAGATCGCTAACTGCCACACGTGTGACAGTTAGCGATCTTGAAGCGCTCGGCGGTGAATCGCCCGCTCCTCGGCTACCGCTTCCGCCGCCTCCGCCGCTCGTGCCCCCGCTTTTGGCTGCGCTGGGTCCCCCGTCTTCACGGGCTCCGGCTGCGTCACGGGCACCACCGGCCCGCAGATGGCTCAGCCGCGGCAGCAGCTTGGCCCGCGCGCGGGCGCAGCGGCTCTTCACCGTGCCCGACGGTACGCCAAGAATCTGTGCGGCCTCGGCGACCCCGTAGCCCTGGAGATCCACCAGGACCAGGGCTGCCCGCTGCTCCCCGGGCAACGTGGCGAGTGCGGAGGCGAGCTCGCGCCGGAGTTCGCCCCGCTCGACCGAGACGTCGGCGCCCTCGTCCTGGCCCACCGCCGTCTCCAGGGCTGTCTCGTCGTCGACCAGCCGGGCGCGACGTGTGGACGCCCGGCGGGCGCGGTCCAGGCAGGCGTTGACGACGATCCGGTGCAGCCAGGTGGTGACGGCGGAGCGGCCCTGGAACGTGTGCGCGGACCGAAAGGCCGAGACCAGCGCGTCCTGGAGCGCGTCCGCGGCCTCCTCGCGGTCGCCGAGGGTGCGCAGCGCCACCGCCCAGAGGCGGTCCCGGTGGCGCCGCACGAGCTCGCCGAAGGCGTCCGGGTCGCCCTCCACATGGCGACGCAGCAGCTCCGCGTCATCGGCGACCGGTTCGGTCGTCACCTGCACTACACCCCCTCGATGCCCGGGAAAGTCGGGACAAGACTGCCATCTCGGAGGTGTTCGCGTCAGCCCAGGACCGTGATCTCCGAGATCCCGCCCCGGTAGTTGCCTGCCTGGGTGGGGTCGGGCGGCAGCGAGGTGATCCGGACCAACACGAAGCGGGTGCGCACCGGTTGGGCCAGCACGCCGCTGTCCAGGTTGGTGCCGGAGACGACGGTGCTGTTGCTGATGCGCTGGGTGAATCCGCTGGTGTCGGCCGGGATCGCGGTGGCGTCCGCCGGCGCCGCCAGGATCTCCATCGTCTGTCCGCCGGTGATCGGGATGGTCAGTTTGACCTCGGAGACCGACTGCACGCTGCCCAGGTCGACCACGATGCCGCTGCCGTCCTTACGGAGGGGCAGGTTGCCGAAGTTGGCGTAGCCGTTGTAGGTCGAGGTGATCCAGGCGGTGCTCGGGTCGCCGTCGATGGCCAGCGGGGCCTTGTCACCCGCTATCGGCTGCGGGTCGAGCGGGGAGAACTCGGTCGCGCTGAAGAGCTTCAGCTTGTTCAGGGCGCGGTGGTTCGGGTTGCCGCCCGCCTGGGTGCTGGGGTCCGCCCCGAGCTGGCTGCTGGTCGAGCCGGCGTTGTTGTGCGACAGCAGCGCCTCTGCCGTGCCCCAGCTGCCCAGCCCGATCGCGCCCAGGACCACCAGCGAGACGACCCACTTGAGTGCCTTGCTCGACCGGCTCGACGGAACGGGCGCCACGGGAGAACCGGCGCGGCCGGGTGCACCCGGACGGCCCCCGCGACCGCTGTTCCCATGCTGACCTGTCTGGGTGCCCGGCCCGTTGCCGCGGGTTGCCGCACCACCCGCACCAGCGCCCTGAGCCGGACCGGCGGTCCCGGCGCGCGTACCCGGCCCGGTGGCCCCCGCAGGGGCCGTCGTGGCCCGCCGTGACGGGTAGTCGGGCAGCACCAGCGGCTCGGGAGCCGGCTGGCGGACCTTGGGCAGGGCCACGACCGCCTTGACGAGCTCGTCAGGCGTGGCGATGGGCTCCAGCTTGCCGCCCGGGGTGGCGCAGAGCGTCCGCGCGGTCAGGTCGGACAGACCCCGGTTGACGCCCGCCCGCACCTGCTCGGCGGGCACGATGCCGACGTTGCGCGGCAGTCCACGGAGCCCGTGGTGGCCCTCGGGGAACGGCCAGCGGTTGGTGAGCGCGGCGAAGAGCAGCGCGCTGATGGCGCGGGTGTCCTGCCGGGCGGCGTCGGCCTTGTCCTCGGCCTTGATGCCGCGCAGCGCGGCGTTCACGGCGAGACCGTCGATCCGGTACTGGCCGCTGTCGGTGCGCAGCACTGCGGCGGGCGTGAGCCGCAGGTGTGACAGCCCCCGGCGATGGGCGGCGGAGAGCGCCTCGGAGAGCTGACGCACCAGCTGGTACGCCTCGTAGGGCTCCAGCGGCTCCGGCAGCAGCAGCTTGTCCAGGCCGGTCGCGTCCGGCAGCCACTCGCGGACGATGTAGACGATGTCGCCGTCCTCGACGGCGTCCAGGACCTGGACGAAGCGCGGGTCGCTCATCAGCGCGGCCTGGCGGGCGGCGACGAGCACGGCCTTGGCGCGCGGGTGGTGGGTCGAGAGGAGGTGGATCCCGACGGCGCGGCGCAGCTTCTCGTCCATCGCACGCCAGGAGCTGAAGGCGTCCGCGTGGGTGATGCACTCCTCGAGGCGGTAGCGGGAGGCGATCCGGTCCCCACTGTGGCGCTCCGGCGCGGGAGGCGCGGGCACCTCGGCGACGGGCGCGTCGGTGGACGCCTCCGCGGCCGCCCCGGTCGCGTCCTCAGTGGCGTCCTCGGTCGCCTTCTCGGCGGGGTCCTCGGAATCCGCAGCGGCGTCCTTGTCGGCCGGGTCGACAGCCGGCGTGGCGTCAGACGCCTCGTCAGGCTCTTCGGCGTCGGCCTCGTGGGTCTGGTCCGTGCTGTCGGATTCAGCGACCTCGCCCGCGTCTTCCGCCTGGTCCGCCTGGTCCGCGTCGTCGGACTCGGCGGTGTCGTCGACGTCGACGACGTCCGACGCAGGGTCGCCCGGCTCGACCTCAGGGGCCGAATCCGTCGATGCGTCAGCAGGGCTGTCCATGGCGGCCAGTTCCTCGGCCAGCGCTTCTGCGGACAGCGGCGCAGTCGACTCCGTCGCGTGCTCCGACTTCTCCCGGTCCGCCCGAGGGCCGCCCGTGGTCGCGCCCACGGCCGTCTCGCTGCGCTCTGCCACCGTTGTCCTGCCTCCCCAAACCGCGTGGCCCGTGATGAGGTTCCGGGCCCACGGTCAATTGTGCCAACTCGCCCGCCCAGGTACGACCGCCGGAGGGGATTGTTGGTTGCCCGGCAGGGTCGATTTCAGGTCTCCCGTCAACGTCCGATTTTCGCTCGAACCATGCCGAGCAGCGAGTTGAGTTCCTCGATCCGCATCCGCTGCGCGATCACCACGAAAAGTCCCAATTGGACAACGCCGCCCACGGCGACCGCGGCCAGGCCGCCGACCCGGCCCGATCCCAGGGCCTGCAGGACGGCCATACAGAGCGCGGCGCCCGCGATGGCGGGCACGATGCTCGCACCGACCAGTCGGGCGTACGTGCGCTTGATCCGGGCCCCGTCCAGGTCGCCGATGCGGCGGCGCAGTCGGGGGACGGCCACCAGCAGCCCGACCACGTAGGCGACGCCGTAGATGAACGCCATGCCGGTGACCGCCCAGGCAGCGGGCAGGGCGACGTAGCAGATGGCGGAGAGCAGCGCCTGGCTGACGGCCACCCAGACGGTGTTGTAGAACGGCGTCCTGGTGTCCTCGTAGGCGTAGAAACCGCGCAGCAGCACGTACTGGGCGGAGTACGGAATCAGGCCGAGCGCAAAGGCCGAGACCATGTACCCGATCGAGACCTCGCCGTAGATCACCGCACCGATCGCGGGGCCGAGGGCCAGGAAGGCGAAGGCGGCCGGGACGATCGCCACGGCGGAGGTGCGCAGGCCGTAGGAGATGTCGTCGCGGACGGCGGTGCCGTCACCGTCGGCAGCGGCGCGGGAGATCCGCGGCAGCACCGCGCTCATGATCGAGACGGTGATCACTGCCTGCGGCAGCTGCCAGATCAGCAGCGCGTTCTGGTAGGCGACCAGGCCCTTGCCCGCGTCGTGCGAGGCGTCACCGGCGGCGGTGGCCAGCTGGGTGACGACCAGGAAGCCGACCTGGTTGGCCAGCACGAAGAGGAAGGTCCACTTGGCCAGCTTGGCGGCGTGGCCCAGACCGTGACCGCGCCAGTCGAAGCGCGGACGGAACCGCAGACCCGCCTTGCGCAGGTACGGCAGCATCGCCAGCGACTGCACCACCAGGCCCAGGAGGGTGCCGATGCCGAGCAGCCGGACGCCCGTGGAGGGGATGGTGTCGGTGTTCATCTGGGTGCTGGACCAGGGCCCGTAGACCCAGAGGAACATGCCGAAGGTGAAGATGATGACGATGTTGTTGAGGACCGGGGTCCACATCATCGGGCCGAACTTGCCGCGCGCGTTGAGGATCTGGCCCATCACCACGTGCACGCCCATGAAGAAGATGGTGGGCAGGCAGTAGCGGGTCAGCGCCACGGTGACGCTGGCAGAGGACGCCGAGTCGGTCATCGCGGTGTTGGAGACCATCCGCACCAGCAGCGGCGCGGCCAGCACGGCGATCAGGACGACGAAGCCGAGACCGACGATGATCAGCGTCAGCAGCCGGTTGGCATAGGACTCGCCCTCGTCCTCGTCGTTCTTCATGCTGCGGACCAGCTGCGGCACGAAGACCGCGTTGAGCGCGCCGCCGCCGACGAGGATGTAGAGCATGGTCGGCAGCGTGTTGGCGACGCTGTAGCGGTCGCCGAGAGCGGCGGTGCCGATGGCCGCGGCGATGATCATCGTCCGCAGGAAGCCGGTGGCACGGGAGACCAGGGTGCCGGCCGCCATGATCGCGCTGGAGCTGAGGACGCTGGCGACCTTGCCCTTGGGCGCGGCCTGGCCGCCGTCCTCCGCCTGCTCGTCCGTGCCGCCGGTACCGTCCTGGCCGCGCTCGCGGCCGGGGAGGTCGGCGGGGATCAGCAGCGGGATGGTGCTGGTGGTCTCCGCGACGGCGTCGCCGCCCGCCTCGCCGTAGAGGCTCGGGCCGCTGTCGCGGAAGAGGAAGTCGTAGTTCTGGTCCGGCCGCTGCTGCTGGTGTTGCTGCTGCTCCTGCTGGGCCTGCTCGTGCGCCTGCTGGCGTCTGCCCGCGCCGCTGATCAGCTCGTCAACGCCGACGTACGGCTGCTGTGGCTGCTGCTGCGGCTGGTTCGGGTCGACGTAGGCCTGGCTGAAGCCCTGCGGCGGGTAGGGCTGGCCCTGGTAGTGAGGTTGGCCCGGGTACGGGGGCTGGCCAGGGTAGGGAGGCTGCGCCTGGCCGGGGTACGGCTGCTGGCCCTGGAACGGTTGCTGACCTTGGAACTGCTGGCCCTCGAACTGTTGGCCCTGGAACTGCTGATCCGGATACGGCTGCCCAGGCTGGGGCTGCCCGGGGTACAGCTGCTGGCCCTGCGGCGCGTCGCCGTATCCGGGCTCCTGCGGGTAGGGCGCCTGCTGCGGGTATCCGCCCGCACCGGCGTGCCCGTCGGCGGCTGGGTAGCCCTGCGCGGGGTGGCCCTGAGCGTCCTGCGCCGGGTAACCCTGCGCCGGGTAGCCCTCCGGAACGTAACCCTCGGCGGTGTAGCCGTCGGTCGCGTAGGCGTCCGTCGCGTATGGGTCGTGGGCATAGGTCTGATCCAGGTACGGATCAGGCGCGTGCCCGCCCGGGCCCTGCGGGGTCCTGCCGTCGCGCGGCGCGCTCATGAGTCTCTCTCCGGATCGTCACGTTCCGTTGGCCCGAAAAGGCCCGTCAACCGTTTTACCGAATGCCTAGCCTCTCATCTGAGGGACGCTACTCGGCGTTCTCCGGCTCCGGGCCCTCGGACGAGGCGGCAGCGAGTGCCGCGTTCTTCTTCCGCTTCCAGTAGAGCCGCAGACCGGCGAGTACCAGCAGCAACCCGCCGCTGGCGATGACCGCGATCACTCCGGTGGAGACCGAGGTCACATTGACCTGGAAGGTCATGAAGTCGAACGGCGCGTCGGGATTCTGGGCGGTGGACAGCTCCGCCTTCATGTCGACGGTCCCGTTGGCGAGCGCGGTGACACGGAACCGGTAGGTGGTCTTGGTGCGGCCTCCGGCGACGGTGACGTCCTGCACCGGGTCCGAGTCGATACGCAGACGCGGCGACTGCTCGACGATCAGGCGCAGCTGCATCTTGCTCACCGTCTGCTCCAGGTCGTTCTCCACGCTGACGGCGACCGTCGCGGAGGAGTTGTCGCCCGGCACCACCACGTCGGTGATCTTGGGGATCAGCCGGACCGAGTCCTGCAGGGTACCCAGATAGCCGCCCATGTTCGCCCGGTAGCTGTCACCGGCGGCGGGATTGTCGCGCCAGGCGGTGGAGACCGAGCGGACCATCGCCGCGCTGAACGGGTCGCGGAGCCGGTCCGGGCGGGTCAGGATCTGCTGCAGCTGGGAAAGCTGCCCCTGGAACGTGCTGAGGTCGTTGATGGTGGAGCCGCTGAGCTCGCTGCCGCGCGCCGAGGACGGGTAGGCGTGCGGCGCCGGCACCGAGGTGTTGGCACCCGGGGTGGCGCCGGCGTTGACGACGTCGTCGAGGTTGACGCTCTGCACCCACTTGCCGCCCTGGGCCTCGCTCAGCGCCTTGACCAGCGTCTGCGCGGTCGCCGTGGACATCTCCCGCGGCGGCTGGACGAGCACGTCCCGCTGCTGGTCCGGACGCTCGAGGGTGATCTCCAGCGTCTCGGCGAGGAACCGCTGGGTGGCCGCGGTCTGCTCGCTCTGCGTGGACAGGTCGCCGGAGAAGATGTCGGTCAGCTGGTTGTCGGCGACCACCGCGGTCATGCCGTCGCCCATCGGGCGGGCCGCGTTGGGCGTGAAGTTGAGGTTGCCGCTGTCCGGCATGCTCGCGCCGTTGACGATGACCTTGTCCGCGCCCATCGACTTGGCCAGCGAGGCGACGGAGGTGTCCACATAACCCTGGTAGGGCCAGGCCACGTCGTGCTCGGCGTCCACCTGCAGCCGGTCCAGGCCCAGGGACGTGTTGGCGAGCGGGAGCAGCGCGCTGAGCTGCTGGCGGCCGGTGCTGCTGTGCGCGAGGGAGGCCAGGTCCGGGTCGGCATAGGGCAGGGAGACCACCTCGGGCTTGCCGGCCGCGAGCGCCTGCTGCATGGCGGTGAGCCAGGCCTTGGCGGCGTCCTGGCCGCTGCCCTTCCGGACGCAGTTGCAGGTGGCGTTGGCGCCGCCCGTGTCGCCGCCGGTGAGGACCTGGTAGTCGTTCGTCATCGCGTAGACGGTGTCGATGAGGTCCGGGTTGACCACCCAGGTCAGGTGCAGGTTCGCGTTCTGCGTGCCGATCGAGGCGAGCTGGCCCAGGCGGCCGTCGGGGCCGAGCGAGGTGGCCAGATCGTTCGTGAGGACCGGCTGCTCGACGCCGTTGCTGTCGACGTAGGTCTGCGCCTGGATCGTCGGCGCGTCCGTCACCGGCCAGAGCGTCGCGACCTGGGTGGGCTTGGCGGTGTCGCTGGAGGGGTGGACCGGCAGGAAGGTGCGGGTGATGCCCAGCGGCAGGGTGCCGAGGGCGGCGCCGTTCGCGTTCTGTGCGTCCACGCCGACGGAGTAGACGCCGTCGGGGCTGGAGCCGAGCTGGAGCTTGCTGATCGGGACCTTGAGCGAGAACGAGGCGCTCGCGCCGGGGGCCAGCGTGCCGATCTGGTCCTGCAGGCTCGGGTCGTCGATCTCGCTCGGGTCGCTCTGCTGCGGGCCGCCCGCGGAGGCGATCGACTCGATGTCGGAACGGCTGGACATCTGCCTGCCGTAGGTGACGCCGACGTGCAGGCCGTTGACGGCGCCCGCGGCGCGGTTGGTGACGACGCCGCTGAGCGTCACGTCGCCGTCGGGCGCGGGCGCGGCCGGGCTGACGGTGTTCAGGGTCACCTGCACCGAGGCGTGCGCGTCAGCCGGTGCGTCGTCCGCCGCCTGCGGCGCGCGGGCGGCGGACTGCGTGAAGGTGGGTACACCGGCCACAGTGACCCGTGGCGCGGCCTGTGCGGCCGGGGCCAGGGTAGGGCCTGCCAGCAGCACCAGACCCGAGGCCAGTGAGAGGCGACTCAGTCGTGCGAGCCGTTGCCGTCGTGGTGAGCGTCGTCGCACCACCCGGCTGTTCCTGGGCGCATCGCTCGCCCGCCACCTCCCCGTCGCCGCCTCGCCCACGCGCCCTCGCCGTCCTGATGTGCTGACCCCAGCTGCCCCGCGCGTTCCGCGCCCTGGCATGGTAACGACGCTGAGCCGTTCGGTGTGCCGGTGGGCAGGACCGGATGGGGGGAAGATCGGATCTGTGGACCGCGTGAGCGTCCTGCGGGTTACTCGCAGCACGGCGGGCCCGTCGGCCCGTACCCTTGTCTGTCGTGTCCAACGCTATGCCGTCCGGCTTCCCCATGCCCGAAACCGCACCCGCTGCACCCGCTGGCTCGCTGAGCGAGCAACAGGCTGAGCGCGTGCGCGAGATCCTGCGCGCCTACCCGGTGGCGGAGGAGCTCGGGCGTCGGTTCCAACAGGCCGGATTCACGTTGGCGCTGGTCGGCGGCTCGGTGCGGGACGCGTTGCTGGGTCGCCTCGGCAACGACCTGGACTTCACCACGGACGCCCGGCCCGAGCAGATCCTCAAGCTGGTCAAGGGCTGGGGCGAGGCTGTCTGGGACGTCGGCATCGCCTTCGGCACCGTCGGGGTGCGCAAGCACGACCTGCAGATCGAGATCACCACCTACCGCTCCGAGCTCTACGACCGGAACTCGCGCAAGCCCGAGGTCTCCTTCGGCGACACCATCGAGGAGGACCTGGTCCGCCGCGACTTCACGGTCAACGCGATGGCGGTGCGGCTGCCGGAGGTCGAGTTCATCGACCCGCACCACGGGCTGTCCGACCTGGCCGAGCGCGTGCTGCGCACCCCGGGCACGCCGGAGGCGTCCTTTTCCGACGATCCGCTGCGGATGCTGCGCGCCGCCCGTTTCGCCGCCCAGCTCGAGTTCGAGGTCGCGCCCGAGGTGGTCACCGCGATGACCGAGATGGCCGACCGCATCGAGATCGTCTCCGCCGAGCGGATCCAGGGCGAACTCAACAAGCTGGTGCTGTCGCAGCACCCGCGCACGGGCCTGACCCTGCTGGTCGACACCGGTCTGGCCGACCGAGTCCTGCCGGAGCTGCCCGCACTACGCCTGGAGCGCGACGAGCACCACCGCCACAAGGACGTCTACGAGCACAGCCTGACCGTGCTGGAGCAGGCCATCGCGCTGGAGGGGACCGGCGAGGGCGACGGAAAGCCGGACCTGACGCTGCGTCTGGCCGCGCTGCTGCACGACATCGGAAAGCCGCGCACCCGCCGCTTCGAGCCGGGCGGGGGCGTTTCCTTCCACCACCACGAGCTGGTCGGCGCGAAGATGACCAAGAAGCGGCTACGGGAGCTCAAGTACTCGAACGAGCTGATCGCGGACGTCTCCCGGCTGGTCGAGCTGCACTTGCGCTTCCACGGCTACGGCAGCGGCGAGTGGACCGACTCGGCGGTGCGCCGCTACGTGCGCGACGCCGGGCCGCTGCTGGACCGGCTGCACAAGCTGACCCGCTCGGACTGCACCACCCGCAACAAGAAGAAGGCGCAGTCGCTCTCCCGCACCTACGACAGCCTGGAGCGGCGCATCGCCGAGCTGAAGGACCGGGAGGAGCTCGACGCCATCCGCCCGGACCTCAACGGCGACCAGATCATGGCGCTGCTCGGCATCAAGCCGGGCCGCGAGGTCGGCGAGGCGTACAAGTTCCTGCTGGAACTGCGGCTGGAGCAGGGCCCGTTGGGCGAGGAGGCGGCGACGGCCGCGCTCAGGCAGTGGTGGACGGAGCGGTCGGCTTAGGCGGGACCGGCGTGGCGCCCGTCCGCCAGGGGCGGGTGCTGCCGTAGCCGACGGCGGCGACGCCGTAGAGCGCCGCCGCCGTCAGCACCACGGTCACCGAGCGCCCGGAGGTCGGCAGCAGCGCCACGCAGAGCGCGGCGGCGGCCACCAGAGCCCCGTTGAAGAGGACGTCGTAGAGCGCGAAGACGCGTCCTCGGTAGGCGTCGTCGACGTTGCTCTGGACGAGGGTGTCGGTGCTGATCTTCGCGGCCTGGGTGAGCAGGCCGAGCGCGTAGGCGGCGACCATGGTCGGCCACGGGGTGAAGAAGAGGCCCAGAGCTGCCGTCACCACCGCCCCCAGGGCGCAGCAGGTGGTCAGCCAGCCCGGCACGGTCAGCCGTTGCCCGGCCCAGGGCGTCAGGGCGGCCGCGGAGAAGTAGCCACCGGCCGAGGCGCCCAGCGCCAGGCCCAGCCAACGCAGGCCCGCGGTCTGGTCGCTGGGCGCGGCGAAGGTGTTGCGGCAGAGCATCAGCAGGAGCACGAGCAGCAGCCCGTAGCAGAACCGGCAGACGGTGATCGCGCCGAGGGCGCGGGCGGCGGGCTTGCCCTCGTGGACCAGGTGGTGGAAGCCGTCGAGCAGTCCGCGGGCGGTGTCGGCGACGGCAGTCCGGACGGTGGTCTCGTGGGCGTGCTCCAGATCGGAGCGTTCCGGGCCGAGCGAGTCCTTGCCCATGGTCGCGGCGACCAGCGCGGAGGAGGCGTAGCCGATCCCGGCCAGACAGACCAGCAGGGCGTTGCTGATCGCGCTGGCCGGCAGGGCCAACCGGACCACGAAGGCCGCGCCGCCACCGAGGGTGGCGGCCAGGGTCCCGGCCGTGGGCGCGAGCGCATTGGCGCCGATCAGCAGCTGCTCGCTGACGACATGCGGCAGCGCGGCGGAGAGGCCGGCCAGTACGAAGCGGTTGACCCCGGTGACCACCAGGGCGGCGGTGAAGAAGACCCAGGTCGGAGCCTGGATCGCGACCAGTGCGCCGGTGGCGAGGCAGCAGACCAGACGCAGCAGGTTGCCGTGGACGAGCACCTGGCGGCGCCGCCACCGGTCGAGCAGTACCCCGGCGAACGGTCCGACCAGGCAGAACGGCATCAGCAGGACGGCGAAGGCGGAGGCGATGGCGGCCGGCGTCGGCTGCCGCTCCGGCGAGAAGACGACAAAGGCCGCCAACGCGGCCTGGAAGACACCGTCGGAGAGCTGGGAGAGCAGTCGCGTGGCCAGCAGTCGGCGGAAGCCGCGGAGCGTGAGCAGCTCACGCAGGGGGGGTTTGCTCGCGGTCGTCGCCACCGGCCAAGCGTGGCACGGTAAGGCGGAGGATTCACGTGAAAACGCGACCAAGATCGCGAAATGTCACACGCGTGACAGTTGGCGATCATGAAAAAGCGCCCAGCAGGCCAGTACGGCCTGCTGGACGCTTCCGTCATGCGTCAGTCAGCGCTCAAAGCTCAGTGCTCAGCGCTCGACGTCGCCGCGGATGAACTTCTCGACGTTCTCCTTGGCCTCGTCGTCGAAGTACTGAACCGGCGGGGACTTCATGAAGTAGGAGGACGCGGAGAGGATCGGGCCACCGATGCCGCGGTCCTTGGCGATCTTCGCGGCGCGCACGGCGTCGATGATGACACCGGCCGAGTTCGGGGAGTCCCAGACCTCGAGCTTGTACTCCAGGTTCAGCGGAACGTCACCGAAGGCGCGGCCCTCAAGGCGGACGTAGGCCCACTTGCGGTCGTCGAGCCACGCGACGTAGTCGGACGGGCCGATGTGGACGTTCTTGGCACCCAGGTCACGGTCGCGGATCTGGGAGGTGACGGCCTGCGTCTTGGAGATCTTCTTGGACTCCAGGCGCTCGCGCTCGAGCATGTTCTTGAAGTCCATGTTGCCGCCGACATTCAGCTGCATGGTGCGCTCGAGGATGACACCGCGGTCCTCGAAGAGCTTCGCCATCACGCGGTGCGTGATGGTGGCGCCCACCTGGGACTTGATGTCGTCACCGACGATCGGGACACCGGCCTCGGTGAACTTGTCCGCCCACTCCTTGGTGCCGGCGATGAAGACCGGGAGGGCGTTGACGAAGGCGACCTTGGCGTCGATGGCGCACTGGGCGTAGAACTTCGCCGCGACCTCGGAACCGACGGGCAGGTAGCAGACCAGGACGTCGACCTGGCGGTCCTTGAGGATCTGGACGACGTCGACCGGCTCCTCGTCGGACTCCTCGATGGTCTCCAGGTAGTACTTGCCGAGGCCGTCGTGCGTGTGGCCGCGCTGCACCTGGATGCCGGTGGAGGGCACGTCGCAGATCTTGATGGTGTTGTTCTCGGACGCGCCGATCGCGTCCGCGAGGTCGAGGCCGACCTTCTTCGCGTCCACGTCGAACGCGGCGACGAACTCGACGTCACGGACGTGGTAGTCACCGAACTGCACGTGCATGAGGCCCGGCACGCGGCTGTTCGGGTCGGCGTCCTTGTAGTACTCGACACCCTGCACCAGCGAGGCGGCGCAGTTGCCCACACCCACGATGGCTACGCGAACCGAACTCATTCCGGTTGCTCCCTGTTGATCGTGAGAGTCGCGCCGGAGCGCGAAGCTCTCTGTCTTCATTCCCTGCGGTACGTCAATTCGTGATGCCGGCAGTCCCCCTGCCACCCGCATGCGCCTTCGGTCTCCTGGTGCGTCGGCGCCGCTTCGTCACGGCGTCGTACAAGACCTCGGTGTGGAACACCTCGGTGGAGAGGCGCGGTTTCAGCGCGTCAGCGCTCCGGGCGGTCGGGGGGACCGGGCGGGGCGTTGCCTGCCGGTCCGAGGCCGTCCGAAATCAGTGGTTCGCCGCCCGGTGGGGCGGCTCCGGGGCCACGGCCGTTGCGGTTGGCGCGCTCGGTCTCGATCAGCTCGTTGAGCCAGCGGACCTCGCGCTCGACCGACTCCAGGCCGTGGCGCTGCAGTTCGAGGGTGTAGGCGTCCAGACGCTCCCTGGTGCGGGCGAGCGATGCCCGCATCCGCTCCAGTCGCTCCTCCAGCCGGTTCCGGCGACCCTCCAGCACGCGCATCCGCACGGCTCTGTCGGTCTGGCCGAAGAAGGCGAAGTGCACGCCGAAGTGCTCGTCCTCCCAGGCGTCCGGGCCGGAGTCGGCCAGCAGCTCCTCGAAGCGCTGCTTGCCCTCGGGCGTCAGCCGGTAGACGATCTTCGACCGCTTGCCGTTGAGCGCGGTGGCCGGGATGTACTCGGCGTCCGGGTTGTCCTCGACCAGGTAGCCCTGGGCCACCAGGCCCTTGAGGCAGGGATAGAGGGTGCCATAGGAGAAGGCGCGGAAGGAACCCAGCAGCACGTTGAGTCGTTTGCGCAGCTCATAGCCGTGCATCGGTGAATCGTGCAGCAGGCCGAGGACGGCGAACTCCAGGATTCCTGAGCGTCTGCTCATGGACGGGCCCGCCTCCCTTCGCTCCGCGTGGTCCGCGTTGTCTGTTGTAACGTCCGTGCGGTCCGACACTCGCAAGTATGCCATTGCGATGTATCGAGCCGATACATCGAAACGATATGCCGCGGCCGTGGCTCGGGCAAGAGGCGGTTCGGTGGCGACGCTCACAGTTGTCAGTTGTGCATAAGGGGCCCGTGGTGACGATGTGACCAAAGCCCGGTGCGAACGGGAGTTTGGCTGCCCTTTGATAAGGATCCGCTGCCGTTTTGCCCGAATTGGTAGCTGACGCCCGGTTAGAGGGCTTCCCGGGCTGCGTACTCTGTCGGCTATGCAGAAAGCCGCCGGGATTTGCGGGAACCAGGGATGCCCCTTCGGCGTCCCCGTCCACGGCGCAGTCTGGTCTCTTCGGCTTGCGCCTTGGGGGATCAGGATCACCGCCTTCAGGCAGTACAGCCTGCAGTCCGAGGAGCAGCTGGAAGCAGCATGAGCGAACATCGGCGCAAACCACCGCAGAACGGTCGCCGCCCCGACGGTCCCACGTCTGCCGGTCGCGGCTCGGTCGGGTCCAACTCCAGTGGCGGCCTGCCGCCGCGCCGGACCACGGCCCGCCCGCAGCCGGGTGGCTCGCCCGGGCAGACCGCGGCCCAGCCGCGGATGACCCGCGCCGAGATGCGCCGTGCCGCGCAGGGCAAGGGCGGCGGCGGAGCCGGAGGCAACGGAGGGCCCGGTCGCGGCTCCCGCGGTGCCGGAAAGCAGCCGCCGAGCGGGCCAAGGCCGAAGCGGCTCATCGACTATCCGCGCTGGGGCAAGAGTGGCGTCCGCCGCTGGCTGCCCTCGTGGAAGCTGGTGCTCAGCACCTTCCTGGTGATCTTCGGCGGTCTGACCGGCGTGGTCGGCTACGCGTACGCGACGGTGAGCATTCCCGACGCCAACGCGGCCAGCAAGCTGCAGGGCAACGTCTTCTACTGGGACAACAAAGACGTCATGGCGACCACCGGTTACAACCGGCAGAACGTGTCGCTGGCCGACGTCCCGCAGGACATCCAGCACGACTTCATGGCCGCCGAGGACGAGACCTTCGAGACCAACAGCGGTGTCGACCCGATGTCCATCCTGCGCGCCGTGCGCAACATGGCGACCGGTGGCAGCGTCCAGTCGGGTTCGACGATCACCCAGCAGTACGTCAAGAACGTCTACCTCAACAGCCAGCAGACCGCCTCCCGCAAGCTCAAGGAAATCCTGATCTCGATAAAGATCGGGAACGGCGGGATGTCCAAGGACCAGGTGCTCGAGGGCTATCTCAACACCAACTACTACGGACGCGGCGCCTACGGCATCGAGGCTGCGGCGGAGGCCTACTACGGCGTCCACGCCAATCAGCTGACCCTCAGTCAGGGCGCCTTCATCGCCGCGACGGTCAACCAGCCGTCCACCTTCCAGAACGTGGACACGGACAAGACGGCGCTCTCCATTGCGACCGGACGTTGGCAGTACGTGCTCAGCCGCATGGTCGTCAACAACTGGATGACCCAGGCCGACGAGCAGGCGGACCTGGCCAAGGGCTTCCCCATGCCACAGATCTGGAAGCACAACCCCGGTCTGACCGGTCAGGTGGGTTACCTGGTCGACCTGGCGACCAACTACGCCGAGACGCACTCGAACGGTCAGCTGACCGACGCCCTGTTGGCGCAGGGTGGCTACAAGATCTACACCACCTTCAACAAGAACGATGTCAACGCGCTCTCGACTTCCGTGCAGAAGATGGAGTCGCAGCACATCAACCCGAAGGAGCGTTCTGCCGACCAGAACGTCCAGGTGGGCGCCGCCTCCGTTGACCCGACCAACGGTGAGATCAAGGCGATCTACGGCGGCGTGGGCATGGACAAGGGCTACTACGTCGACAATGCCAACACTCTTGGTGTTCCGGTCGGTTCGACCTTCAAGCCGATCGACCTCGCTGCGGCGATGACGGACCAAGCGGTCCAGACGCCCAACGGTCCGCGGATGCCGATCACGCCGGACAGCAAGTACAACGCCGACGACTGTCTGAAGATCCACAAGCAGGACGGCACCTGGCTGACGGACAACTCCGGCACCTCGGCCTGTCCCGAGCCGGACGGCCTGCTGCACCAGGCCAACGACAGCACTGACATGCCGGGCTACCAGACGCTCCGGTATGCGATGGAGAACTCCATCAACACGCCGTATGTGCAATTGGGCGAGGACGTCGGGTACGACAACGTCGAGAAGATGGCGATGAATGTCGGGCTGACCGAGTCCTCGCTGCAGACCGACACGGCGGGCTTCTACATCGGCACCTCGACGCCGAGCGCGATCCGCATGGCCGACGCCTACGCCACCTTCGCTGACCAGGGCATGCAGCACGAACCGGTCTCGGTTCGGTCGGTGACGTACGAAGGAGTCGCGCAGACCTGGGTTCCCGCCGAATCGGCGAAGTTCGCCATGACCCAGCAGGTTGCCAACACCGTCACCAATGTCCTCCAGGACGTGGTCAAGAAGGGCACGGGTACCAACGCGCTGGCGCTGGGTCGTAACGCGGCCGGTAAGACCGGTACCACCGACGACTACAAGTCGGCCTGGTTCATCGGCTACACGCCGCAGCTCTCCACCTCGGTGATGCTGTATAAGGAAGACCCGGTGAAGGGCCAGCTGGAGTCGATGGCCGGCGTCGGTGGCTACCCGAAGGTCTTCGGCGCCGACATGCCGACGCAGGTGTGGACCGACTACATGTCGGCTGCGCTGAACGGTCAGCCGGACGCGCAGTTCCCGACGCCTCAGCCCTTCACGCAGCCGGGTTCCAACGAGCCGGGCATGCCCGCGCCCAGCCCAACCGCGCAGCCCACTCCGACGGCCACGGTGACCGCGTCGCCGAGCAACACCGCGACCGCCAACCCGTCCGGCCAGCCGAGCGACACCTCGTCGCCCTCCTCGAGCAGCTCGACGTGCTCGCTGGCGGACATCTTCGCGGGCACCTGCAACACCAGCAGCCCGAGCGGTGGCCCGTCGTCCTCGGGGGGCAACCCGTCACCGACGGGTCGCCACCACGGCGGTAACCCCTCCGGTCCGGCGACAGCAGGAACCAACAGCGTTCCGGGCGGCTGACGGAGCTGATCCGGCCGGTTCCGGCCGGGACGGCTGAGCCGTCCCCCGGACCCAGCTGAGGCAGGTACGCTGCGGCCCCGACCCCCTACGGGTCGGGGCCGCAGCGCGTTGTCCACAACCTGAGGAAAGGATCGTGCGGCAGGATGAGCGGTATGACGTCGAGTGACCACCAGGCCGACGAGGCCGACGTTCCTGATGGGGATTCCCCCGACGGGGATGCTGGAGTCGGCTCGCCCGCGCCCGAGGGCCCGTCGCACGGCTCGGAGGTGACGGCGGACGACGACGCTGCCGCGCACCGGCGGCCGCAGCCCCGTCTGCCGGTCCCGCCGCCGGAGGACACCGTGGTGGTGCCCGCCGACGAGGACCCGGTCGCGGCGGTGGGCAGCGAGCTGTTCGGCGGGCCGCCGGGACGCCGCGCCCTGCTGGGCGTCGGCTGGTGGTCGGCGGCGCGGATGCTGGCCGTGCTCACGATCGTGATCTTCGCGCTCGGCATGATCCAGAAGGTGCCCTGCTATGACAGCGGCTGGTTCTTCGGCGCCACCGCGCAGTACGACCACGCCTGCTACAGCGACGTCCCGCACCTCTTCTCGCTGCGCGGCTTCAACCTGCCCGGCAACATCCCCTACGTCGACAAGATCCCCGGCTCGACCGACCCCAGCATGCAGTACCTGGAGTACCCGGTCCTGACGGGCGTCTTCATGTGGGCCGCAGCTGCGTTGACTCCGGGCACGGGCGCGGAGATGTACCGCGAGCAGATGTTCTGGCTGGTCAACGCGGGCATGCTGATGATCTGCGCGGTCGTCGCGGTGGTCGCCGTCTCGCGGACGCACCGTCGGCGTCCCTGGGACGCGCTGCTCTTCGCGCTGGCGCCGGTGCTGGCGCTGGACTCGACGATCAACTGGGACCTGCTGGCCGTGGCGCTGACCGCGGTGGGCATGGCGCTCTGGTCGCGTCGCTTCCCCGTCTGGGCGGGTGTGCTGCTGGGCCTGGCGACGGCGGCCAAGCTCTACCCGGTCTTCCTGCTGGGCCCGCTGCTGCTGCTCTGCCTGCGGGCGGGCCGGATGCGCGAGTTCTGGCAGGCCTTCGTGGGCGCGGCGGTGGCCTGGCTGGTGGTCGACATCCCGTTCATGGTGGCCAACTTCAGCGGCTGGGCCACCTTCTACACGTTCAGTGAGAGCCGTGGCGTGGACTTCGGCTCGTTCTGGCTGATCCTGTCGCAGAACGGCTGGCTCAACGTCTCGACGGGCACGGTCAACGCGCTGACGGCCGTGCTGCTGGGGCTCTGCTGCCTGGGCATCGCCTGGCTGGCGCTGGGAGCACACCGGCGTCCGCGCTTCGCACAGCTGGCCTTCCTGGTGGTGGCGGCGTTCGTGCTGACCAACAAGGTCTACTCGCCGCAGTACGTGCTCTGGCTGGTGCCGCTGGCGGTGCTGGCCCGGCCGCGGTGGCGCGACTTCCTGATCTGGCAGACCTGCGAGGTGCTCTACTTCCTCGGGATCTGGTACTACCTCGCCTACACCTCCAGCACGGCCCAGAAGGGTCTGCCGATGGACTGGTACCACGCTGCCGTGGCCGTCCACATCATGGGGACACTCTTCATGTCGGTGATGATCATCCGCGACATCCTGCTGCCGTCCTGGGATCCGGTGCGCGTGGACGGCAGTGATGACCCGTCAGGTGGCGTGCTGGACGGCGCGGGTGACGTCTTCACGCTGAGCGGCGTCAAGGTGCAGCCCGCCGCCGCGCGGCAGTCGGCCGGCCCGGCCGGGCCGACCAGTTTCGCCACCGGGACGGCTGTCGACCCCGGCGCGTAGGGCCTTCGCCCGGCATGGCCTGGTGAACGCCGAACGGACCAAGATCGGAAAGTGTCACACGCGTGACATTTGATGATCTTGGTCCGTTTTTGTCGTGCCTGGTGAACTGAACTGAACTGCCGTTGCTCGCAGCAGCCGCTACCTGGGCTCAGTGCTGGTCGACGACCCGGTCGAAGAGCGTGGTGGTGTGCCGCAGCGTGGCCTTCAGCTCCTCGCCCACCGCGGGCGGGGCGACCTCGCCCGGGACCCATAGCAGCGAGACCTGCATGTGCGGGGGCTCGGCGAAGGCGAGCTTGCTGCCGTTCCAGCTGAATGGCGAGGTGTTGCGGCCCAGCGTGGCCAGGCCAGCGCGAGCCAGGTTCTTGGCGCGCGGGGTGAGGCCGCTCATGTTCTTCGGGGCCTCCAGGCCCACGCCGTGTGCGGTGCCGCCCGCGACCACCAGCAGGTGGCCGTCGCCGGAGGCCCGGTGCTGGCGATAGCCGAAGCGCTCGCCCTTGGCGAGACGGTGAACCTCCATGACCGTGCCGCGGGAGTCGATCGCGCCGTGGTCGCCCAGCCAGAGCTGGGTGCCGATCCGCGCCCGGAACCTGACCTCCGGGTACCAACCCTGGAGCTGCTCCATCTCCGACGCGCTGAGGTGGCTGACGAACAAGGTCCGCAGCGGCAGCCCGGCGGTGCGCAGCTGGTCCACCCAGCGCGCGGTCTCGGCCAGCGGGTCGACGCCGTCAGGCCGGTCCATCGGCAGGTGCACCGCGAATCCCTCGAGGCGCACGTCGTCGACGGCCATCCGGAGCTTGGCCAGGTCCTCGGGCGCGACGCCGTGGCGGCGCATGCCGGTCATGCACTCCACGATCACCCGGCCGCCGACCAGGGCGCGGACGCCCTCGACCGTGCCGACCGTGCGGATCACCCGGTGCGGCAGCGGGACCGGGTCCTCGCCGATCCGGTACGGGGTCAGCACGATCAGGTCGCGGCCGAACATGTCCTTGAGCTCGGCCGCCTCGTAGGCGGTGCCGACGGCCAGCATGTCGGCGCCCAGGCGGGTGGCCTCCTCCGCCAGACGCGTGTTGCGGAAGCCGTAGCCGTTGCCCTTGGCGACCGGAACCAGGCCGGGGAAGGCCCCCAGCACCTTGCGCTGGTGGTCACGCCAGCGAGGGGTGTCCACGTAGAGACTGAGCGCCATGGGAGGGGCCTTCCGGGATCGTTGCGAGCGAGCGTGGGGTTGGCGTCGGCGTCAGCGACGCTGCATGTACATGTCGAGCGCCTTGTGCAGCAGCTTGTTGAGCGGGAAGTCCCACTCGCCCAGGTACTCCGCCGCCTGGCCGCCGGTCCCCACCTTGAACCGGATCAGACCGAAGAGGTGGTCCGACTCGTCGAGCGTGTCGCTGATGCCGCGCAGATCGTAGACCGTCGCACCGAGCGCGTACGCGTCGCGCATCATCCGCCACTGGATCGCGTTGTTCGGCTGCACCTCGCGCTTGTGCACCGTGGAGGCGCCGTAGGAGTACCAGACGTGCTGCCCGACCGTGATCATCGTGGTCCCGGCCAGCGCGTCCCCGTCGTGGTACGCCAGGTACAGGCGCATCCGGTTGGGGTCCTCAGCGGCCAACGCGGTCCACTGGCGCTGGAAGTAGGACAGCGGGCGCGGGATGAACTGGTCGCGCTCGGCCGTCTCCAGGTAGAGCTGGTGGAAGACCGGCAGGTCGTCGTAGCCGCCCTGGACGATCTCGACGCCGGACTTGTCCGCCTTCTTGATGTTGCGCCGCCAGAGCTGGTTGAAGCCCTTCAGTACGTCGTCCAGCGAGCGGTTGGCCAGCGGCACCTGGAACACGTAGCGCGGCTGGACGTCACCGAAGCCGGCCCCGCCGTCCTCGCCCTGCTGCCAGCCCATCCGGCGCAGCCGGTCCGCGGTGTCGATGGCGCGCGGCTCGTACCAGTCCGCCTCGATGTCGCGCAGCCGCTTGGCCTCGCCCGCGGCGATGGCGTTCTTGATGGTCTCCGCCTGCCAGCGGCGGATGATCACCGGCGGGCCCATCTTCACCGTGAAGGCGCCCTTGCCCTTCAGGTGGTCCAGCATCGGGCGCAGCCAGCCCTCGAGGTTCGGGTCGAACCAGTCGATGACCGGGCCCTCGGGCAGGTAGGCGAGGTACCGCTTGACCTTGGGCAGCTGCCGGTAGAGCACCAGGCCCGCGCCGACGATCTGGCCGCGGTCGTCGAACCAGCCGATGCTCTCGTTGCGCCACTCCGCCTTGACGTCTGCCCACGAGGGCACCTGCATGTGACTCGCGGAGGGCAGGCTACGGATGAAGGCCAGGTGCTCCTCGCGGCTGATGGTCCTCAGGCGCAGGCTCATGTGGGGGTGCTCCTCGGGCATGGATCGCGTCAAGTGCGCAGCCTACTGCCCAGCAGGAGCACCCCATAGAGCCGACGGGCGGTGCGGGTGGTGTCCCGCCGTCGGCCCAGGCGGTTTCCGTGACCGACGGGTAACCGCCGGTCAGTGGCCTGGCCGGGGTTGGCTAGGGGATGAGGCCGCCATGGGCCAGGCCGATGCCGAGGCCGACCGCTGCCGCGCCGCCGAAGACCACGATGATGAACCGCTCGGCGGTGGTCGCCGACTTGTACTGCGCGACACCCGCGGTGATCACACCGACCAGCCCGGCCCAGGACGCCAGTACGTGCAGGCCGCGGAAGGCGCAGGTGGCGATGGCGATGATGCCGAGGACGGCGGTCACCGCGGTGAGCGTGTTCTCCAGGGGATGCGCTTTGCCGTCGGTGTTCAGCAGGGCTGCCAGCGGGTTCCGGTGGGCGAGCTGCTGCTGGCCTGTTGACTGAGCCATGGGACAGCCTCCTTCGGGAGGTCATGCTCGGGAGCCGTTTGACTACGCACAGTAGTGCGGTCCATACCCGATGTGTACAGATTGCGGCGATACGGGGGTGGATTACAAGCCCCCGATCGGGTGCCTGTAGGCTGGACCGTCTGCACCGGTGTGGTCGTATCCGGCATTGTCATCCCTGGCACGGTTTTTGTCGCCGTCACGGGACGGCGTTGTCAGTGGCGGCCACTACTGTTGCTGACGTGTATTGAAGACCCTCCTGCCACGGAAAGACCGTGGCCGCATAAGTCCAGAGGAGGTGGGTTCCACAATGCGTCACTACGAAGTCATGGTGATCCTCGACCCGTCGGTCGAAGAGCGCGCTGTCTCCCCGCTGATCGATACCTTCGCCAACGTCGTCCGCACCGGCGGCGGCTCGGTGGAGAAGGTCGACACCTGGGGACGCCGTCGCCTGGCGTACGAGATCAAGAAGCAGTCCGAGGGCATCTACTCCGTGCTCGACATCAAGGCTGAGCCTGCTGTCGTCAAGGAGCTGGACCGTCAGCTCAACCTGAGCGAGCAGGTGCTGCGCACCAAGGTCCTGCGCCCGGACACCCACTGAGCATCGCTGCTTTCCACGGGCCCGCAAGGCCCGGGAGGCACGTCCTGGTAGCACCGCACCACCCGTAATCCCGCGCACGTCTTCTCCGAGAGGTCGAACATGGCAGGCGAGACCGTCATCACCCTTGTCGGCAACCTTGTCGACGACCCTGAGCTGCGGTTCACCCCGTCGGGTGCGGCCGTCGCGAAGTTCCGCATCGCGTCGACCCCCCGCACCTTCGACCGCCAGACCAACGAGTGGAAGGACGGCGAGAGCCTCTTCCTCACGTGCAACGTCTGGCGGCAGCCCGCGGAGAACGTGGCCGAGTCGCTGCAGCGCGGCATGCGCGTCATCGTGCAGGGCCGTCTGCGCCAGCGCTCGTACGAGACCAAGGAAGGCGAGAAGCGGACCGTCTTCGAGGTCGAGGTCGACGAGGTCGGTCCGAGCCTGCGCTCGGCCACCGCGAAGGTCACCCGGGCCCAGCGCTCCGGTGGCGGCGGTGGTGGCGGCTTCGGCGGTCAGCAGGGCGGTGGTTACGGCGGCGGCGGCCAGCAGGGCGGCGGCGGTTGGGGCGGAGGCGCCCCGCAGTCCGGCCCGGCCGACGACCCCTGGGCGTCCAGCGCCCCGGCGGGCGGCGGTCAGCAGGGCGGCGGTCAGCAAAGCGGCGGCGGCTGGGGTGCCCCGGCCGGCGGCGGCGGTGGCTACTCGGACGAGCCTCCTTTCTAAGCAGCGCTCAGTACCGCGGCGCCCCGATTCTTCGGGCGCGCTGCACCACGACTTGATCACGAACACTGGAGTACACGATGGCGAAGCCGCCCGTGCGCAAGCCCAAGAAGAAGGTTTGCGTCTTCTGCAAGGACAAGATCACCTACGTCGACTACAAGGACACGAACTTGCTTCGCAAGTTCATCTCCGACCGTGGGAAGATCCGCGCCCGCCGGGTCACCGGCAACTGCACCCAGCACCAGCGCGACGTGGCCACGGCTGTGAAGAACAGCCGCGAGGTCGCTCTGCTGCCCTACACCTCGACCGCTCGCTGAATAGGAGGGTGACCGAATCATGAAGATCATCCTCACCAACGAGGTCTCGGGTCTCGGCAACGCCGGCGACATCGTCGAGGTCAAGGACGGGTACGCCCGCAACTACCTGGTCCCGCGTGGCTTCGCCATCCGCTGGACCAAGGGTGGCCAGAAGGACGTGGACGCGATCCGTCGCGCCCGCAAGATCCACGAGATCCAGACTCTGGACCAGGCCAACGAGGTCAAGGCCAAGCTCGAGGCGCTCAGCGTCAAGCTGGCCGTCCGTGCGGGCGACGCCGGTCGTCTGTTCGGCTCGGTGACCCCGGGCGACGTCGTCGAGGCCATCAAGGCCGTCGACGGCCCGCTGGTCGACAAGCGCCGCGTCGAGATCGGCTCGCCGATCAAGACCACCGGTGCCCACCAGGTCACCGTCAAGCTGCACCCCGAGGTTGCCGCTGCTATCAGCGTCAACGTCGTCGCCGCCTGACGATTGCTCAATTGAGCGAAGCTCAAACGAGAGGGGCGCGGGGTTTCCACCCCGCGCCCCTTTTGCATGCCTGCCTTGGGGACGTTGTCCTGCCTCAAGCCCGGACCGCGCCGGTGACCAGCCAGACGCCGGTGCGGGCGCGGAGGGCCATGGAGACCATCCGGACCACCATGGCGAAGCCGATCGCCGCCCAGAGGCCGACCAGCCCCCGCGTGCCGTAAGCGAGCGCCACCGGCGCGTACAGGGCCAGCGTCGCCAGCATCGCCCAGGCCAGGTAAGGTCCGTCGCCCGCACCCATCAGCACGCCGTCCAGCACGAAGACCACGCCGCAGACCGGCTGCATCACCCCCGCCACCACCAGCACCGGCAGCAGCTGGCGCTGGACCGCCGGATCGGCCGTGAACAGCGGCAGGTAGAGCGGCTGAGCGACGATCAGCAGGCTGCCCAGCACCACGCCGGTGCCGACGCCCCACTGCACCATCCGCCGGGTGGCCACCCGTGCGCCCGCCGCGTCGGCAGCGCCCAGGCAACGGCCGATCAGGGCCTGTCCGGCGATGGCGATCGCGTCCAGGGCGAAGGCGAGGAAGCTCCACAGCGACATGGCGATCTGGTGCGAGGCGATGGCGGTGTTGCCGAGCCGGGCGGCGACCGCAGTGGCGATCAGCAGGATCGCGCGCAGGCTCAACGTCCGTACCAGCAGTGGGGCTCCGGCGGTGGCACTGGCACGTATCCCGGCCAGGTCCGGGGTCAGGCTCGCGCCGGTGCGGCGGGCGCCGCGCAGGACCACCGTCAGGTAGGCAGCCGCCATGCCCCACTGGGCGACGACCGTGCCGAGCGCCGAGCCCTCGATGCCCAGGCCCGCGCCGTAGACCAGGCCCAGGTTGAGCAGCAGGTTGGCGGAGAAGCCGGCCACGGCCACGACCAGCGGGGTGCGGGTGTCCTGCAGGCCGCGCAGCACTCCTGTGGCGGCCAGGACGATCAGCATGGCCGGGATGCCGAAGCTGCTGATCCGCAGGTAGTCGACGGCGTAGGGCGCGGCGCTGGATGAGGCGCCGAACAGGTCGACGATCGGGCGCGCGAGCGGCACGGCCGCGGCGACCACCACGACGGAGATCAGCAGCGCCAGCCAGACCCCGTCGATGCCCTGCTGGACGGCGGCCCGACGGTCGCCTGAGCCGATCCGGCGGGCCACGGCAGAGGTGGTGGCGTAGGCGAGGAAGACGAAGACGTTGACCAGCGTCGCCAGCAGCGCCGCGGAGACGCCGAGACCGGCCAGTTGCGCCGTGCCCAGGTGGCCGACGATGGCGGAGTCGGCCATCAGGAAGAGCGGTTCGGCGATGAGTGCGCCGAAGGCCGGGACGGCGAGGGTGAGAATCTCCCGGTCATGGGGGCGCAGTCGCATGGTCCTACCGTAGTCATCCACAGGTAATAGGTTCAATGTGCTTTTGCTCATTACGGGGAGCGGGGCTCCGCTGCGCCGTGCAGTCGCCTGTACACCGTTTGTCATGATCTTCGGGCGTGTTGTGAAGTTTTTCTCCTGCACAGGCGATGGGGGCAATCATTGCAGGTCAGTGCCGGTGGCGACAGATGTTCGCAGGGTTGTCCACAGGTTGTCCCCCGCGTCGTGCACAGGATCCGGGCAGTTGTCCACAGTTGATGCGCCTTCATCCACATGCCCTGTGGATAACCGTCTTGGCCATTGTCAGACCGGTGCCGTTGAATGGAGCGCTACGGCTGCCTCCACGGCGGCCGGAGCCGTGTCGGCAGGTGCCGACACGGCAGGGTTCGGGCACGGCAGTTCAGGCACGGGAGGGCGGCACCGATGAGCGGGGCACCGTACGACGACGGTGGCTTTGACGACGTCCCTCCGCCGCCGGACGACGACTGGTCCCCGTCCCCTTCCGGGGCCTCCGCGTCGGGTTCCGGCGGTGCGGGTGACCGGCTGCCGTTCTCGCGTCGGCCCGACGGCGGGTCCGGCGGCGGTGGCGGCGACCGCGACCGCGACAGGCGGGGTGGCCGTGACGGCGGCTCGTCCTTCGGCTCCGGTTCTGGTTCCGGCGCCGGCAGGAGCGCGGAGGAGGCCGCCTACGAGCGCGTTCCGCCGCAGGACATCGCCGCCGAGCAGTCCGTCCTGGGCGGCATGCTGCTCTCCAAGGACGCCATCGCGGACGTCGTCGAGGTCCTCAAGCCCGGCGACTACTACCGCCCGGCGCACGAGCTGATCCATGGCGCCATCCTTGACCTCTACGCTCGCGGTGAGCCGGCCGACCCGATCACGGTCGCCAGCGAGCTGGTCAAGCGCGGCGAGATCACCCGCGTCGGCGGCCCGTCCTACCTGCACACCCTGGTCAACTCGGTCCCGACAGCTGCCAACGCCGAGTACTACGCCGAGATCGTCCACGAGCGCGCGGTGCTCCGCCGCCTGGTAGAGGCCGGCACCCGCATCGCCGGCATGGGCTACGCGGCGGAGGGCGACGTCGACGAGATCGTCAACCGCGCCCAGTCGGAGATCTACGCGGTCACCGAGCAGCGCACCAACGAGGACTACGCCCCCCTCGGCGACATCATGGAGGGCGCGCTCGACGAGATCGAGTCCATCGGCTCCCGCAGCGGCCAGATGTCCGGCGTCCCAACGGGCTTCGCCGACCTCGACTCGCTGACCAACGGGCTCCACCCGGGCCAGATGATCGTGGTCGCGGCACGACCCGCCATGGGAAAGTCGACTTTGGCGCTCGACTTCGCCCGTTCTGCTTCGATCAGTCACAAGATCCCGAGCGTCTTCTTCTCCCTGGAGATGGGGCGCAACGAGATCGCCATGCGTCTCCTCTCGGCGGAGGCGCGAGTCGCGCTGCACCACATGCGTACGGGCGCGATGACAGACGAGGACTGGACCCGTCTGGCGCGGCGGATGCAGGACCTGAACGATTCGCCGCTCTACATCGACGACTCGCCGAACCTGTCGATGATGGAGATCCGGGCCAAGTGCCGTCGGCTCAAGCAGCGCAACGACCTGAGGCTGGTGGTCATCGACTACCTCCAGCTGATGCAGAACGGCGGCTCCCGGCGGGCCGAGAGTCGGCAGCAGGAGGTCTCGGAGATGTCCCGAAACCTCAAGCTGCTGGCCAAGGAGTTGGAGCTGCCGGTCATCGCGCTGTCACAGCTGAACCGTGGTCCGGAGCAGCGCACCGACAAGCGGCCGATGGTCTCCGACCTGCGTGAGTCCGGCTCTATCGAGCAGGACGCGGACATGGTCATCCTGTTGCACCGCGAGGACGCGTACGAGAAGGAGTCCCCGCGCGCCGGTGAGGCGGACCTGATCGTGGCCAAGCACCGTAACGGTCCCACGGCGACGATCACGGTGGCGTTCCAGGGTCACTACTCGCGGTTCGTGGACATGGCGCAGAGCTGAGACGCGCAGCTGCTCAGCGCCTCGTCTCGTACCTGGTCAGGACCACGCCGCCGGGAAGCGTCCGGGTCTCCACCAGGTTCAGGTTCACCCAGCTGTCCAGCGCGGTGAAGAACGGCGTACCACTGCCCACCAGGACCGGATGGGCGGCGATCGCGTATTCGTCGATCAGCCCGGCGCGCATGGCCGCCCCGGCGAGCGTTGCGCCGCCGATGCTCATTGGGGCGCCGTCCTCGGCCTTGAGCCGGGTGATCTCGGCGATCGCGTCGCCGGTGACCAGGCGGGTGTTCCAGTCGACCTTGCCGATCGTCGAGGAGAACACCACCTTCGGCGTGTCCCGCCAGTTCCGCGCGAACTCGATCTCCGCCGGGGTGGCGTTGGGCTGCTGGTCGCCCGTCGGCCAGTAGGAGCTCATCGTCTCCCATAGCTTGCGTCCGTACAGCGACAGGCCACTCGCCTGCTCGAAGTCGAGCCACCACTGGAACAGCTCGTTGCTCGGCGGTCCGCTCCAGCCGATGTCGTCGCCGGCCGCGGCGATGTAGCCGTCCAGGGTCAGGTTCATGCCGTAGATCAGCTTCCGCATGGCCTAGCCTTCCGTTCGTGGGTGTCCGGCGTATAGACCAGCGCGGCGCGGGAATCCCATCGGTGCGCGATCGATCCTCACGTTCTGGCCGACCTGCCACAGTGCGTCTCGCCGATGACCTTGTCTGCGGGGCGTCCGAAGAACGCCTCGAACCACGGCAGTGCCTTGGTGCGGTCGCTCACCGACATGATGCAGCAGAGGTCCACTGGCGTTGCTCCGCCCGGTCGTTGGCGAAGTCGGACCATGCGTCGTCGCACAGTCAGGGTACGCAGGTGGTCATGCAGCCGTGCCTGAACGTGGCCCTGGGTGTGGCGGAGGAAAATGCGCTGCTCGCGGTCCCGGCTACGCGGTAGCGTCCCGGGATGACGACGAACGAGACCGTGGTGCCGGTTCGGCAGCGGCTGCGTGACGCTCTGACGGTGGCGATCAAGGGCCGGGACCGGGTGGCCGCATCCGTGGTGCGGGCGACGTTGGGGGCGATCGAGAACGCGGAGGCGGTCGAGCGGCCCGGAGCGGAACTGGTGGAGGGCGGACCGCGGGAGTCGTCGGCGATCGAGGCGACTCCGGCCGGGGTCGGAGTGGCGGAGGTTGCTCGGCGGGTGCTGACGGAGGCGGATGTCCGCGCGATCGTGCGGGCGGAGGTTGCCGAGCGGGAGGCCGCCGTGGCGGCGTGCGAGCGGGCCGGGCGTGATGAGCAGGCCGAGCGGTTGCGGGTGGAACTCAACGTGCTGGTGGCGTTTGCGGATTGAACCAGGTGGTGAGTGGGGTCGAGGGCGCCGACCAAGATCGTCAACTGTCACACGTGTGACAGTTGACGATCTTGAACGGCATCGCGGCAATTCGTTTCCGGAGGCCGCCCCCAGGGCGTTAGCGTCGGCGCATGCCCACGTCGAAGACTCACTCTCGTCATGTCGTCGGTGACGACGACTTCACCGACCTGTTGCCGGAGACCCGGCGTGCTCTTGCCCACCGGATCGCCCTGGCCCAGCGCGATGGGCGGTTGCCCGGCGTCGTCGCAGGCGTGCTGCGTAGCGGGGAGCGCCTCTGGTGGGGGGTGCGCAGCATGGTCGACGGGCGTGCGCCCACCACGGACGTGCAGTTCCGGATCGGCTCGATCACCAAGACCTTTGTGGCGGTGCTGGTGCTGCGCCTGCGTGACGAGGGCCTGCTGCGCCTGTCGGACCGGCTCGGTGAGCACCTGCCGGACGTCGGTCCGGGGGCCGGGGAGCTGACCGTCCGCCAGTTGCTCGCGCATACCTCGGGACTGGCGGCGGAGCCGCCGGGGCCATGGTGGGAGCGGACCGATGGGTCGTTGCGTCCCGAGCTGGCGGACCTGCTGCAGGAGCCGCCGCTCCGGCACGAGCCCGGGCGGGTGTTCCACTACTCCAATGTCGGATTCGGCCTGCTGGGCGCGCTGGTGGAGCGGTTGCGCGGCGACGACTGGTACACCGTGCTCCACCGCGAGGTGCTCAACCCCCTCGGCATGCGGCGGACCACGGCCGTACCGGAGGCGCCGCATGCGGGTGGCTGGGCCGTGCATCCGTGGGCAGACGTGATCCTGGCCGAGCCGTTGCCGCAGACCGGGCGGATGGCTCCGGCCGGACAGCTCTGGTCCACCGTGGACGACCTGCTCCGCTGGGCCGCCTTCCTCTCGGCGGGGGACGACCGGGTGTTGTCGGCGGCCACGCTCGCCGAGATGCGTGAGCCCCAGGCCCCGGGCGAGGGCGGTTACGGCCTCGGCCTGGCGCTGGATCACGCCGGCGGGGTGGCGTTGGCCGGGCACACCGGGTCCATGCCCGGGTTCCTCGCCGCGCTGTGGATTGCCCCGGCGGAGCGGCTGGGCGCGGTGGTGCTGACCAACACCACCTCGGCCCCCAACTTCAGTGTCAGCGAGCTCGCCGCCGACCTGGTCGGCATCGTCGCCGAGCGGGAGCCGGACTTCCCCGAGCCGTGGCGTCCGCTGACCTCCTACGATCCGGCGGTGCTGGCGCTGACCGGTCCCTGGTACTGGGGGCCGACCGCGTGCGGACTGCGCCTGGTCGGCGAGAACGAGCTGGAGCTGGTTCAGCTGGCCGCGCCGCGCGAGCGGGTCTCGCTGCTGCGTCCGGCCGACGGGCAGACCTGGGACGGCGACACCTGGACGGTGACCGGTGGTTACTGGCACGGCGAGACGATGCGCGTGGTGCGCGGCGCCGAGTCGGCAGCCGGGGCCGGAGGGGAAGCCGCGATCAGCCACCTGGACATGGGCACCTTTGTGCTGACCCGCGAGCCGTACCCGCTCGACGGGCCCACTCCCGGTGCGGTCGACTCGGCGGGCTGGCGCGCCGAGAAGTGGTGAAATCCCTGGTAAACGGGCGGAATTTGCCATGATGCCGATGGACCTGTGTCCGCGTTGGCTGCCGAACGGCTGTGATCTGGGGCGAGCTGGCGGCTGGGACGAGCTGGAAGAGGCTGGGCGATGGCGAAGGACACCCCGGACACCGAGGGCACTCCGGACAAGGACGCGGACAAGGACCCGGACAAGGACGTGGCCGAGGCCTACGTGAAGGCTGAGGCCGACGTCGAGGTCGACGTGTTCACCGGGCCCGAGGGAGCGTACTTCGCCACCTCGTCGCTGGTCCTCGGTCCGGAGCATGCCGTGCTGGTGGACACCCAGCTCACCCGGAGTGCCGGCCGTGAGCTTGCCGAATGGATCGCCGGAAGGGCGCGAACGCTCAGCGCGATCGTGATCACCCATCCGCACGCGGAGCACTACTTCGGCACCGAGGAGGTGCTCCGCCTCTTCCCGGGCACGCCCGTCTACGCGGACCCGGAGGTGATCGACGCGATCACCCGGACCGGGCTGGCGAAGGTGGCTCAGTGGCGGCAGGTCTTCGGGGACGACGTGACCTCCGCGCCGATCGTCCCCGGCCCGCTGCCTGCGGACACGCTGCGGGTCGACGGCGCGGAAGTGCACGTGCTGGCCATCGGTCAGGGCGACTGCGAGGCGTCCACCGTCGTCCACGTTCCGGGGGCGAAGACGGTGATCGCGGGTGACGTGGTCTTCAACGGCACCCATGTCTGGACCGCCGAGACCACGCCCGAGGAGCGCTCCGACTGGCTCGCCGGGCTCGAGACCGTGCGCGGCCTCGGCCCGGAGCGGCTGATTGCCGGTCACCGCGCGCCCGGCCAGGACGACGACGCGCGGCGGGTGCTCGCCTTCACCGGCGACTACCTCCGGGAGTTCGACGCGCAGTTGGCTGCCCACCCGGACGACGCCGACGCCTTGGTCGCGGCGATGAACGCGACGTATGCGGAGCTGACCCTCCCGGCGATCCTGCAGCAGAGCGCACGGGCGAACACCTCGCGCCTGAGCTGAGCCGACCCGCGCGCCCGCGCCGTCGGAACCGCCCGCCCGCCCGCACGCCCGCGCCCGCGTTCGGAACCGTGTGCTGGCGTTGACGTCAGGGGCAAGGTCTACCGTCGGGGACATGCGCATCGGTGAGCTGGCACGGCGGGCCGGGACGACGACCCGGACGCTGCGGTACTACGAAACGCGCGGTCTGCTGACCGCGCGTCGCGGCGGCAACGGCTACCGCAGCTACGACGAGGACGACCTGCGGCTGCTGCGGCAGATCCGGCTGCTCCAGGACTTCGGTTTCGAGCTGGAGGAGACCCGGCCCTTCGTCGAGTGCCTGCGCGCCGGGCACCCGAGCGGTGACTCCTGCCCGGCCTCGCTCGACGTCTACCGCCGCAAGCTGGCCGAGCTGGACGCGTGCATCGACCGCCTGCGCGAGGTGCGGGACCAGGTGGGAGCCGAGCTGGCCCGCGCCGAGGTCGCGGTGACGGCGGAGCAGCCGTCGCCGGCCCGGTGCGAGCTCGCCGCGGAGTGAGGCCGAGGACAGTGAGCAGCGCAAGGCACATGACGAGGACGAGCGAGAGGGAGTGGACTGATGGCGGGGACGAGTGAGCTGGTCACCGAGGTGACCGACGCGGACTTCGCGGCCGAGGTGCTGGGGAGCGCGAAGCCGGTGCTGGTGGAGTTCACGGCGGCGTGGTGCCCGCCGTGCCGGATGATGGCGCCGGTGCTGGCCGAGCTCGCCGCGGAGCGACGTGAGGAGCTTCGGGTGGTGACGATCGACGTCGATGCCAACGGTGGCACGCAGTCCGCCTACGGGGTTCTGTCGATGCCGACCATGATGCTCTTTCAGCAGGGCGAACCCGTCTGGACCGCCGTGGGTGCGCGGGCCAAGCGGCGCCTGGGACAGGAGGTGACGGAGGCGTTGGAGCGGGCGCGCGCGGCAGCGTAGCGCGCAGGGGGCGGATGCGCCCCCTTCTTGCCGCTATTAGTCGGATCAGCTGTGCAGCCATGCCACTCTCCGGAGAGCAGCACGGATCCGACGGGAGAACCCCCAGGTGTCGATCGGAAGCGCTCTCAATCGAAACGGTCGTCCTCGCCGACAGCTCCGGGCGGACAGGCGGGTGGACGAGGTCAAGGTCACTCCCGGGCCGTCCAAGGCGGCTCTGGAGCTGTCCCGCCCGCCGACGGCGGACGTCTCGGAACTCCTGTTCCGGGAGCCCGTGTTCCTGGAACAGGAGGCGGAGTCGGGCCCGCAGGCCGGGACGACGGCAGGGCCTGAGCTCGAGCCCCAGCCGGGGTTCGAGCCCGGGCTCGAGGCAGCCGAGTCGCAGGACGCGGGGATGCCCGGACCGGGGCAGGAGTTGGCGCTGCGGCCGGACTACAGCCCGATGATCACCGATGCGCCCGCGCTGAACTGGGCCGCCGGGCCTGACGATGCGTGGAGCCGGGCGTGGGCGGTGCCCGCGGCTCCGGTGCAGCCGGTGCCGCCGGTGCCGATCGTTCCCGCCCCGCTGCCCGTCCCGTCCGGGATCTCGACGGCTCCGCTGCCTCCGCCTCCGCCTCCGCTGCCGGGATCAGTGGTTGCGGTGGTGCCGCTGGCGTCCCGTCAGCGGCGGGCCGCCCTGGCGCGCGGGGCCGAGGCGGTCGCGTCCGGCATCAGTACTCCCGCCCGTCCGGCGGGCGGCCCCGGAGGTGGTCCGGGGGGTGCGGTCGGGCCGACGCCGCAGGACATCGTGCTGATCCGACGGAGCCTCAGTCAGATCGAGCCGATCGCCGACCGGGCCACGGCGCACTTCTACGCCGTGCTCTTCCTGCAGCGTCCGGAGCTGCGGGCGCTCTTCCCGGCCGCGATGGACGTGCACCGGGACCGGCTGTTCCGCGCGCTGCTGGCGGCCGGGCGGGCGGCGGACGATCCGCCGCAGCTGGTCGAGTACCTGGAGCGGCTGGCCCGCAGCCACCGCAAGTACGGGGTGCGGGACGAGCACTACGCGCCGGTCTGCGCCGCACTGCTCGCGGCGCTGGAACGTTACTGCGGACGGGAGTGGACCGCGGAGACCGGTCGGGCCTGGACCAAGGTGTTCGGGGTGGTCACCCAGGTGATGATGGCCGCGGCGGCGCGGGACGCGCAGACCTCACCGGCCTGGTGGCAGGGGGAGGTGCGTTCCGTCGAGCAGGTCGGCCGCGACGTGGCCGTGGTGACGCTCAGCACCGACCAGCCCTATCCGTACCGGGCCGGGCAGTACGCGGACATCGAGGTGCCCTGGTGGCCGCGGGTGTGGCGGCGGTTCTCGATGGCGTCCGCTCCCGAGGGCGAGCAGGGGTTGCTGCGGTTCCACGTCAAGGCCGTCCCGGCGGGCTGGGTCAGCAACGCGTTGGTGCAGCGGGCGCAGCCGGGCGACGTGGTGCGGCTGGGGCCGCCGACGGGCTCGATGGTGGTCGATCCCGCTGCGCCCGAGCCGCTGCTGCTGGTCGGCGGCGGTACCGGGATCGGCCCGATCATCGCCATCGTCGAGGAGTTGGCCAAGGCGGGGACGCGCCGCAGCGTCGAGGTCTTCTACGGCGCGCGCCGCGCCGAGGACTGCTACGCGGAGGCCGCGCTGCGCGAGTTGGACCGGGCGCTGCCGTGGTTGACGGTGCGGACGTCGTTGTCGGAGGCGACCGACTTCCTCGGGCCCTCGTCGACGTCGGCCGCCGCACTGCAGGCGCTTCCGGCGGCCACGGCGGCCACGGAAGGCATGGAAGGCATGGAAGGCATGGAGGACAACGCCGACATCGCCGAGACCGACGCCGACACCGAGGCCCACGCTGCGGAGCCGGCCACGGAGAGGGAACGCGGCATGGTGCCCGAGGTGTTGGCCCGGTTCGGCCCGTGGGAGGGGTACGAGGCATGCGTCAGCGGACCGTCGGCGATGATCCGCCGGGTGCGCGCGATGCTGCTGAGCGCAGGTGTCCCGGCCGAGCGGATCCACGACGACCTCGACCCGTCCGGCGGTTGAGTCCGCGCCGAGCTGGATACCTGAGCGCCCGTCAGGCGCTCAGGTGCTCAGGTGCTCAGGTGCCGAGGTCGCCGAGGTCGTCTGCGAGGAGGGCGGTCACGCCTTCGATGTTGGCGGCGAGGTAGGCCCGCAGCGACGGCGGCACCACGTTGACAGCCGTGACGCCCTCGCGGGTGAAGGGCAGCCGGACGATCTCGTACTCGCCGTTGGGCTCGTCGACCTCGGGCCCGTGGCGGCGGGAGGGGTCCATCGAGGCGAGGCGGCAGACGAAGAAGTGCTGGATCTTCACCCCGCGCGGGTGCAGCTCGCTGCCGTCCTCGTGGTGCGTGTGGGAGACGGTGTCGACGAAGGCGGGGACGATGTCGCGCGCACTGCCGCCCAGTTCCTCGGAGAGCTCCCGGTGGAGGGCGGCCACCACGGAGGCGTCGGTCGGCTCCATCCCGCCGCCCGGGGTGATCCAGTAGGGCGGCTTGCCGGGCTTGGTCCGTTTGATCATGACCAGTTCCAGGCCGTCGGGCCCCTGGTCCAGCAGGATCGCGCGGGCGGTGCGCTTGACCACCGGGCGGACCCCGTGCCGGGCGGGCGAGCGGACGGCGCGAGGCGGTCGGAGTGGGTCGGAGGGCGGGGCCGAGCGCGGCCCCATGGGCGGATCCGCGGGCGCGTCCCCGCGTCGCTCGGCGTGTCGTACCGCGTGTCGCGTTGCTCCTGCAGCGTGCTGTGCCACCACGACTGGAGTGTGCCGCAGGTGACATCCAGCGAAACCCGAACCTGCTTCCGTAGTGCGCAGGTTAAGTCCAGGTCAAATTTCCACCCCCGCCGTTTGGCGGGGGTGCTGCTCCGTCTGGGGTGCGAGACATTACTGTGATCTGAAGGGCATTATGTGGAGGAGTTGCGTCCAAATGGCATATGTCCGGCGGTTGGAGGGGTAGCGATGGCGACGGAGAAGGCCGCGCCGACCTTGATCGGGTCGGTCCAGCGCGCGCTCCGTCTACTGGAGGCCGTGGCTCTCCAGGGCGACGGCGCGACCGCCAAACAGCTCGCCCGTCAGGCGGGGCTCCCCCTCGCCACCACGTACCACCTGCTCAGGACGCTCACCCACGAGGGCTATCTGCGCCGAGTCGACGGCGAGTACGTCCTCGGCGAGGCGGTCGGCTCGCTCGGCCGCGACCACCAGGCCTGCCAGGGACGGGACGCCATCGCCACCGCCCTGGACCGGCTGCGCGACGAACTCGGCGCGGCCACCTACTTCGCCACCTACCGCGACGGCGCGATCGAGGTCGTCGACGTCTCCGAGGGGCCGGGCGTTCCGGCCGTCGAGGAGTGGGCCGACTTCCGCGTCACCGGCAACGCCCACGCCGTCGGACAGTGCCTTCTCGGCCAACTCGACCGAGAGGGACGCCTTGACTACCTCTCACGTCACCGTCCGCAGTCGCTGACCCGGCGCACGGTGACCGATTCGACCGTCCTGCTGCGCAGACTGGACGCCCGCCACCCGGCCCGTCCGGTGCTGGAGCAGCAGGAGTACCTGCCAGGAGTGGTCTGCGCGGCCGTACCGATCATGGTCGGCGCCGCGCTCTGCACCATCGGTCTGTCACTGCCGGTCGCTCAGGCGCATCGGCTCTCCGCAGCTGCCGACCGGCTCGCCGTGCGGGTCGGGGCGGTGATGGACCGGCTGTCGTTCACCATCTGAAAACTTCGCCCTTGGTAGCGAATGGGGACGAAGAGAGCATGGTTCCCATACGCAGTACCGTACGGACGTCGGGGATCGAGAGGTACCGCAATGAAGATGCAGAGCCTGGTCAAAGGCCAGTTGGTGATGAGTCTGCTGGTGTCGGAGGACCTTGCCTTCGACACCCATGTCGAGCTCGCCTACGACCCCGCCGACCCCTTCGCGGTCCGGCTCACGTTCCACCTTCCCGGCGACCCGCCGGTGACCTGGGTCTTCGGCCGCGAGCTGCTGCTGGACGGGATCACCCGCCCGACCGGCGAGGGCGACGTCCGGGTGCTTCCGGTGCCGGGGGAGGACGAGGACTTCATGGACGTCCGCATCGAACTGCACTCCCCCGACGGCATGGCGGTGCTGCTTTCCGCCGCGATCCCGCTGATCGCGTTCCTCGGCCGCACCGACCGTGTGCTCCCGATGGGCCAGGAGCACACGGCCGCGGACCTGGACCGTCAGCTGGAGCTGATCCGCCAGCAGTCCTGAGCGGACGGGCCGGCGAGCGCAATGCGGTCGGGGCTCCGGCCGGAGCCCCGGTCGGACTGCAGCCGTGCTCCAGTTGCCGGATTCGCCGGACCTCAGTCGTCGTCGCGGACGACCAGGTGCAGTGCCCAGGCGACGATGCTGATGATCAGCGAGCCGAGCAGGGCCGGGACGAAGCCGTCGACGTGGAAGTCGAGGCTGAGCTTGCCCGAGGTCCAGGAGGTCAGCCAGAGCATCAGCGCGTTGATCACGAAGGTGATCAGGCCGAGAGTGAGCAGGAACAGCGGCAGTGAGAAGAGCTTGACCAGCGGCTTGATGAAGAAGTTCACCACGCCGAAGACGAGGGCCACGAGGACCACGGTCAAGGCCTGGTGCTGCCAGTCGGCCGCGGTCAGGTGAATGCCTTGGACGAGCGCGGCGGCCACCCAGATGGCTGCCGCGTTGATCAGGGTCTTGAGAGCGAACTTCATCATGCGGTGATCGTTGCAGTCCGTGCGGGGAGACGGTAGTCCCGGACGGTCATGTCAGTGTCACAGCTTGATACGTCTCGGCACGCGTCGGCACATGTTGGCACGTGTCGACACCGGGCGATCTCCGGACTGCCATCATGGCTCCATGAAGGTCTTCCGGATGGACGAGCTCGACGCCGAGCGTGCCGCCAACGAGGGCGCCTACCTGCAGTTCCTGCGCGAACGCAATATGTCGGCCGGGCTCTACGCCCTGGAGGCCGGCCAGCTGGACACCCAGAATCCGCACCGCGAGGACGAGCTCTACGTGGTGGTCAGCGGGCGCGGGGCGATCACGGTGGGTGACGAGACCACGACGGTGGGGCGGGGCAGCGTCGTCTACGTTCCGGCCGGGGTGCCGCACCGCTTCCACCACATCAGCGAGGACCTGCGGGTCCTGGTGGTCTTCTCCCCGCCGGAGGCCTGATCCCCTAGTCCTGACCCTGGTGCTCAGGGAGGCCTGATCAGGGTCTTATCCGGGTCTTCTCAGGGGCAGGAACTCTTCGGGGGCGGGCGATCGGCCCGTACGATCGAAGACGTAACGAGGACACCCGAGGGGGAGGACGGACATCATGACGGAACTGTGGAAGGCACTCCCCAGCTGGGTGCGCAACATCGTGGTCCCGATTCTGGCGATCATCGTGGCCTGGTGGGTGCTCTCCGCCATCGTGGGCCTCGTCTTCGGACTGATGACCTTCGTCATCAAGGCGCTGCTGGTGGTGGCGCTGGCGGCGGTGGTCGTGATCCTGGTGAAGAAGGCATCCAAGAGCTGACGTCCGTTCAGGACATGACGCAACAGCGATGGTGATGCATCAGAGGATGCATCAGAGAACGCGACAGAGAACGTGACGAAGGGCCGACCCTGATCGGGTCGGCCCTTCGGCCTGGCGTGTCAGCTGCTACTCGACGGTGATCTGCTGCGGCACGGTCGGCGGTTCGCTGCCGCCCTCGCCGTCGCCCTTCATCTGGGCCAGCAGCTGGCGGGCCAGGCCCAGGCCGGTGCCGCCCATGGTGAGCGCCTTGGCGAACATCTCGCCCATGCCCTCGGCGCCGTTCAGCAGCACCATGTGCTCGACGTTGCCGAAGGCGGACGCGCCGGCCTGCACGATCTCGGGCCACTTCTCGGCCAACTGCTGGGCGACGACCGCCTCCTGGTTCTCGGCCAGGGCCGCGGCACGGGCCTTGATGGCCTCGGCCTCGGCCAGACCGAGGGCGCGGGCCGACTCGGCGTCCGCCAGACCCTTGGCCTGCACCGCCTCGGCCTGCGCGAGACCGCGGGCGCGGGTCGCGGACGCGTCCGCCTCACCGCGGACCCGAGTGGCCTCGGCCTCGGCTCCGGCAGCCGTCTTGAGCCGGGTCGCCTCGGCCGCGGCACGGAGCTCGGTCTCCTTGGCCTGCGCCTGCGCCGAGGAGATCCGGGCGTCGCGCTCGGCCTCGGCGACGGTGCGGGTCTGGTAGGCGGCGGCGTCGGCGGGCTTGCGCACGTCGATCTGCAGCTGCTGCTCGCGGCGTTGCGCTTCCAGCTCGGCCACCCTGGTCTCCTGGACCACGACCTCCTGCTTGGCGGCGGCCTCGGACAGCGGACCGGCCTGGCGCGCGGTGGCGGCGGCCTTCTCCATCTCCGCGCGGTAACCGGCCTGCAGGATCTCGCTGTTGCGGGTGGACTCGGCCTTGCGGGCGGCGGCCTCCTGCTCGGCCTGGGTGGCCGCGCGGTCCGCCTCCGCCTGGGCGATGCGCGCGTCGCGGTGGACCGCGGCGGCGTGCGGGGCGGCCAGGTTCTTGATGTAGCCGGTCGGGTCGTCGATCTCCTGGATCTGCAGCGAGTCGATGATCAGGCCGAGCTTCTCCATCTCCGAACCGGACGCGGAGCGCGTCTCGCCGGTGAGCCGCTCGCGGTCGCGGATCATCTCCTCGACGGTCAACCCGCCGACGATGGACCGCAGATGACCGGCGAAGACGTTGTGCACCCGATCGCCCATGTGGTCCTGGCGGTCCAGGAACCGGCGGGCCGCGTTGGCGATGGAGACGTGGTCGTCGCCGACCTTGAAGATCACCACGCCCTTGACCCGGACCGGGATGCCCTGGCTGGTGACGCACTCGACGTCGAGGTCGGCCTCGTTGAGGTCGAGGAAGAGCTTGCGGACCACCTGGATGCCCGGGGTGACCAGGGTCCCGCGCCCGGTGACGATCCGGAAGCCGAGCCCCTCGTCGAGGCCCTCGGTCCGGTGCTTGGAACCCGAGATGATCAGCGCCTCGTTGGGTTCCGCGACCCGCCACATGAGCTTGAACAGCACGATCACGATCAGCAGGGCGACAACAATGCCCCCCGCGATAACACCGATGAACATCGGCGCATGCCCCCTTCTGCGCCGCCGGCCCGTGGCTGCGTCGAACTGGTGGCGCAGGAGGAACGCGGGCTTTTTATGGCGGCCGGAGGAGAGTGTGCACCCTCCGGCCGCGGCGCTAACGCGCGGGAGCGTCTCTTGACGCGAATTTGATGGTCACTTCGCCCTGATCCGCCGTGGTCAACCCGCCGTGGTCACCCCGTCGTGGTCGGCGCCAGCAGCGCGGCGACGTAGACGGTGCGCGGCGGCTGGTACTCCTGCACCACCACCGGCGTCCCGACGGGCAACCGCTCGCCGGGCACGGCGGGATGGGCCAGAAAGGCCTCCGTCCCGCCGCGCGCCGGCACGTGCACCATCACCTCACCGACCAGGCCCGGCCCGACAGTTCCGGTCACCCGGCCCTGGAGGCCGACCATGCGTGCGTTGGCAGTCATGGTGAGGACGATAGCCAGCTCAGGGCTTGACGGTCAGGCAGACCGGCGCGCTGGTGGAGGGGGCGTAGTCGACGCCGTTCACCTGGCTCACGACGCGGAAGCAGGCGCTGCTGGAGGCACGCACCCACGTGGGCGTGAGAGTGGCGCCGGCTGGCACGAATTGGTAGTAGGAGCCGTTGTGCCAGACTCCACTGCCGGGGTAGGCCCACTGGTACTGGACGGTGGCCTGCCCGGCAGGCTGGATCCATTTGCCCGCCACCTTGGCCCACAGGTCCGCAGAGATCTTGACCCACGTTCCGCTGACGACCGATGCTGCTGAGAGGTGTGCGAACGCGGCAGTCTGCCAGACGGTCTGGTAGGCGAAGCTCTGAGTGGTGGTGAGCCCCGCGCTGGAGACCAGGTGCAGGGTGAGTGCGCCGTACGTCGGTTGGTTGGCGGGAGTGAACAGGCTGAGCGAAGGCCGCGTGGTGCCGGAGCCCGAAGCGAGGACAGTGCCGTTCTGGTTCGTGATGCTCCAGTCCTGAAGAGTGCTGCTGCCATCGGGCGAGGAGATCGTCGGAGCAAGGTGGATGGTGCTGCCCGCAAGCACGGTCTGCGATTCGGTCGGCCAGGATGAGGTCAATGGCAGGCCCACGTCGACGGACTCGTTCACGCTCTCCTTGATGCCCTGGCCGTCGGTCACGACCCAGGTGAGTGTGTGCCTTCCGTACGGCAGAGGCTTGGCCGATGTGCCCGTAGCGCTGCCGAGGGCGGGCAGCAGGCACTGCCCTTGAGCGTTGACCGCAAGCCCTGTCGGAGTAGCCGGCGAGTCCTGCCAAACCTGACCGTCGACCTCCAGCTCCACGTCGGTGGGGCCGAGGGTGACGTCGCCGTTGGTGACCCCGCAGGTGTGCCAGTTGCCCTTGTACGTGTAGGCGAGCTGAAGGCTCCCCCAGCCCGGGGTCAACGATGTGGCGGCGGGAGCGGACAGCGCGAAACCGCTGTCCACCAGGAGATCCACGACCTGCGGATTGCTGACCACGCCGTTGCTGTCTGTGGCGACTGCCGCGATCCAGTATTCGCCGCCGGTCAGTGAACTGGTGTCGGCGGTCACCGTCCAGCTTCCGTCGGCGTTCTTTGTGAAGTGTGTGACGGGCAGACCGGGGACGTCGGGAGCCTCCAGTTCCACGTCCGTGACGGTGGTCCCGCTGGGTGCGGTGGGTGAGACGCTCGGCTGGATCGTCCAGCTCAGTTGCTTGGTGGCGGTGACGTTCGCCGTCGACGGCGAAAGCGGCTGACCTGCAACCGGGCGGTGGTTGTTGACCACGAGGCCGATGTAGGTGGTGCTGGGCGGAGCCGCGCTGTACACGTCGACGGAGAGAAGGGCCCGGCCGTCGGGAACGGCCGGGATCTCGGTACCGCCGGAAGCGAAGGGCCGGACAGCAGCTGAGTCGATGGACGCCTGAAGGGTGCATGTGGTGGCGCACTGTCCGGACGGAACGGGAATCGATCCGCTGACAGCGCCGAGGGCGTAGGTGACGCTCTGAACCGGGTTACCGGCAACCGGGGTGATCGTCGCGGAAATGTTCACGACGCCCGAAGCTGTGAGTGCTGTCGAGCCCGGGGTCTGGCCGTTGACCGTCACTGTGACCGTCGGAGCTGAGTTCACTGCGTGGGCCGCCGAGATGGCGGGCAAAGTGGCGCACATGGCCGTGCCGACGAGCATGGCCATGGATCTGAGGCGCCGGCGGGATATGCGCACGGGGCTCCTCGTGGAAGCAGAGCAAAGGGATCACCCGATGATGATCAGCGTCAGGACTTTAGCGGTTGGTGTGCCATCCGAGCACTGGAGATGCGTAAGAGTTGTAAGGTCACCGACGTCGCCGGTGCGAGGCGTGTGCTCGGCCCCGCACCGACGGGCATTGTTGCGGGAGTTGTCCTGGTTCATCCACATCCCGGCTGGCGATGAACGCCGCGAGCGCCGTGGTCAGCGGGACGGAGGCGATCAGGCCGAGGCTGCCGACGAGGGTGCGGACGACCTCCTCGGCGACGATCTCACTGGTCGCCACCTGCCAGATGCCGCGGTGGGAGAGGGCGAAGAGCAGCATCAGCGGTAGGGCTGCGCCTGCGTAGGCCATGACCAGGGTGTTGACCGTGGAGGCGATGTGGTCGCGGCCGATCCGGATGCCCGAGCGGTAGAGCGCGCGGGCACTCATCTGCGGGTCGGCGGCGTGGAGTTCCCAGACCGAGCTGGCCTGGGTGACCGTCACGTCGTTGAGCACGCCGAGCGAGCCGATCACGACACCGGCCAGGAGCAGGCCCGGCAGCTGGATGCCAGGGAAGAGAGAGTGAACGAAGGCGGTCTCGTCCGAGGTGTTGCCGGTGAGCCGGGTCAGCCCGATGAACAGCTCGCCGAGCCCGCCGATCAACGCGAGCGAGACGACCGTCCCCAGCACGGCCACCGAGGTCCGGGCGGAGACGCCGTGGCAGAGGTAGAGCGCCAGCAGCATGATCAGCCCGCCCCCGACAACCGCCACGGCCAGCGGGTTCTCGCCGCCCAGGATCGCCGGGAGGACGAAGAGGGCCAGCACCAGGAAGCTGATCGCCAGCGCGCCGAGCGAGGCGAGCCCGCGCAGCCGGCCGACCAGGACGACGGCGACGGCGAAGAGCGCGGCCAGCAGGGCGACGGGCGCGCTGCGGTCGGCGTCCTCGACGGTGTACTGGAGCGAGGCCGGGGCAGAAGGCGAGTAGTCCATCATGACCTGCTCGCCCGTGACGTAGACGGCGGTCTGGTCGGGCGTCAGGTTCTGGCCGACCGAGCGGCCCGCGTCCTTGCCGCTGGTCAGGCGGACGGTGATGGCGGTGCAGTTGCCGACGGCTCCGGAACCGGGGGTGGCGGCAGCACCGCAGGAGACGGTGCGGGTGGCTGTCACCGTGCCGGTGACCGTCAGTTGGTCGAAGCCGACACCGGTCACCGCGTGCGGCGGGATCGGTGCGGGCCAGAGGAACCACAGCCCGCACAGCACCGCCAGCGCGAACGGCACCAGTACAGCCGCCAGCAGCACGCGCAGCCGCGCGGACGCGGGGCTGGCCGGACCGTGGTCGTGCGAGTGGCCGTGGCTGCCCGCGTGGTCGTCCCCGCGCGGGTGTTGGTGCTCGTGCGCGTGGGATCGGGAGAGGTGCGGCGCTGCCACTTCGCGAAGCTATCGCGGTGACCGGTCCTCGGACGCGCCCTCGCCAAAGACGACACCCGTCGATACTGTGTGCCCATCTCATCTGTAGACGCGGGAGCTCGGAGCACCGGGCTGAGAGGGCGCTGACCGCCGTCCCGACATGGGGACGTCGAATGCTTGCGCCGACCGCAGGAACCTGACCGGGTAATGCCGGCGTAGGGAGTAGTGGGTCTGATGACCACGCACGACGACGCACAGCAGCAGTCTGTCTCCGAGCAGGCCGTCACGGCCTCCAGCACGGCGGGCGGTTACCCGACGCCGGCCTGGCGCAAGGCGTACCACCAGGGCACCCGCCCCGATCTGCGCGTCCCGTTCCGCGAGGTGCTGTTGAGCAACGGCGCGACCGTGCCGCTGTACGACACCTCCGGTCCGTACACCGATCCCGCCTACGAGCCGGACGTCCGACGCGGCCTGCCGCCGCTGCGCGACGCCTGGATCAGCCAGCGCGGGGACGTCGACGAGTACCACGGCCGTGAGTCGCGTCCCGAGGACGACGGCCTTAAGCACACCTCGCCGCGCGGTGGGGCAGGGCTGGCCAACCTCGACGCGGTCTTCCCCGGCCGTCCCCGCCGTCCTCGGCGCGGGCGGGACGGCGCCGCGGTGACCCAACTCGCGTACGCGCGACGGGGGATCATCACCGAGGAGATGGAGTTCGCGGCGCTGCGCGAGGGCATGTCGCCCGAGACCGTCCGCGAGGAGCTCGCGGCGGGCCGCGCGGTGCTGCCGGCCAACGTCAACCACCCGGAGTCGGAGCCGATGCTGATCGGCTCGAAGTTCCTGGTGAAGATCAACGCCAATATCGGCAACTCGGCGGTCACCTCCTCGATTGAGGAGGAGGTCGAGAAGATGTCCTGGGCCACCCGCTGGGGTGCGGACACCGTGATGGACCTCTCCACCGGACGCAACATCCACACCACCCGTGAGTGGATCCTGCGCAACTCGCCCGTCCCGATCGGCACGGTGCCGCTCTACCAGGCGCTGGAGAAGGTCGACGGCAAGGCCGAGGAGCTGAGCTGGGACGTCTACCGCGACACCGTGATCGAGCAGTGCGAGCAGGGCGTCGACTACATGACCGTCCACGCGGGAGTGCTGCTGCGCTACGTGCCGATGACGGCCCGGCGCAAGACTGGCATCGTCTCGCGCGGCGGCTCGATCATGGCGGCGTGGTGTCTGGCGCACCACCAGGAGAACTTCCTCTACACGCACTTCGACGAGCTGTGCGAGATCCTGCGCGCCTACGACGTCACCTACTCGCTGGGTGACGGGCTGCGTCCGGGCTCCATCGCGGACGCCAACGACGAGGCGCAGTTCGCCGAGTTGCAGACGCTGGGCGAGCTCGGCCGGATCGCGCGCTCGCACGACGTCCAGGTGATGATCGAGGGCCCGGGCCACGTCCCGATGCACAAGATCAAGGAGAACATGGATCTCCAGAAGGAGATCTGCGACGAGGCGCCGTTCTACACCCTCGGCCCGCTGACCACGGACGTCGCACCCGGCTACGACCACATCACCTCGGGCATCGGCGCGGCGATGATCGCCTGGTGGGGCACGGCGATGCTCTGCTACGTCACGCCCAAGGAGCACCTGGGCCTGCCCAACCGCGACGACGTCAAGACGGGCGTGATCACCTACAAGATCGCCGCCCACGCGGCCGACGTGGCCAAGGGCCACCCGTCCGCCCAGGCCTGGGACGACGCCCTGTCGGACGCCCGGTTCGAGTTCCGCTGGGAGGACCAGTTCAACCTGGCCCTCGACCCGGAGACGGCCCGTGAGTTCCATGACGAGACGCTCCCGGCCGAGCCGGCCAAGACGGCGCACTTCTGCTCCATGTGCGGGCCGAAGTTCTGTTCGATGAAGATCAGTCGCGCCGTCATGGACATGTACGGCGGTGACGGCGCCGCAAACGGCGGCGACGACACGGTCGTGGCCGGGATGCGGGCCAAGTCCGAGGAGTTCAAGGCCCAGGGCGCGAAGGTGTACCTGCCGGTGGTCGACTGACCGTTACTTACGGGGACCGGCCTGTGCGCCTACGAAGGGCGTGCGGCCGGTCCGCGTCGTACTGGCCCAAGCGGACCCGGGTCTGTGAGATGTCAGTGCGGCCTGGTAGAAATTGGCGATCAGTGCGCAGATATTCGATTGATTGATCGCGCACTGCACGACATTTGGGACTTTTCGTCAATTCTGCCTGGGGGCTGACTTTCCGCTGCGCGGCCGACTGTGCCACGCGTGCGATTTTCTGGCGCCCTGTCAGTTGAAGGAGCACTGTATGGCCAGAAAGGTCGGCCGTGCCCGAATAACAACCGATTCGGTTGTCTCGGGGCAGAACGGTCGATTCGCGGGTTCCCGGGCACGCGTCGCAGGCGTGGCTGTGGTGACCGCCTTCGGCGTCGTCACCGCGCTTGCCGGGACCGCCGATGCCGCGACCGCGACCGCCGCCACCGCTGCCCAGAAGCAGCCCGCCCGGATCGGCGCGACCCCGCGGGTCCCCGCCGGAGCGGTGCGCACCGGCACCACCCCGTCGAGCAGCACGACGCTGCACCTGGCGGTCAACCTCCAGCCGCGCGACCCCGCCGCGCTGAGCGCGTTCGTGTCCGCGGTCTCGGACAAGAGCTCGCCGCTGTACCACCACTACCTCGGCACCGGTCAGTTCGCGCAGACCTTCGGCCCGACGCAGAGCACGATCGACAGCGTCGAGCAGGCCCTGCGCAGCCAGGGTCTGACGCCCGGCACGGTCACGCAGGACGGGCTCTCCATCCCCGTCACCACGTCGATCGCCACGGCTTCCAAGGCGCTGAGCACGAGCTTCACCAACGTGAAGCTGGCGGACGGCACCACGGCGTACCTGAACACCGCCGCGCCGGTTCTGCCGAGCGGCGTGGCCACGCAGGTGTCGAGCATCAGCGGTCTGACCGACGTCAGCGCCGTGACCAGCCACTACACCAAGCCGCGTCTGGTCGGCAGCGCGCCGACCTCCGGTTCCACCGGAGTGGCTTCGCACGCGGCCGCGGTCACCAGCCCCACCGTCTGCTCCGGTCTCACGACCAACCTGAACAACGGCGGCCTGTACGACACCAAGCAGTACTACAGCCCCAGTTCGCTGGCCTCGGCCTACGGACTGAACAAGAGCTTCACGGCGGGCTCCGGGGTCAAGGTCGGCGTCTTCGAGCTGGAGAACGTCAACACGTCGGACATCGCCGACTACCAGTCGTGCCTCGGCACCCACACGTCAGTCAGCTACGTCCCGGTGGACGGCGGCCCGACGGCGGCGGCGAACGCTGACAACAATGGTGACGGCGTCGAGTCCGCGCTCGACATCGACGACCTGATCGGCCTGGTGCCCGGCGCGTCGATCATCGACTACCAGGGTCCCGACGCCGTCAACGCGACGGACCAGAACGTCCTGGACGTGTACCAGAAGATGGTGACGGACGACCAGGTTAAGGTCATCTCGACCAGCTGGGGCGTCTGCGAGCCTGCGGTGATCAGCTCCGACCCGGGCTTCTTCGCCAGCTCGCACAACGTGTTCGCCGAGGCGGCGGCCCAGGGCCAGAGCGTCGTGGCGGCTGCCGGTGACGGTGGCTCGACCGACTGCTACCGCCAGTCGGGCGACTCCAACGCCCTGGCCGTCGACTACCCGGCGAGCGACCCGGACGTCACCGGCGTCGGTGGCACCTGGATGAACGGCTTGGGCTCCACGCTCAAGCAGGCCGTCTGGAACTACAACGGGACCGCCTACGCGGACGGCGCGGGCGGCGGCGGTGTCTCCGCCGAGTGGAACAGCGGCAGCAGCAGCGCCAACGGTTCCTTCCTCTACCAGAGCGGCTTCACCGGCCCCGGCTACAGCAACGCCTGCAATGCGGCGTCCGGTGAGACCTGCCGTCAGGTTCCGGACGTCTCGGCCCTGGCCGACCAGAGCTCCGGCTACCTGGTCTCCCTGGACCACAACGGCGGCAACGTTTGGGGCGTCGTCGGTGGCACCAGCGGTGCCGCGCCGACCTGGGCCGCCATGCTGGTGCAGGCCGACGCCTCGTCGGGCTGCCAGGCCAACGGTTCGGTGGGCCAGCTCAACCCGGTGGTCTACGCCGCCGCGCGGAGCAGCTACAGCTCGTCGTTCACCGACATCACCACCGGTAACAACGACTGGGCGGCCTCCGGTTACAAGGGCGGTCTCTACGCGGCCGGCGCCGGCTACGACCTGGCCTCCGGCCTCGGCACGCCGAAGTTCCCGGGCCTGCTCGGTCAGCTCTGCGGCACCAAGACCGGTACCGCGCACGGCGACTTCTTCCCGGTGACGCCGCAGCGCGTCCTGGACACCCGTGACGGCACCGGCGGCTTCAAGACGCCGCTCGGCGCCAACGCCACCGATGTCCTGCAGGTCGCGGGCGTCGCGGGCGTGCCGAACGACGGCTCGGTCACCGCGGTCATGCTGAGCGTCACCGCTGTCGGCCCGACCGCCAGCAGCTTCCTGAGCGTCTACGGCGACGGCACCGGCCACGGCAGCACCACGCTCGCCTACACGCCGGGTCAGATCGTGCCGAACTCGGTGGTCGTTCCGGTCAAGGACGGCAAGGTCGACTTCTACAACCACAGCGGCAGCGTCAACGTCGTTGCGGTCGTGTCGGGTTACTACGGCACGGCGACGACCGGCGGCAGCACCTTCGTCGGCATCTCGCCGGCTCACCTGCTGGACACCCGTAGCGGCACCGGCACCGGCGGCACGATCGCGCCGCTGGGCGCCAACGCGACCATCACCGTCCCGACCACCGGCCAGGCCGGGGTCCCGAACGACGGCACGGTCACGGCCGTGGCGCTGGACGTCACCGCGATCGCCGGTACTGCCAACAGCTTCATCGGCGTGTACCCGGGCACCTCGGGTCCGAGCACGGCGAGCAGCATCAGCTTCGCGCCCGGCCAGATCATCGCCAACTCGGTGATCGTCCCGGTCGGCACGGACGGCACCGTCAAGTTCTACAACCACTCCGGAAGCGTCAACGTGACCGCGGACGTGACGGGTTACTACACCACCGCGACCACGGGCTCCGGCTTCAGCGCGGTCGTCCCGTCGCACCTGCTGGACACCCGTAACGCTGCGAGCCCGGTCAAGGCTCTCGGCTCCGGCGGGACCCTGTCCTTCCCGGTGACCGGCGTCGGCGGCGTGGCGACCAACGCCAACGCCGTGGTGCTGAACGTGACCGCCATCGGCGGCACGGCCGGCAGCTACCTGAGCATCTACCCGGACTCGCTGGGCCACTCGGCGTCCACCAGCATCGATTTCTCGGCCGAGCAGACGATCTCCAGCCTGGTCATCGTTCCGGTGGTCGACGGCAAGATCGCCATCTACAACCACGCGGGTGCGGTCAACGTGGCAGCCGACGTTCTCGGCTACTACGCCCCGTGAGTCGTGGCCTGAGTAGCGCTCAATAGCGTCAACTCCTGTGCAGGGCCCCGTCGGTGACTTTCACCGGCGGGGCCCTGCCGCGTTCGGTCGGTGGTCCGAACGGATCAGTCAAGATGGCGTAACGCTTCCTCTCCCGAATCGGACGTATGCGTCAGATGCCGCGGCCCGTGAGAGCGGTGTTGCTAGCCTCACCGGATTGCGAACATGTGCCCCTTGCGTCTCCTGCCCCACGCAGGTGACGCACAGTGCGCGGCGCGTGGATCGCACCACGGCACAACCGGACCCACAGGGGTGGACAGGTGAGTGGTAGACGCGGCCGAAGACGGTCACGAAGATGGATGGGTGCCACCGGGGCGTTGATCGCCGCCGCACTGGTGGCCGGAGCAGTGGCCGAGGCGTCGACCGGGGGTGGGTCGACCGCGGCAGCAGCGACGCCCAGCCTGCCGGTGACTGCACTGCAGAGTGATTTCGCGGCGGCGGCAACGGAGTTCCACGTGCCGCAGCAGGTGTTGATGGCGCTCGGTTACGAGGAGTCCCTGTGGGACACCCACCAGGGCTCGCCCAGCACCACAGGGAACTACAACGTGATGGGTCTGACCAAGGTCGACCCGGCTGACCTCGCGACACCCACGGGCAACTCCGCCAGCCCGGAGAGCAACGGCGCGGGTGACGGCCACAAGCGGTCGGCCTCGCACGCCGCCGCGCCACGGGTGGCAGCAGCCGCGCTCGCGGTGAACACCAACTCCCCCGCGCTGCACACGCTGGACGCCGCGGCCAAGCTGATCGGTCAGCCGACGGGCGCGCTCAGGACGGACTCGGCGCAGAGCATCCGTGGCGGGGCGGCGCTGCTCGCCTCCTACGAGCAGAAGCTGACCGGCTCGCTCCCCGGCGATCCGGGCGGCTGGTACCCGGCGGTCGCCGAGTACGCGCACGCGGACGACGCGGCGACGGCGAAGCAGTTCGCGGACCGGGTGTTCCAGAGCGTCCGGACCGGCCTGCGGGCGACGACCGACGAGGGCCAGGTGGTCACGCTGACCGCCGACCCGCAGTTGGTGGTCACCGACAGCATGTCCAGCGGCACCCTCGCCGCCAAGGGCATCGCCCCCAAGGTCGAGGCGGCGGCCACGCTCGGCTCGACCGCCACGCCGTCGACGAGCACGACGACGAGCACGACGACGACGCACGCTGCAACCACGACGGCCACGACTGCGGCGACCGCGACCGCGGCCACGCCTGCGCCCGAGTGCCCGACTGGCCTGAGCTGCGACTTCGTCCCGGCGGACTACTCGCTGGACTCGACCACCGACAACACCGACTACGGCAACTACGCCCTGGCCAACCGCAGCACCACCGACGGCAGCATCCGCTACATCGTCATCCACGACACGGAGAGCACGAAGGCGGCGGCGGTCAACGGGTTCCAGGACCCGACCTCGTTCGTCAGCGCCCACTACGTCATCGGCCAGGACGGCTCGGTCACGCAGATGGTGCCGACGGCCGACATGGCCTGGCACTCCGACAACAAGACCTTCAACACCCACTCGGTCGGCATCGAGCACGAGGGCTGGGCGGTCACCACCAGTTCCTGGTACACGCCGTCCGAGTACCAGTCGTCCGCGACGCTGGTGAAGTACCTGGCCGCCCGGTTCAACATCCCGCTGGACCGGCAGCACATCATCGGCCACGACGAGGTGCCCGGTATCGAGGACTCGTACCTCCTCACCCAGCACTGGGACCCGGGGCCGTACTGGAACTGGAACTACTACATGTCGCTGCTGGGCGCCCCGCTGCACGGTGACGGCGACGCCGTCGTCGGCGGCACGGTGACCATCGCCCCGCCGTACGCGACGTCCTACGAGCCGACCGTGTTGGGCTGCGGCAACAGCACCACCGCCTGCCCGGCGCACCCGGTCAACTTCGTCTACCTCTACCAGCAGCCGAGCAGCTCGTCCGCGCTGATCACCGACCCGATCTTCACGGCCAACAAGCAGCCGACCGGCAACCAGACGGCCTGGGACTGGACCGACCGGGCCACCTACGGCGAGACCTTCGTCGTGGCCGCCGTCCAGGGCGACTGGACCGCGATCTGGTACGGCGGGCAGAAGGCGTGGTTCTACAACCCCGGTGGCACGTACGCGTACGCGGACTCCGACCCGTCGGCGCAGCTGGTCACTCCCACCGGGTCCACGGCGGTGCAGATCTGGGGACGGGCGTATCCGGACGCCTCGGCCTACACCTCGAACGAGAGCGTCGCGCAGCCGCTCGTCCCGCTGAGCTACACGCTTCCGGCGGGACAGAGCTATCCGCTCGCCGGCCCGGCGACGCTGGGGGACTACTACGACTCGAACACCTACTACCCGGACTACAACAGCTGTGTCACGGGCGGCGGTTGCAAGTACTACACCGGCTCGCTGCAGTACTACCCGATCTCGTTCAACCACCGGCTGGTCTTCGTCCGGACCACGGACGTGCAGCTCACCTCCGCGGCCACCCCGGCGAAGAGCACCTTCTTCCCGGTCACGCCGACCCGGGTCCTGGACACCCGTGACGGCACCGGCGGCGTCGCCAAGGCGCCGATCGGCGCCAACAGCGCGGTCTCGCTCAAGGTCGCCGGGCTCAGCAGCGGGGGCATCTCGATTCCGGCCACCGGCGTCAGCGCGGTCGTGCTCAACGTGACTGCGGTGAACCCGACGGCGTCCGGCTACGTCAGCGTCTACGGTGACCAGGACGCCCCAGGGTCCGTGACGTTGATGTTCGGGCCCAAGCAGATCGTCTCCAACCTGGTCACGGTCCCGGTCGTGAACGGCGTGGTCGACTTCTACAACCGCACCGGGACGGTGGACGTCTCCGTGGTGATCACCGGCTACTACAGCTCCTCGCTGACCGGCGGCGGGACCTTCACCGGCATCGCCGCGGCGCACCTGCTCGACACCCGCAACGGCACCGGCCTCACCGCGGCCGGCAAGCTCGGTCCCGGCGGGGTCGACACGGTCAAGGTCACCGGCGGCACGAGCGGCGTGCCGAGCGACGGCACGGTCACGGCCGTGGCTCTGGACGTCACCGCCATCAGCGGCACGGCCAACAGCTACCTGGCCCTCTACCCGGGCGGCTCGCCGGCCACGTCCTCGACCAGCATGAGCTTCGCGCCCGGCCAGATCGTCGCCAACACGATGATCGTCCCGGTGGACTCGACCGGCACGGTCAAGTTCTACAACCACTCCGGCTCGCTGGATGCCACCGCCGACGTGACGGGCTACTACAGCTCCAGCACCAGCGGAGCGAGCTACGTGCCGATCACCACCCGGCACCTGCTCGACACCCGCTACGGCCTCGGCGCCAGCGGCGCGATCGGCGCGGGCGCGACGCTCACCCTCCCGGTGACGGGAGTGGGCGCGGTCCCGACGAACGCCACGGGCGTGGTGCTGAACGTGACGGTGGTCAGCCCGACGGCCAACAGCTACGTGAGCGTCTACCCGGACAGCGCCAAGACCGGTGCCTCCACCGGCCTCGACTTCTCGACCGGGCAGTCGATCAGCAACATGGTCGTCGTCCCGGTGGTCGATGGGAAGATCGACTTCTACAACCACGCGGGCTCGGTCCAGGTCCTCGCGGACGTGCTCGGCTTCTACACACCCTGATCCTGGCTGCACAACGACTCGGGCCCGGCGGTCAACTGATCGCCGGGCCCGAGCCTTTCACTTCAGTGGGTTGTCCACAGGCCGCTCAACGGCGGTGGTTGGCCCTGTGGATATCGCTGCGCAGGGCGTTGACGTCCTTGCGCATCCGGCGGACGTCCTGGCCGACGCCGTCGAGCTTGTGGCTCATGGCGCCGGTCACGCGGCCCATCGCGTCAAGGCGACGGTCGACGCTCTCGGGCCAGTCCGGTGGCAGACCGTCCTCGGTGTCCTCACCGCCGGACGGGTCATCGACGACATCGCCGTCGATGACCCGTCGCCAGGCCTCCAACTCGGGGTTACTGGAGGTCTTTTCGTACTCGTCACAGTGCGGCCCGGGACCGAGCCGGGCGCCCGGCGACGGCCGGTACGCGCGGGGCTGTGGAACGTCGGCGGCCTTGTGGACAACCTGCTCCTCGACGTCGAGGAGGTGGCTGCGCACCCGCCGTGCGACCGTGCTGTCGCGCAGCAGCATGGCCACGTTGAGGACGGCGCGGCGGTCGTAGATTGCGACTCCGCGCCCGCTGACCTGCGTAGGACTCATATTGCGTCCTACGAAGCCTGACATATCCACACCCTTGAGGATGCGGAAGCCGTTGGCCTCGAGTTCGGTTCGGTGGCGCTGGGTGAGGTTCTTGATGGTGCTCTCGGGGACCTCGAAGTAGCTGGCGACCATGCGGGTCGTGACGTAGGTGCCGTCGGGCAGCATGATCAGGGTCTTGACCTTGTCGAGCGCCTCGACCCGGTGGTTGAGGCTCGCGCGCAGGGTGCGCGACTCGACGAGAGCGAGTTCGGGTGGCATGGGTGTGCCGTCCCTTCGTGAATCCGTATGTGAGCAATGGACAGAGGTCCTGCACCGCACCACCCAGCGGCTAGGGGCGTAGGTCGCATACGGCCACGGATTCATCCCGCCGGGTCCTACCCGGACTGCTCACAGATTCACAGAAGTTTCGAGTCGTCTCGCCCTGGTTTGCCTACGCGCACCCTGGCCAACGATTCGTATGCCTCCCGGTTACGCCTTCTGTCGTACTTGTCCGATGGTCTGCTCGGCGTCCGTGTACTCCCTCGGGGGTAGCGGGACTGCCTTCCCCGGTGCGATGCCCGGGTGGGGCGGGAGGCGGAGGCTGGGGGCATGGCGATGAATCGGAGCGAACTCGCGCCGGGTGCGCGGGTGGTGGCGCTGGCGGGTGGAGCCGGGGTGTCGTTGTTGGTCATGGCGGCGCTGCACCTGACGCATGTGATCTCGGGCGGAGGGCCGCCCTACGACCCGGAGTCGGCAGGGGTCGCCGAGGCGGTCATCGGGGTGGTGCTGCTGGCCGCCGGCTACCGGATGTGGCGCTCACCCGAGCGGAGTTGGGGACTCATGCTCGGCGCGCTCGCGTTCGCCGTCGCGGGGTTCGTCGTGGGGATGGCGTTCACCGTGCGGTCCGGGACGGCCGTGGACGTGACCTTTCACGCGGTCGGGCTGCCGGTTCTGCTGCTGACGCTGGCGCTGCACCTGAAGCGCGGGCACGCGTAGCAGCGGCCCAGCCCCTCGCTCAGCGGTGTTGCTTGCGCACGAGAGGGGCATGGTCGAGCGTGTTGTCGGACATAGACTCGCGACCCATGTCGCCGCCCGGACCGGCGGGTGCACGGGAAATTTTCGTACGGGTTCTTCACGCCACCCCCGGACGCTTTGCGGCAGGGAGGCTGTCCGGCCCGGAAGGCTTCCTGTCCGTGCCCCGTCGTCGCAGCTCAGGGGCTGTCCGGCCCTCGGATATCCGCTCGCTTCATTGCGCCGGGCGCTTACTGTAGAGGGCATGAGGATTGGAATCGTGGGTGCCACTGGTCAGGTCGGCGGCGTCATGCGCCGGATTCTGGAGGAGCGCGAGTTCCCGGTGACGGAGCTGCGGCTGTTCGCCTCCGCGCGTTCGGCCGGGTCCACGCTGCCGTGGAAGGGCGGCGAGGTCGTCGTCGAGGACGCCGCCACGGCCGACTGGAGCGGCCTGGACATCGTGCTCTTCTCGGCGGGTGGCTCGACGTCCAAGGCGCTGGCCGAGAAGGTCGCCGCCGCCGGGGCCGTCGTGATCGACAACTCCTCCGCCTGGCGCCGCGACCCGGACGTCCCGCTGGTCGTCTCCGAGGTCAACCCGCACGCGATCGCCAACCGCCCCAAGGGCATCATCGCCAACCCGAACTGCACGACCATGGCTGCCATGCCGGTGCTCAAGCCGCTCCACCAGGAGGCCGGGCTGGAGACGCTGGTCGTCGCCACCTACCAGGCCGTGTCCGGCGGTGGCCTCGCTGGCGTCGCCGAGCTGCACCAGCAGGCGGCCAAGGTCGCCGAGGCGTCGGACCAGCTGACCTTCAGCGGCGACGCCGTCGAGTTCCCGGAGCCGCAGAAGTTCGCCAAGCCGATCGCCTTCAACGTGCTGCCGCTGGCCGGTTCGCTCGTCGACGACGGCAGCAACGAGACCGACGAGGAGCAGAAGCTCCGCAACGAGAGCCGGAAGATCCTGGAGATCCCCGGCCTGAAGGTCTCCGGCACCTGCGTCCGCGTGCCCGTCTTCACCGGTCACAGCCTGCAGATCAACGCCCGCTTCGCCCGCCCGCTGAGCCCGCAGCGTGCGTACGAGCTGCTGGCCGACGCGCCGGGCGTGGTCGTCTCCGAGGTCCCGACGCCGCTGGAGGCGGCCGGCAAGGACCCGTCCTTCGTCGGCCGTATCCGTGGTGACGAGACCGTCGACAACGGCCTGGCGCTGTTCGTCTCCAACGACAACCTCCGCAAGGGCGCGGCGCTGAACGCCGTGCAGATCGCGGAGCTGGTCGCCGCGGAGCTGCAGGGCTGACGCGGCCAACGGGAGCAGCGGGGCGGGCCCTCAGTCCTCCGGGTTCGGGAGGAAACGGCCGAGGTGCTCCGGCCCGTTGTAGCCAGGTGAGGTGAAATCGGGGGAGCTGAACCCCGGGGACGAGAAGTAGATCTCGTCCTCGCGTTCCTTCTCCGGTTTCTCCGCACCGTGCCCGTCGGTGATCCCCTCGCAGCCCGGGCTGGTGAAACCCGGACTGCTGAAGCCCAGCCGGGGGCTCTGCCGGATGAGGTCGACGCGGCTGCGCGCCGGGGGCTTGGGTATGTGGTTCGCGGCGGCGCGCGAGGCGAGTTCGCGCTCCAGATAGGGCAGGACCGCGCGGTCGCGCAGCGCGCTGCGCCACACCTCGCGGGCCTTGGCGATGTCGGCGGCCAGTTCCGGCTGGGGACGGAGCGGCGGGGCCGCCGCGTCCCGACGGGCGGTCAGCAGCAGGCCGACCGTGGCGACGACCAGCGCCGCACCGCCCGCGATCGCGAGCACGCCTGCGGCGGTGCCCAGTTGACGGCCGAGCGCGAGACCGGGCGACCCCGCGCGGACCGCGATACCGGTCAGCCAGAGGACCAGCGCGCTGAGCCAGGCCAGGACCGGCGCCAGCACCGCGGCCATCGCGGTGAAGCCGGCCCGGTTGGCCGCCTCGAGCGGGGTGTCCGGTGCGACCCACTTGGGCGGGTCGACGCTGCCCAGCCGGTCGGTGTCCGGACCTGCGGCGAGCTCGGCGAACTGCTCGCGCAGGGCGCGGTAGTGCTCGTACTCCGGCCAGGCCCCGGACGCGACCTCGTCCAGGTCGCGCAGGGCGCGGTCGTGCAGTTGGGCGGCGGTCACGTCGCCCCGGGCCGCGCGCAGGGAGTCGCGGATGTGCGAGCTCTGCAGGGCCTCGTCCAGGATCCGCACGTAGTCGGGCTTGTCCTCGGCCTGCATGTGCGGAGCGATATCCATCGTTATGCTCCCCCGTGGAAATATCGCGACCTGCCGTGAGGCAGGCCGTCAGGGCTGCTCAGCTGGGGGTTGTTCGTCAGTGGTGAGTGACTGACCCTCATGCTAGGCGCGGGCACTGACACAGTGACAGTCGCTTTCCAGAATTTCCCGCGCCGGGTGGGGCAGGAGTTGCTTCTGGCAATTGCCGCGTGCAAGCTGCTCGCGCATGCGTGCGGCATGCGAACGGAGGAACGGACGAACTGTCGGCTCGGCTCAGCTCAGTTCAGCCTGGTTCAGCTCGGTCTGGCTCAGCTCAGCGGCAGTCGGGCGATGAGGAGTCGGCCCTCGCCCTCCATGGTGACGCCGCCGTCCATCGCCACGGCCAGCTCCTCCGCGTAGACGTGCGGACCGGTGACCTGGATGCCCGAGTGGCCGTCCTCGCTGGGCGCGTCGCCGAGCAGGTACGGGATCGGGCTGTGGCCGTGGACCACGCGGTGGCCGCCGTAGACGTCGAGCAACTCCCGCGCCGACTGCGCGCCGTTGTCGCCGCGGAAGGCGAAGCGCTTGGTCAGCCGCCGGAAGCAGTCCCACCACTCGTCCGCGTCGCCGTGGTTCAGCACCTGGTGGACGGCGTCGTTGACCGCGTCCACCGAGTCGCCGTACTCCAGGTACGCGGTGGTGTCGGAGTGGACCAGCAGGTGGCCGTCCTCGACGGACATCGCGGGGAGCCGGGAGAGCCAGGCGACGTGGTGGTCCTCCAGGCGCTCCATGTCGGTGGGCTGACCGCCGTTGAGCCGCCAGGCGGCGAGGAACGACGCGGTGCCCGCGCTCGACTGCACCGCCTCGTCGCCGTAGCGGTCCGCGCCGAGCAGCAGCAGTTCGTGATTGCCCATCAGAGCCCGGCAGTAGCCGCCGACCGAGGCGGCCTCGGCGGCGAGACGCATCACCAGCTCGATGACGCCGATGCCGTCCGGGCCCCGGTCGGTGAAGTCGCCCAGGAACCAGAGCCGGGAACGCCCGGCGCTCCACCGGCCCTCGGAGTCGATCAGCCCTTGCTCGTGCAGGCCGTCGAGCAGCTCCTGCAGGTATCCGTGCACGTCGCCGATCACGTAGAGCGGGCCCTCGGGGGTGGGCTGGATGCCGTCGACGAGCGTGGCGTCGGCCGGGCCGGGGATCGCCGGGCCGGGCATTGCCGGGCCGTTGGGCTGGATCGGCGCGCCCAGCTCCAGCGTCGGCGGGTCCTGCGGCGCGGCGGCCATGCCGACCTGCGGTCCGGCCGCGGCCGCCGCCGGAGAGACCGGTGGCATGGACGGAACAGTCGGCACGGGCGGAACAGTCGGCACGGGCGGAACGGACGACGCGGGCGGAACCGGCGACGCGGCATGAACGGGCGGTACGGACACCGGCGGCACGTTCATCGCAGCCGCGGGCATCGCGGCGGCGGGCCTTGGCGGCACGCTCATCTGAGGCCCGCCCAACTGCGCGGCGACGGCCATGTGCGCGGAGAGGTCGAGGTTCATCTCCGGCCCCAGGTCGGTGTGGATCCCCGCCTGCGCGCCCCCGTGCGTCTCCGCGTGCGTCCCTGCGTGTGCCACCGTCGGCGTCTCGCTGCGCGTCACGACGGGCATGCCGAACTCCGTCAGGGTGCCCGAGGGCTCCGGATGCGTCGCCTCTCGGGGCGCACGCTGCGCCTGCGGCTGGGTCGCGGGCGCGAAGAAGTCGAACGCCGTGGACCCGTCCGCTGCCTGCGTGGCGTGCGGGCCTGGGTCCGGCTGGTCAGGCCAGGCGGGACGGTCCACGGGTGTCATGCCGCCCATCGTATAAAGCTGTCCTTCCCGGCGTCCGCACCTGGGAGGGATCAGGCTGCTGAAATCGTTCGCTCTGCGCGGATCGACCACCGGCCAACGGTGGAGCAATGAGTGACAAAAAGGGGCAGGTCAGGCGGTTGGTGACGGACGGCGACCGAACCGGATTCCAGCCCACCGGTCGGAGTCGCCCGGACGCCTCCGGAGCCCCGCGAAATCCGTCGGACCTTCCCCGAACCCGGCGTACTGCCGCGGACTGCGGTGGACTCCGGGGGACTCCGGCAGGTTCCGACGAGGTCCGCGGGGTCCGTGGAACTCCGTCAACTCACCTGGCCCGGCTCCCGGTCACGTCTCGCCGGGCGGGCGCGGGGCGGCCACCGTGGTGCGGTGGGCACGCCGTTGCGACGACCGTCGGACGATCAGCTCCGTCGGCATCACCTGCCCGGAGGCGTCCTGGGTGTCCGGCGTGAGGCCCTCGATCGCGTCGATCAGCAGGTTGACGACGGTCGTGCCGATCCGGCGGGGCTTGAGCGAGAGGGTGGTGATCGGCGGCTCGGTGGTGGCGTAGACGTCGCTCTCACTGCAGCAGACCAAGAGCAGGTCCTCGGGGACGCGCAGGCTGTAGCGGCGCGCGGCGGCGAGCAGGTCGGTGCCGTTCGGGTCGAACAGGCCGTAGACCGCGTCCGGCCGGTCCGGCCGGGCCAGCAGGCGGTCGGCCGCGACCGCGCCCGCGCACGGGTCGTGGGCCGGATAGGCCTCGTAGAGCGGCTGTTGGCCGACGTTGCGACACCAGCCCAGGTAGGCCTCGGTGCTGAGGCGGGTGTAGGTGTCCGTACTGGTGCCGGTGAGCAGACCGATCCGGCGCGCGCCCGCCTGGGCCAGGTGGTCCAGGATGCCGAGCACGGCGGCGTGGTGGTCGTTGTCCACCCAGGCGGTGACAGGGCAGTTGCCCGGTTTCCCGTCGCTGACGACCGGCAGTCCCTGGCGGTAGAGGTCGACGACCATCGGGTCGTGGTCGGCCGGGTCGATGACGACCGTGCCGTCCAGCGCGACGTTGCTCCAGACGTCGTGCCGGGACGACGCCGGCAGCACGACCAGGGCGTAGCCGCGGTTGAGCGCGGCCGAGGTCGCGGCCCTGGCCATCTCGGCGAAGTAGGCGAACTCGGTGAAGGTGAACGGTTCTTGCCCGTACGTCGTCACCGTCAGGCCGATCAGGCCGGAGCGGCCGGTACGCAGGGTGCGCGCCGCGGCGGAGGGGCGGTAGCCCAGCCGCTCGGCGACCTCGCGCACCTTGCTGCGGGTCTCGTCCGGCAGGCGCCCCTTGCCGTTGAGCGCGTCGGACACCGTGGTGATCGAGACGCCGGCCGCCGCCGCGACGTCCCTGATCCCGGCGCGTTCCAGCCGACGCGCACGGGTGGTCGCCCGACGGCCGTGGTGATTCGCTGCTGCTGTCATGTCTGGCCGATCGTATGGCGCGGAACTGTCAGAAGGGGATGGTCTGTCCCGGTTGGTCGGAGATACGTTTCTCCATGAACATCGGTGTGTTTTCTCCTTGCACCAACGACCGATTCGGGGCAGATCGCCTGGGTTTTGGCCATGGACGTACGGTGTCGCCCCATGAGTCTGCGCGGAGCCATACCGGCACATGTCACTCGCACGGGTGAGGTTCCGGCTATCGGCTCGTATGGTGATCTCGACCGGATACGGCGACGCGTGCCACGACGAAGAAGACGTGGCGGGCGACGCGACTTATGGAGGACGAGAACGGTGAGCAGCGAAACCACCCCCAGCCCCCGGCTGCGCGCGGCCCTCGCGGGCATCCCCGCGTACAAGCCGGGCAAGCCGGCGCAGGGCGCGGACGGCACGCCCGCATTCAAGCTCTCCTCCAACGAGAACCCCTACCCGCCGCTGCCGGGCGTCCTCGAGGCGGCGGTAGAGGCGGCGCAGAGCTTCAACCGCTACCCGGACATGTCCTGCGCGGGCCTGATCGCCGAGCTGGCACAGCGGTTCGGTGTCCCGGAGGCGCATGTCGCCACCGGCACCGGATCGGTGGGCGTCGCGCAGTCGCTGCTGCAGTCGACCTCCGGTCCGGGCGACGAGGTGATCTTCGCCTGGCGCTCGTTCGAGGCCTACCCGATCATCACCCAGATCAGCGGCGCGACCAGTGTCCGCGTCCCGCTCAAGGCGGACGAGACCCACGACCTGGACGCGATGCTGGCCGCGGTGACGGAGCGCACCCGGCTGATCTTCGTCTGCAACCCCAACAACCCGACTGGGACGGTTGCCCACCGCGAGGAGCTGGAGCGGTTCCTGGACGCGGTGCCGCGTGACGTGCTGATCGTCCTCGACGAGGCGTACAACGAGTTCGTCCGCGACGAGGCGGTGCCGGACGGCCTCGACCTCTACCGCGACCGCCCCAACGTCTGCGTGCTGCGCACCTTCTCCAAGGCGTACGGCCTGGCCGGTCTGCGGGTCGGCTTCTGCATCGCGCACGAGCCGGTGGCGCAGGCGCTGCGGCAGACGGCGGTGCCGTTCGGCGTCAGCCAGCTCGCGCAAGATGCGGCGGTGGCCTCGCTGCGCTCGGAGGACGCGCTGCTGGAGCGCGTCGCCGCGTTGGTCGAGGAGCGGGAGCGGGTCGTGGCGGCGCTGGTCGCCCAGGGCTGGACGGTGGCGACGACCCAGGCGAACTTCGTCTGGCTGCGGCTGGGTGAGCGGACGATGGAGTTCGCGGCGGCGTGCGAGGCGGCAGGCGTCGTGGTCCGCCCGTTCGCGGGCGAGGGCGCGCGGATCACCATCGGTGAGACGGAGGCCAACGACCTCTTCCTGCAGACTGCGGAAGTGTTCCGCAAGCAGCTGTAGGCAGGGGCCTCAGCGTTCGGCGCCGGGGACGTTGCAACACATAGGGGCGCGGGGCTCGGCTGATGTGCGGCTCCGCCGCGTGGGCGCGAGCAAGCGGGTGCTTTGCTCCCGCCGGTAGCTGCAACTTCGTAAGGGGCGCGGGGCTCTGCTGATGTGCGGCTCCGCCGCGTGGGCGCGAGCAAGCGGGTGCTTTGCTCCCGCCGGTAGCTGCAACTTCGTAAGGGGCGCGGGGCTCGGCTGATGTGCGGCTCCGCCGCGTGGGCGCGAGCAAGCGGGTGCTTTGCTCCCGCCGGTAGCTGCAACCTCGTAAGGGGCGCGGGGAACTGCGCGACAAGCCACTGTGTGTGGTGTCGCTGAACGAGCAGGGCCATCCCGACAGGGTGGTTGCTCGCGCAGTTCCTCGCGCCCCTACAGGTGTTGCAACCTCAGGCCGACGGCGAGGCTGAGGGCGCGGCGCCCGGGCTGCGGGTGGGTATCAGGACCTTGCAGATGTTGAAGGCCGCGGACGTCTTCGGGTCCGCCGTGTTCAGGGCGCGCATGCCGCCGGTCGCGGGGAGGGTGACGCCGTGGTCCTTCATACAGCTCGTGAACGCCGCCATCGCGGACGAGTTGAACCCACCGTGACCGCCGTTGCCGCCGCCGCCGAACTTCGGGCGGAGCGACGCGCACGCCTGCATCGCCGCCGCCATCGTCGGGTTGGCGGAAGCGCCCCCGCCGCCGAATCCGAAGCCGCCACCACCGTTGCCACCGCCGCCGTAGCCGCCACCGCCGCCGTAGCCGCCACCGCCGCCGTAGCCACCGCTCGGGTGAGCGGTCGGGCGGCCGGAGGGCATGGTCACGCCGTGCTGGCTGAGGCACTGCCGGTACGCAGCCATCGCCGCACCTCCGCGGCTGCTCGACGAGGAGGAAGCCTGGGAGGACGCCGAGGAACTGCTGGTGGTGCCCGAGGAGGCACAGCCGGACAGCAGCAGCGCGCCGAGGCTGAGCAGACCTGCTGCGCAGGCCGTGCGAGGGCTGAGTGTCGTCATGGGTCAAGAAGGAACCGCACGGGGGTGTTGGTGCCCTGGGTGAATCCTTCGAATCCGCTGGGACCGGATTCGCCCGCAGGGGCGCCCGAACCGATGCGCGGAGTCACAAAAGACGGCAATGCTGCGTTCTGCCCGGTATGTCCAACCAGCGAACTCCAAGGTTTCTCCCAGAGCCCGCTGGGAGCGCCCGGCCAAGGTGTGGCGCATGAAGGTGCTTCCACGACGGCGTAAGTCCGTCCTGTTGAACTCCGTGCTCGTCACGGCGCTGCTGGCCGTCGCCGGCGGTGCGTGGGCGACCGTGGCCGAGGGCTCCAGCAGCACCACGACGTCCACGACGACGCGTACCGCGACGGTCGCGCGCGGCAATGTCCTTGCGACGGTCTCCGGGTCGGGCACGCTGGCCTCGCCGTCGGACGCCGGGGTGAGCTTCACCACCGGCGGCACGCTCACCGAAGTCGATGTGGCGGCTGGTCAGAAGGTCTCCGCCGGGCAGGTCCTGGCCAAGGTCGACCCCACCTCCGCACAGGAGTCGCTCAACGCCGCCCAGACGCAGCTGACCGCTGCGCAGGCCAACCTCACCCAGGTCGAGCAGGGGCAGACGTCCACCAGTTCCGGCTCGGGCGGTGGCGGCGGCAACTCCGGCTCGGGCTCTGGCGGTGGCAGCGGTAGCGGCCAGGCTGCTGCGGCGCCCTCGCCGACCCCGACCGTCAACCAGGCCCAGCTGGCCAGTGCTCAGAACCAGGTCACCACCGCCCAGAACGCCGTCGACGCCGCCCAGCGTGCGCTCGACGGCACCGTGCTCAAGGCGCCCGTCTCCGGCACCGTCGCCTCCGTGGCCGGCAAGGTCGGTGCGTCGGTCTCCGGGACCGGCGGCAGCTCCGGCTCCGGCGGCGGTTCGGGCAGCGGTTCCGGTTCTGGCGGCAGCGGCTCGGGCTCCAGCAGTTCCTCGTCCAACTCGTCCACCCTGTCCGGCTTCGTAGTGATCACCAACCCCACCGGGATGGAGGTCAACGCCGACTTCTCCGAGGGCGACGCTCTCAAGCTCAAGGCCGGTCAGGGCGCCACGGTGACCCTGAACGCCGACACCAGCCAGGTGTTCAACGCCAAGGTGCTCTCGATCAGTTCGCTTCCCGTCTCCAGCTCCGGCTCCGGCGGCGGCAGTTCGTCCAGCGCGGTGCAGTACGCCGCGGTGCTGGCGATCCTCGGCGACACCTCCAACCTGCGCACCGGCCTCAGTGCCAGCGTCCAGGTGGACGTCGGTGACGCCTCCAACGCGCTCTACCTGCCGACCTCGGCGGTCAACGGGACCGGCTCCGGCGCCAGCGTCCAGGTGGTCCAGCCGAACGGCACCACCAAGCGGACGCCGGTCACCCTGGGCGTCCAGGGCGACACCGACGACCAGATCCTCTCCGGCGTGACCCTGGGCCAGAAGGTCCAGATCACGGTGGTCTCCACCAGCGGCAGCAACGGCTTCCCGAGCACCGGCTTCCCGGGCGGCATCGGTGGCGGCGGCTTCGGTGGTGGCGGCGGTGGCCGTGGTGGCGGTCGTGGCGCCGGTGGCGGGGGTGGCCTCGGATGAGCCCCGCGCCCGTCATCGCGGCCCGCAGCCTGGTGAAGACCTACGGCATGGGCGACGCGGTCGTGCACGCCCTGGCGGGCGTCGATCTGACGGTCCATCAGGGTGACTACGTCGCCATCATGGGCAGCTCCGGCTCGGGCAAGTCGACCCTGATGAACATCCTCGGCTGCCTGGACGTGCCGACCACCGGCCGTTACCTGCTGGACGGGATCGACGTGGGCGGGCTGGACGAGCGGCAGCTGTCGCTCGTCCGCAACCGCAAGATCGGCTTCATCTTCCAGTCCTTCAACCTGGTTCCGCGCACCTCGGCGGTGGCCCAGGTCGAGCTGCCGCTCGCCTACGCGGGCGTCAAGGCCGCCGAGCGGCGTCGCCGTGCGCTGGCCGCGCTGAGCATGGTCGGCCTGGCCGAGCGTGCCGACCACAAGCCCAACGAGCTCTCCGGCGGCCAGCAGCAGCGCGTCGCCGTGGCCCGCGCGCTGGTCACCGCACCGGCGATGCTGCTGGCGGACGAGCCCACCGGAAACCTGGACAGCCACAGCACCAGGGAGGTCCTCGGCATCGTGGACCGCCTCAACCTGTCCGGCCGCACGGTCGTGCTGATCACCCACGAGGACGAGGTCGCGCGCCACGCCAAGCGGGTGATCCGGCTGGTCGACGGCCTGATCGTGAGCGACGTGCGACAGGCTCCGGTCGTCGGGCCGCCCCCGGCGATGGCCGCGGCGAATGCAGCATCCGCAGGTCCGGCAGCTGCCGCGGCTTCCGCAGCGGACGTCCTGGCCAAGGAGGCGATCCGGTGAACCCCTTCGAGACACTCCGCTTCGCGGTCCACGGCCTGTCCGCCAACAAGGTCCGCTCCGGACTGACCATGCTGGGCATCCTGATCGGTGTCGCCGCGGTCATCCTGCTGCTGGCGGTCGGCAACGGCTCGTCGCAGGCGGTCAAGAACTCGATCGACGCGCTCGGCACCAACTCGCTGACGATCTCGTCGGGTGCGGGCTTCGGCGCCCAGTCGACCGCGACCAGCACCAAGCCGCTGACGGTCACCGACGCCAAGGCGCTGGCCGACCCGACCCAGGCTCCGGACATCAAGGGCGTCGCCCCCGAGGTGCAGACCTCGCAGACGGCGCTCTACGACGGCACCTCGCACACGGTCAGCTCGGTGATCGGCACCTACCCGGCCTACTTCGAGGCGTCCAACAGCAAGGTCGCCCAGGGCGACTACTTCAGCGACGACGACGTGCTGGCCTCGCGCAAGGTCGCGGTGATCGGCTCGACCACGGCGTCGGACCTGTTCGGTACCGCTTCTCCGATCGGCAAGCAGATCATCCTGGGCGGCACGCCGCTCACGGTGGTCGGCGAGCTGGCCACCAAGGGCAGCAGCACCAGCGGCTTCAACGACCCGGACGACGTGGTCATCGCGCCGCTGCCGACGGTGCAGAACGCCTACACCGGCTTCGGTTCGCTGAGCCAGATCCTGGTCGAGGCGACCTCCGCCGACACCACGACGCAGGCGCAGAACGAGATCACCACGATCCTGATGGGCACCCACGGGATCACCAACGCGTCGGCGGTCGACTTCCGGGTCAGCAGCCAGACCTCGCTGCTGAGCACCCGTAGCTCGACCACGCAGACCTTCACCGTGCTGCTCGGCGCGGTGGCGGCGATCTCGCTGCTGGTCGGCGGCATCGGCATCACCAACATCATGCTGGTCACGGTCGCCGAGCGGACCCGCGAGATCGGCATCCGCAAGGCGATCGGAGCGCCCAAGGGCGTCATCCTCGGTCAGTTCCTGGCCGAGTCGACGCTGCTGTCCCTGGTCGGGGCCGGGCTGGGCGTGGTGATCGCGCTGATCGGCGCGCACTTCACCATCGTCGGCATCAAGCCGGTGGTGATCCCGGCGTCGGTGTACGGCGCGTTCGGCATCGCGGTGGCCATCGGGCTGTTCTTCGGCAGCTACCCGGCGAGCCGGGCGGCCAGCCTGCGTCCGATCGAGGCGCTGCGCCATGAGTGATCTGCAGAAGGAGGACGTGCGCGTGGAACTCGTGGACGAGAACGCGAGGAACGCCGTGAACATGAACGCCGTGAACATGAACGCCGTGAACATGAAGGCCGTGAACATGGGCGAGGAACCGACGGAGCAGCTGTCCCCCGAGGACATCCTGGCCGAGCCGCCGGACGCGCTGGACATCAGCGCGGAGCTCGCGGCCCCGCCGCGGCGGAAGCTGCCGTGGCTGACGCTGGTGCTCGGCGCCGCGGTGGTCGCGGGGCTCGGCTTCATCGGCGGCGTCCAGGTCGAGAAGGGCCAGGCCCCGACGGGCGGGGGTGGCTTCGGCGGCCGCAACTTCGCTGCCGCGGGAGCCTCCGGCTCCAGCGCGACGGGCTCCGGTGCGACGGGTTCCGGCCGGACGGGCGGTGCCGCGGGTGGCGGCGGTGGCTTCGGTGGATTCGGCGGTGGTGGGTTCGGCGGCGGCGCGGCTGGTGCCGGCGGGGGTTCGACGGTCGGTACCGTCAAGCTCGTCGACGGCAGCACGATCTACGTCTCCGACGCGTCGGGCAACATCGTCAAGGTCACGACCAGCGGCAGCACCAAGGTCAGCCTCTCCACGACAGGCACCGTCACCGACCTGAAGCCCGGCTCGACGGTCACCGTCCGCGGCACGACCGACTCCTCCGGCGACGTCTCGGCATCGACAGTCACCCAGGTCGGCGGCTGAAGCCTTCAGGGGCGCGGGGAACTGCGCGCAAGCCATCCACGCAGCCGGCGGGCCGAACGGTCAGGGCCCATCCGCACAGGGTGGTTGCCCGCGCAGTTCCCCGCGCCCCTAGGCCCTGTCTGTCAGACAGGGCCTAGACGTCTGCAGCGTCCCTCTGTCCTAATGCTTCGGAAAGAGAGCTCCACAGCGTTCACTCATGAAGTCCTCATCTAGTCCCGTTACTCTGCCGGAGCCAGACCTGAACTCACCGGGGGCGCCCATGGACACCGCCGAAGCAAGCCTGCTCGTCGTCGACGACGAGCCGAACATCCGCGAGCTGCTCTCCGCCTCGCTGAGGTTCGCAGGCTTCCGTGTGGCCTCCGCCGCGTCCGGCGCGGAGGCGGTCGCGCATGTGCAGCAGGCGCGGCCGGACCTCGTCGTGCTCGACGTGATGCTGCCGGACGTGGACGGCTTCTCCCTGGTGCGGCGGCTGCGGGACGACAGCGACCGGGACAAGATCCCGGTGATCTTCCTGACCGCCAAGGACGGGGTCGACGACAAGATCAACGGGCTGACCGCCGGTGGCGACGACTACGTCACCAAGCCGTTCAGCCTGGAGGAGCTGATCGCCCGGATCCGGGCGATCCTGCGCCGGACCGGCGGGCCCGCCGAGGACGGCCGGCTGGTGGTCGCGGACCTGGAGCTGGACCCGATCGGGCACCAGGTGACCCGCGGCGGACGCCAGGTCTCCCTCTCCCCGACCGAGTTCAAGCTGCTCGAGTACCTGATGACCAACACCGGCCGCGTCGTCTCCAAGATGCAGATCCTGGACCACGTCTGGGCCTACGACTTCGGCGGCGACCTCAGCATCGTCGAGTCCTACATCTCCTACCTGCGCCGCAAGATGGACTCCGGCGCGGACGGTGCGCCCAAGCTGATCCACACGGTGCGCGGCATCGGCTATGTCCTTCGCCGGCCGACTGCGTAGGCGGCTCGCCTTGCGGCGGCGGGCGCGGCACCATCTCGTCGGGCGGTTCTCGCTGCGGGTTCGGTTGCTGGCGTTGCTGGTCGCGCTGGTCGCGCTCGGGCTGACGGTCAGCGACACCCTCGTGCTGGGCAGCGTCCGCGACAACCAGATGCAGCGCGTCGACAGCCAACTGGACCGCTTCGGCCAGCAGATGGAGCGGGTGGCGCTGAAACCCGCCCGCCATCCGGTCCTGCCGGGCCTGCGGTACGGCGCGGGGTGGCTGCCCAGCCAGTACGTGACGGTCGCGGTCGGGCCGGACGGCTCCTACGGGCAGTTGAAGTCCCAGCAGCTCGACGCGAGCGACCCGAAGCCCGTCCTGCCCACGCTGGACCCGACGGCGCTGGCTGCCGCCATGGGCAAGCCGTTCACCGTGCCCGCCGACCACGGCGGCGGCCAGTGGCGGGTGCTCATCCTGCCGGTGAACAACCAGCCGGGATCGGGCGTGGTCGTGGCGACCTCGCTGGACGACACCGACGCGATGATCACCCGGCTGAACGAGGGCTTCCTCGCCGTCGGCGCGGCCGTCCTGCTGCTGCTGACCGTCGCGGGCTTCTTCGCGGTGCGGACCGGGCTCAAGCCGCTGCGCCGGATCGAGGAGACAGCCGAGGCGATCGCCGCCGGGCATCCGCTCTCCCACCGCGTCCCCGACTCGGACGCCCACCAGCACACCGAGGTGGGCCGGTTGGCCCGCTCCCTCAACTCGATGCTGGCGCAGATCGAGGCGGCCTTCGCGGAGCGGACCCGCTCCGAGGACCGGATGCGCCGCTTCGTCGCGGACGCCAGCCACGAGCTGCGCACCCCGCTGGCGGGCATCCGCGGCTTCGCCGAGCTCTACCGGATGGGCGCGCTGGCCACCGACGCGGACGTCAAGCGGACCATGGAGCGGATCGAGTCCGAGTCGGTCCGGATGAGCGGACTGGTGGAGGACCTGCTGATGCTGGCCCGCCTGGACGAGCAGCGTCCGCTGCAGCTCGCGCCGATGGACCTGCGCACGCTGGCCATCGACGCGCTGCACGACACCACCGCGCTCGACCCGACCCGTGGCGTCAGCCTGACCGGCCCGGCCGGTGCGCCGACGCCCGGCGCGGCGGTGGTGCTGGGGGACGAGGCGCGGCTGCGCCAGGTCGTCACCAACCTGGTCGGCAACGCGGTCAAGCACACCCCGGCCGGAACCGCGGTGCGGATCGGCGTGGGCACGATCGACGGCGAGGGCGTGCTGGAGGTCGGCGACCAGGGACCGGGTCTGACGGACGAACAGGCCGCCAGGGTCTTCGAGCGGTTCTACCGGGTGGACGCGTCCCGCAGTCGTCGTGACGGCGGGGGAGCGGGCCTCGGTCTGGCCATCGTCTCGGCGCTGACGACCGCCCACGGGGGACGCGTCGAACTGGAGACCGCACCCGGCGCGGGCGCCACCTTCCGGGTGTTCCTGCCGGGAGCCCCGGCGCCGGCCGTCCACGCCTGAGTTTCCTGACCGCGTCCGACTCCGTCCTTGAGTCGCACATCACATCTGACGGAGAGTGTGCCCGGCGACACACCCGAGGCCCTCGGACAACTGCCGATTTGGCTTGTTCGCCCAGCTCAGCCTGGACGTAGTGGCTCTGCCGACTCACCCCACCCCCCTGTCAGTCTCTGCGGAAACCCGTGGTGATAATGGCTTGTGATCGTGTTCACGTTCACAAGCTCACTAACATTTTGTGTTCAGTGGGGACGTCCCACCTATGTCGGATTAACCGTGCATAGATGGACATGATGCTCGGATGATCAGGAGGGAACCGCAGTGGATCTCGCGCTCGCGCACGAGACGATGGCGCGATGGCAGTTCGGCATCACCACCGTCTACCACTTCCTGTTCGTCCCCCTGACGATCGCTCTGTCCGCGCTCACCGCGGGCCTGCAGACCGCCTGGGTGCGGACGGGTCGTGAGAAGTACTTCAGGGCCACCAAGTTCTGGGGCAAGCTCTTCCTGATCAACATGGCCATGGGCGTGGTCACCGGCATCGTCCAGGAGTTCCAGTTCGGCATGAGCTGGTCGAGCTACTCGCGGTTCGTCGGCGACATCTTCGGAGCGCCGCTGGCCTTCGAGGCGCTGATCGCTTTCTTCTTCGAGTCGACCTTCATCGGACTCTGGATCTTCGGCTGGGACCGGCTCCCCAAGAAGCTGCACCTGGCCGCGATCTGGATGGTCGCCATCGGCACAACCCTCTCCGCGTACTTCATCCTGGCCGCCAACTCCTGGATGCAGCACCCGGTCGGCTACAAGGTCGTCAACGGGCGGGCCCAGCTGACCGACTTCCCCAAGGTGCTCTTCCAGAACACCACGCTGGTGGTCGTCTTCCACACGCTGACCGCGGCCTTCCTGGTGGGCGGCGCGTTCATGATCGGCATCGCCGCCTACCAGCTGCGCAAGGCGTCGCGGCTGGCGCGAGGCGACCAGGACCGGGTGACGGTCGCCGCGATGAAGTCCTCGCTCCGGCTCGGGCTGGTGGTCTGCCTGATAGCGGGCCTCGGCACCGCGATCAGCGGTGACGCACTGGGCAAGGTCATGTTCGAGCAACAGCCGATGAAGATGGCCGCGGCCGAGGCGCTGTGGGACACCCAGGCGCCCGCGCCCTTCTCGGTCTTCGCCTACGGCGACGTGTCCAAGGGCCGCAACTCGGTCGAGATCACCATCCCCGGACTGCTCTCCTTCCTGGCCAAGGGCAACTTCTCCTCACCGGTGCCCGGCATCAACGACATCAACGCCGCTGAGAAGGCCAAGTACGGCGACAAGGCGCCCAACTACGAGCCCAACATCCCGACGACCTTCTGGGCGTTCCGCTGGATGATCGGCTTCGGGATGACCTCGTTCGTCATCGCCGTCATCGGCCTCTGGCTGACCAGGCGGAAGTTCTGGCTGGCCCCGGAGTACCGACGGGCCGGTGACGAGGTGCCGCTCTTCATGCTGACGAAGAACCGGGAGCTCGGCCCCTTCCTCAACAAGTGGATGTGGCGGGGTTTCGTCTGGACCATGCTCTTCCCGCTGATCGCCTGCTCCTGGGGCTGGATCTTCACCGAGATGGGCCGTCAGCCGTGGGTCGTCTACGGCCTGATGACCACCGCCGACGCGGTCTCCCCCGGCGTCTCCGTCGGCGAGCAGTGGACCTCGCTGATCGTCTTCACCCTGCTCTACGGAATCCTCGCGGTGATCGAGGTCAAGCTGATGGTCAAGTACGCAAAGGCCGGCCCCTTGGACGAGGAGCCGCCGCGCCACGACCCGACCCTGGGCGGCCCCCCGGCCGGTTCCGAGGACGCCGACAAGCCGTTCGCGTTCGCGTACTGATCACGCGTACTGAACGCGTATTGAGGAGACCTGGATCATGCATCTCGACGACGTCTGGTTCGTGATCATCGCGGTCCTGTGGATCGGCTACTTCTTCCTGGAGGGTTTCGACTTCGGCGTCGGCGTCCTCACCAAGGTGCTGGCCAAGGACGAGCGGGAACGCCGTGTCCTGATCAACACCATCGGCCCCGTCTGGGACGGCAACGAGGTCTGGCTGCTGACCGCAGGCGGCGCGACCTTCGCGGCCTTCCCCGAGTGGTACGCGACCCTGTTCAGCGGCTTCTACCTGGCGCTGCTGCTGATCCTGGTCTGCCTGATCGTCCGCGGCGTGGCCTTCGAGTACCGGGGCAAGCGCAACGACGCGCGCTGGAAGCGCAACTGGGACCACGCCATCTTCTGGAGCTCGCTGTTCCCGGCCTTCCTGTGGGGCGTCGCCTTCGGCAACATCGTCCACGGCACGAAGATCGGCGCGAACTTCGAGTACGTCGGCAACTTCCTCGACCTGCTGAACGGCTACGCGATCCTCGGCGGACTGGTGACGCTCTTCCTGTTCACCTTCCACGGCGCGGTCTTCACCGCGCTGAAGACCGCCGGGGACATCCGGGAGCGCGCCCGCGCGCTGGCCACCAAGCTGGGCCTGGTCACCGCGTTGCTGGCGCTGGGCTTCCTGATCTGGACCCAGGCGCACCACGGCGACGGCTGGAGCCTCTTCGCCATGGTCGTGGCCGTGGTGGCGCTGGTCGGCGCGATCGGCATGAACCGGCTGGGCCGCGAGGGCTGGGCGTTCCTGCTGTCCGGGGTGACCATCGTCGCCGCGGTGGCGATGCTCTTCCTGACCCTCTTCCCGGACGTCATGCCGTCCTCGATCGACCCGGCGCTGTCGCTGACCGTCAGCAACGCGTCGTCGTCGGCGTACACGCTGGGGATCATGACCTGGCTCGCCGCGATCGCGACCCCCGTCGTCCTGCTCTACCAGGGCTGGACCTACTGGGTGTTCCGCCGCCGCATCAGCGTCGCGAACATCCCGGCCTGACCCGCAACCCCAGTAGTTCGAGCATCACCCGCAGTCCGAGGAGTACCCGTCGTGAAGCCCGTCGACCCGCGCCTGTTGCGGCACGCCCGTGCCACCCGGATGTTCCTGCTGGCCTCGGTCGCGCTCGGCCTGGTCGGTGCGGGGCTGGTCGTCGCGCAGGCGATGCTGGTGGCCCAGATCGTCGTCGGCTGCTTCCAGCACGGCCAGGGGCTGGGCCGGTTGGGCGGTCCGCTGGCCGCACTGGCCGCGGTCTCGCTCGGCCGCGGCGTGGTCGCCTGGGCCACCGAGACGGTGGCCCACCGGGCCTCGGCGCGGGTCAAGTCCCAGCTGCGGGAGCAACTGCTGGAGCGGGCCGCGGCGCTGGGGCCATCGCGGCTGTCGCCGCAGCGCAGCGGTGAGCTGGTCACCCTGGCCACCCGGGGGGTGGACGCGCTGGACGACTACTTCGCCCGCTACGTCCCGCAGTTGGCGCTGGCCGTGGTGGTGCCGGTCGCGGTGCTGGCCCGGATCGTCTTCGCCGACTGGGTATCCGCCGCGATCATCGTGGCGACGCTGCCGCTGATCCCGGTCTTCATGGTGCTGATCGGGATGGCCACCCAGAGCCGGATGGACCGTCAGTGGCGCACGCTCGGACGGCTCTCGCACCACTTCCTCGACGTGGTCGCCGGACTGCCGACGCTCAAGGTCTTCGGCCGGGCCAAGGCGCAGGCCGAGTCGATCAGGAAGATCACCGACGAGTACCGCCGCGCCACGCTGCGGACCCTGCGGGTCGCCTTCGTCTCCTCCTTCGCACTGGAGTTGCTCTCCACGCTGTCGGTGGCGCTGGTCGCCGTCAGTATCGGCATGCGGCTGGTCAACGGCGGCATGGACCTGGAAACCGGCCTGGTGGTGCTGGTACTGGCCCCGGAGGCGTACCTGCCGATCCGCCAGGTCGGCACCCACTACCACGCCAGCGTCGAGGGCCTGGCGGCAGCCGAGCAGATCTTCGAGGTGCTGGAGACGCCCGCGCCGGAGTCGGTCGTCCGCCCGTCGGAGGACGGCGGCGTCGAGGTACGCGACCTGACGGTCCGTTACAACGGACGGGAGCGCCCGGCGCTGGACGGCCTGTCGCTGCGGATCGCGCCGGGGAAGACCGTCGCGGTCACCGGCCCGTCGGGCGCGGGGAAGTCCTCGCTGCTGGGCGTGCTGCTGGGCTTCGTACCGGTCGCCTCGGGCGAGGTGACCGCGCCCGCGCACGACCGGATCGCCTGGGTCCCGCAGCACCCGTACCTCTTCGCCGGGACCATCGCCGACAACCTCAGGTTGTCGCGCCCCGACGCCTCCGACGCCGAGCTGTGCGCGGCGCTGACCGCCGCGCAGGCCTGGGAGTTCGTGACCGCACTCCCCCTCGGTACGCGGACCGTCCTCGGCGAGGACGGCACCGGCCTCTCCGCCGGACAGCGGCAGCGCCTGGCGCTGGCCCGCGCCTTCCTGGCCGACCGCCCGCTGGTGCTGCTGGACGAGCCGACGGCGGGCCTGGACAACGAGAACGAGGCGGCGGTCGTCGCCGCGATCCGCGACCTGGCCGTCGGCCGGACCGTGATCCTGACCGCGCACCGCCCGGCGCTGCTGGCGCTGGCGGACCGCCGGATCCACCTCGGTGCGGTGGCGGCGGCTGCCGAGCCGGTCGAGACGCCCCTCGTTCCGGCGGCGCGCACCGCTGCGGCGGCTCCCCCGCAGGTCGCCGTCTCGGCAACTGCTGACTCCCCCGTCGGTGGGTGGTCGCGCTTCCCCAAGCCCAAGCTCGGCCTGGCGATCCTGCTCGGCGCGCTCGCGCTGGTCTGCGCCACCGCGCTGATGGGCACCTCCGGTTGGCTGATCTCGCGGGCCTCGCAGCAGCCGCCGGTGCTCTACCTGATGGTCGCCGTCACGGCCGTGCGCACCTTCGGCATCGGCCGGTCCGTACTCCGCTACGGGGAGCGGCTGGTCAGCCACGACGCGGTCTTCCGCAGCCTCGGGGCGCTGCGCACCACCGTCTACGCCCGGCTGGAGCGCCTCGCGCCCGCCGGGCTCGGGGCGACGTTCCGGCGCGGTGACCTGCTCTCCCGGATGGTCGCGGACGTCGACGCGATGCAGGACCACTGGCTGCGCTACCGCCTCCCGCTGGCCGTCGCGGCGCTGGCGGGCGTGCTGACGGTGGGTGCGGTGGCGTGGCTGCTGCCGCTCGCCGGAGTCGTGCTCGCGCTCGGACTGCTGCTCGCCGGGCTCGTGGTGCCGCGCCTCGCGGTGCTGCTCTCGCTCCGCGCCGAGCGCGCCCAGGCGGCGGCGCGCGGTCGGCTGAGCGGGGAGGTCGTCGGGCTGCTCGACGGCGCCGCCGAACTGACCGTCAGCGGCGCACTCCCCGCCCGGCTCACCGCGCTGCGCGCGACGGACGCTGAACTGACCGGCCTGCAGCGGCGTTCCGCTGCCGGGCTCGGCCTCGGCGTCGGCCTGACCACCGCGCTGACCGGCCTGACTGCTGTCGCCTGCGGTGCGGTCGGCATCGCGGCCGTCGCCGCCGGGCAGCTCCACGGCGTCTACCTGGCGGTGCTGCTGCTCACGCCGCTGGCGGCGTTCGAGGGCGTCACCGGCCTGACCGCCGCCGCCCAGATCCGCCACCGCAGCGCGCGCTCGGCCGCGCGGCTCGCGGAGCTCTTCGACGCGCCCGAGCCGGTCCGTGAGCCGGAGCACCCGGCCGCCGCGCCCGCCGACCCGCTGCCGCTCCAGGTCCGCGGCCTGACCGCGACCTGGCCCGGCCGCACCACGCCCGCGCTGGCCGACGTCGACCTGGACCTTACGCCGGGGCGCCGCATCGCCGTGGTCGGCCCGAGCGGCTCAGGCAAGACCACGCTGGCCAACGTCCTGCTCCGGTTCCTCGACCCCGCGTCGGGCAGCGTCACCCTGGGCGGCGCCGACGCCACCACGCTGACCGGTGAGGACGTCCGCCGTGCGGTCGGTCTCTGTGCGCAGGACGCCCACGTCTTCGACAGCTCGCTGCGCGAGAACCTCCGCCTGGCCCGCCCCGACGCCGGCGACACCGAGCTCTTCGCGGCCCTCGACGCCGCCCGGCTGGGCGCGTTCGTCCGCGAGCTGCCGGACGGCCTTTCCACCATGGTCGGCGAGCACGGCGCCAACCTCTCCGGCGGCCAGCGCCAACGCCTCGCGCTGGCACGGGCGTTGCTGGCGGACTTCCCGGTGCTGATCCTCGACGAGCCCGCCGAGCACCTCGACCTCCCGACGGCCGACGCCCTCACCGCGGACCTGCTGGCGGCGACCGAGGGCCGGGCCACGTTGCTGATCACCCACCGCCTCACCGGACTTGCGGCGGTGGACGAGGTCCTCGTCCTGGACCACGGCCGTGTGGTGCAGCGCGGCGCCTGGAACGAACTGGTCGCCGTGGACGGCCCGTTGCGTGCACTGTGGGCGCACGAGCAGCAGGCCGCGCCGGTGGCCGTGGGCTGAGCCGGGCTACACCGGAGCCGCACAGGAGCGCGCGGCGTGTAGCTCAGCCGCCCACCGTGGTGTTGCTGGTGACGGTGCCGGAGGTGCCGTCGACAGTGACCAGGTGGCTGACGCCGTCCGTGCCGAGGACGACGGCCTGCCAGGCGCTGCCGCCGCCCTGCTCGGGAACGGTGGTCAGGGTCTCGACCTTGCCGCCCGGGACCGCCGCCGCGGCCTTGTCCGCGGCCTGGTCCGCCGGGAGGGACGGGAGCGGGGCCGGGGCGAGGCCCTGAAGCGCACCCGCCGGACCCGCACCCGTGACGGCGACCACCTGTCCGCCCTTGACCACGACGCCCCCGTCGCCCGCGACACCGGCGGGGCCGCCGAGGACGACCTTGCCGGGGAGTCCGCCGGGCCCGCCGGGGAACGCCCGTACCGCGACGCCGCGGCTGTCGTGGTTGACCACGGCCGCCGTCACCGCGGCGGTGCCGCCGACCAGCACGACGATTCCGACGCCGGTCAGCACCCACCGGGCCGGGCGTCCGCCCAGCCCTCGGCGGAGACCGGATCCGGATCGGGCGGGAGCAGGAGTCGGCTCGGTGGCAGGCGCGGGTGCAGGTGCGGGCTCCTTGGTCAGGTCGAGGTCCAGGTCAGCGGCCGGGTCCGGCTCAGGGGCGGACGAGGCGGGGAACAGGGGGTCCACGGGGTCGGTCATCTCGGCTCCACAGGTCTTCGGAGGTCGTGCCGGGCGAGCCGAGAATGCCTGACCACCGCTGAAGCACTGCTGAAGATCTTGAAGATCTCTTCAGCTTCCCCGCAGAGCGCCGTGTCACCCTGAACCCGTGCGCGTACTGGTGGTGGAGGACGAACGGCGGCTCGCCGCCGCGCTGCAGCGTGGGCTGGAGACGGAGGGCTTCGCCGTCGATGTCGCGCACGACGGCCTCGCCGGACTGCGGCAGGCTACCCGTCAGCCCTACGACCTGATCGTGCTCGACATCATGCTGCCTGGCCTGAACGGCTACCGGGTCTGCTCCCGGCTTCGCGCGGCCGGGAACGACGTGGGCATCCTCATGCTCACCGCCAAGGACGGCGAGTGGGACGAGGCGGAGGCGCTCGACACCGGCGCGGACGACTTCCTCTCCAAGCCGTTCTCGTTCGTCGTCCTGGTCGCGCGGCTGCGCGCCCTCGCGCGGCGCCTCGGCAGCAGGCCGCCGCAGGTGGTCCGGCTCGGGGACCTGGTCGTCGACGTCGCCGCGCGGATCTGCTCCCGCGCCGGCACGCCGGTGCGGCTGACGGCCCGCGAGTTCGCCGTGCTGGAGCAACTCGCGCTGCGCGCCGGGGAGGTGGTCTCCAAGCGGGAGATCCTCGACCACGTCTGGGACGAGTTCTACGACGGCGACCCGAACGTCATCGAGGTCCATGTCAGCGCGCTGCGGCGGAAGATCGACGCGCCGTTCGGCCGGGCCGCCGTGCAGACGGTCCGCGGCGCCGGGTACCGGCTGGCGGTGGACGGTGGCTGAGGTGATTGAGGCGGTTGAGGTGGTCGATCCGTCCGGGCCCGTGAGCGCTGAACCGCCTGCGCGGATCCTGCTGTTGCGCCTGCTGCGTCGTCGCGCCCGCGCGTTCCGGATGCGGGTGACGCCCGGTTCGGTGCGCGCCCGGGCCACCTTCGCGGCCTGCGCGGTGGTGGCCGTCGCGCTGACGGTCGCCTCGCTGTCGATGCTCTCCCTGCTCCGCGCGGACCTGCACGGACGGGCGGCGACCAGTGCCCGCGCGCAGGCCGACGTAGTGGCCAGGCTGGTGACGAACGGCAAGTTGACCAGGGTGCTGCCGCTCGGCGACGGCACCGACTTCATCCAGGTGGTCGACACCAACGGCGCGGTGGTGGCCGCCAGCCAGAACGTCGCGGGCCGCCCCGCACTGAGCCCGGTCCCGCGGATCAAGCCCGCCCCCGGCCTGGGCGGCGCGGTGGAGGCCGTGCCGGGACCGGACGGCGGGCTGGTGACCGCGCTGACCCCGTGGGACCTGAAGATCCTCGGCCTGGAGGAGAACCAGCAGGTCACCACCATCGCCGCGGTGACGCCCAAGGGTGACGAGGTCGTCATCCACACCGGCGTCTCCCTCGTCGCCGCCGACGCCGCCGAGTCGACCACCGCGCTCACCCTCGCGGTGGGCTGCCCGCTGCTGCTGCTCCTGGTCGCCTTCGTCACCTGGCGGGTGACCGGCCGGGCGCTGCGCCCGGTGGAGGCGATCCGCACCGAGGTCGCCGCGATCGGCGAGCAGGCCCTGCACCGCCGCGTCCCGATCCCGCGCGGGGGAGACGAGATCGCCAGGCTGGCGACGACGATGAACGCGATGCTGGACCGGCTCGACGTGGCCGGGCAGCGGCAGCGGCAGTTCATCGCCGACGCCTCGCACGAGCTGCGCAGCCCGATCGCGGTGCTGCGTACCCAGTTGGAGGTGGCGCTGGCCCACCCGGACCCGGACGTCAGGGTCGAGCTGGTCGAGGGCGCGCTGGAGGACACCGAGCGCCTCCAGGCCCTCGCCGCCGACCTGCTCTTCCTGGCCCGGCTCAGCAGCAGCACCGGCGCGGTCGACCGGCCCGCCGACCCGGTCGACCTCGGCGAACTGGTCGCCGCCACGGTCCGCATCCGCGGTGCGGAGCGCTGCCCCGTCGACCTGGACCTCGCGCCGGAGGTCGTCGTCCCGGGCAACCACCTCTGGCTGGGCCGGCTGGTGACCAACCTGCTGGACAACGCGCAGCGCCACGCCCGCGCCTCGGTCGAGGTCCGGGTCCGCGCCGAGGGGGAGCAGGCGGTGCTGGAGGTCCGCAACGACGGTCCGGTGATCGACCCCGGCGACCGGGAGCGCATCTTCGAACGGTTCACCCGTCTCGACGACGCCCGCAGCCGCGACCACGGCGGCGCGGGCCTGGGCCTGCCGATCGCCCGTGACATCGCCCACCACCACGGTGGCACCCTCGGCGTCGTCGACCAGGAGACCCCTCGGGAAGGCACGACCTTCCAGGCCCGCCTCCCCAGGTGAGAACCCGGCCCGGCTGACCAATCCGGAGCAGGCCAATCCGGACAAACTAGGCTCTGACCATGGCCATGGAACAGAGCGAGGGACACTTCAGCCCCGATCTCGGCTCGCTCGAGGTCGACGCCCTGGTGTCGGAGGTCGCCGAGCGCCTGCACGCCGTCGCCGCCGTCAACGACCGGATGCGGGAGCTGCTGGAGGCCGTCGTCGCGGTCAGCTCCGGGCTGGACCTGCACGCGACGCTGCAGCGGATCGCCTCCACCGCGGCGGATCTCGTCGACGCCGAGTACGCGGCGGTGGGCGTGCTCGCCCCGCACACCCACGGTCTGTCGGACTTCATCCAGGTGGGCATCAGCGCCGAGCAGGAGCTGGAGATCGGCGGGCCGCCGTGCGGGCTCGGCCTGCTGGGCTACGTCACCGACCACTGCGAGCCGCTGCGGCTGGAGGACCTGACCCAGCACCCCAGCGCGGCGGGCTTTCCGCACGGCCATCCGCCGATGCACACCTTCCTCAGCGTGCCGATCCGGGTCCGTAACGACTTCTTCGGCACGCTCTACCTGACCGAGAAGCACCACGGACGGCACTTCAGTTCCGCCGACCAGCAGGTGGTCGAGGCGCTGGCGGCGGCCGCCGGGGTCGCCATCGAGAACGCCCGCCTCTACGAGGAGGGCCTGCGCCGCGAGCGCTGGATCGCCGCCTCCCGCGAGGTGACCACGGTGATGTTGACCGCCGAGGACGCGCAGATCGCGCTGATCACCACCGCTGAACTGCTGCGCGACCTGGCCGACGCGGCGATCGGCATGATCCTGCTGCCGACCGGCGACGGCGGACTGCGCATCTCGCACGCGTCCGGTGAGGCCTCGGACTTCGTCACCGGCGAGCTGATCCCGCCGAGCGAGCGGACCGCCCGGCTGCTGGCCGGGGACAGCGTCATCATCGACGACATGCGGGAGAACTCGGAGGTCCGCTCCACCGTCCGGAAGGCGTTCGGGGCGAGCATGACGCTGCCGCTGCGCAGCGCCGGCCGGGTGCTCGGCGCGGTCAGTGTCTGGCGTCGACGTGACCTGCCCCCGTTCACCCCGGACGAGCAGGCGCTGGCGGAGGGCTTCGCCGCCCAGGCGGCGCTGGCGTTGCGGCTGGCCGAGGGCCAGCACGACCAGCAGCGGCTCGCGGTCTACCAGGACCGCGACCGGATCGCCCGTGACCTGCACGACCTGGTCATCCAACGCCTGTTCGCCACCGGCATGATGCTGGAGAGCGCGGCCCGGCTGGCCGAGGTCCCCGAGGTGCGGACCCGGCTCGGCAAGGCGGTCGACGAACTCGACGCCACCATCCAGGAGGTGCGCACCACCATCTACGCCCTCCAGCACGACGACACCCCGGAGGGCGACGAGGACCTGCGCAGCAAGCTGCTGCGCGAGGGCGCACAGGCGGTGGGACCGCTCGGCTTCCGTCCGTCGATCACGTTCGTGGGGCCGATCGAGTCGATGATCGGTGAGCCGACGGGTCGTCAGTTGACGGCGGCACTACGGGAGATGCTCTCCAATGCGGCGCGCCACGCGCGGTCGTCGAAGGTCGAGGTCTGTGTGGACAGCACCGTCCACATCGACGCCGAGGGCCACCTGACGAACAGTCCGCCGCCGGTGGCCGGGGTGGTGGCCGGGGCGGTGCGGGACACCGTCGTCGACGGTGAGGACCCCGACTCGGCCCTGCGCGCGGCCGGTCGGCCCGCCGTGCTGCTCACCGTGACCGACGACGGCGTCGGCATCCCGGAGGGCGGTCGCCGCAGCGGGCTGCGCAACCTGCGTCAGCGGGCCGAGGCCCTCTCCGGCTCCGCCTGGCACGGACCGGGCCCGAACGGAAAGGGCACCACGGTCTCCTGGACCGCCGTGCTGTGAGAACCGCCGTGCGGTGAGAGGGGTCCAGGGCAGCCGGGGCTGGACGCCTCAGACGCCGCCGTCCAGCAGGAGTTCGACGATCCGGGCCACGCCGTCCTCGTCGTGGTCGGCGGCGTGCCGCGCCGTCGTGGCCAGCACCTCGGGGTGGGCGTTGGCGACCGCGTAGGCCGTGCCCGCCCAGGCGAGCATCGGCAGGTCGTTGGGCATGTCGCCGAAGGCCACCACCCGCTCGGCCGGGATGCCGCGCTCCGCGCACCAGCGGGCCAGCGCGGTGGCCTTGCTGACGCCGACCGCGCCGATCTCCAGCATCGCCACCGACGCCGAGCGGGTCACCTCGCCGGAGTCGGCGACCACCTCGCGGCCCAGGCGCAGGAACGCGTCCGGGTCCAGGCTCGGGTGCTTGGCCAGCAGTTTGAAGACCTGGTCCCCGGCCGGACCGGCGAGGATCTCCTCCGCCGGGGCGACCTGCTCGGCCGCGTCCATGTCCCACAGGGTGCGCGGATACTGCGGCTCGTGCGAGAAGCCCGCCGGATACTCGAAGGCGAAGCTGACCTCGGGCAGCGCCGAGCGCAGCGCCGTCACCGTGGCCAGCGCGTCCTCGCGGCGCATCGGGGAGGTGGACAGCAGCTCCTTGCGCCGGACGTCGTAGAGCGCGCCGCCGTTCGAGCAGATGGCCACGCCGTGCGGGCCGATGGCGGAACTGACCGCGCCCATCCAGCGCGGCGGGCGGCCGGTGACGAAGACGATGCAGATCCCCGCCTCCTCGGCGCGACGCAGGGCGTCCTCGGTGCGGGCCGAGACCGTGCCGTCGCTGCGCAGCAGGGTGCCGTCGAGATCGGTGGCGATGAGGGAGGGGATCACCCCTCCATCCTCACATCCTCCAGTGTGGATCTTCCGGCGGAACCTCCCTCCCGCCCGGTGTCCCATGGGACAGAATCACCGGGTGAGGTTCGGCATTCTCGGTACGACCCAGGCGTGGACCGGCGACAGCGGGGAGCTCGCCCTCGGCGGTCCCGGCCGTCGTGCGCTGCTCGCGCTGCTGCTGCTGGACGCCGGACGGACGGTCGGCACCGACCGGCTGGTCGACGGCCTCTACGGCGAGTCGCCGCCGAACAACGTCGCCAACGCGCTGCAGTCGCAGGTCTCCCGGCTGCGGGGAGCGCTGGCGCAGGTCGGGGCCACCATCGAGGGCGGGCCCGGCGGCTACCGGTTGTCGGTGTCGCCGGACGAGGTCGACGCGCACGTCTTCGAGCGGCTCGCCGCCGAGGGCCGGTCCGCGCTGGCCGCCGGCGCGGCGGCGGAGGCGCATGCGGCACTCACCGAGGCGCTCGGGCTGTGGCGCGGCGAGCCGCTCTCGGACGTCGGCGGCGTGCCGTTCGCCGCCGGGCAGGTGGTCCGCCTGACCGAGCTGCGGCTGGGCGCGGTCGAGACCCGGGCCGAGGCCGCGCTGCGTCTGGGCCGCCATGGCGAGGTGATCGCCGAACTGCGCCAGGCCGTCGCGGCGGATCCGCTGCGCGAGCGGTTGACCACGCTGCTGATGCGCGCCCTCTATGCCGCCGGACGCCAGGCCGATGCGCTCGCGGCGTACGCGGCACTGCGCGAGGCCCTTGCCGACGCGCTGGGCGCGGATCCCGGACCGGAGACGGCCGAGCTGCACCTGGCCATCCTCCGCGCCGACCCGGCGTTGCGGGCGTCGGCGGCTGTCCCGGCGGCAGTTGTCCTGGAGGCTGCTGTCCGGGAGGCCGCTGTCGCGGAGGCTTCGGCCCCGCGCGGGTCCGTGCCCGCGATCACGGCCCTGCCTCCCGTCCCGCGTCCGCTGACCAGCTTCGTCGGCCGCGAACCCGAGCTCGCCGCGCTCGACGCCACGCTCCGCACCGCGCGGCTGGTGACCCTGACCGGCCCCGGCGGGACCGGCAAGACCCGGCTCGCCCTCGAACTCGCCGCGCGCCGACTTCGGCGCGGCACCAGCTCAGAGGAGGCCACCAGCTCAGGGGACGGCGTCGGGGGCGCGTGCTTCGCCGACCTCTCCCGGGTCGGCGACGGCAGCGGGCTCACGCAGGCGCTGCTGGGGGCGCTCGGAGTGCGCGAGGCGGGCGTCCTCGGCCCCACCGCGCCGACCGGCGACGCCGTCGCCCGGCTTGCCCCCGCACTGGCCCGGCGCGGCGACCTGCTGTTGGTACTGGACAACTGCGAGCAGATCGTCGCCGAGGTGGCCCCGCTCGCCGAGAGCCTGCTGGGCGCCTGCCAGGAGCTGCGGATCCTCGCCACCAGCCGGGAGCCGTTGTCCGTCCCCGGCGAGCACGTCCGCCCGCTGGACCCGCTCCCGGACGGCGAGGCGCTGCGCCTCTTCGCCGAGCGCGCCGCCGCCGTCCGCCCCGGCTTCGCGCCGGACACCCTCGATCCCGCCGACACGGCGGCCGTCGCCGAGATCTGCCGCCGCCTGGACGGCCTGCCGCTCGCCATCGAGCTGGCCGCTGCCCGGCTACGGATGTTGACGCCACGTCAGATCGCGGACCGGCTCGACGACCGGTTCCGTCTGCTCACCGGCGGCAGCCGGACCGCCCAGCCGCGCCGGCAGACCCTGCGTGCGGTGGTGGACTGGAGTTGGGACCTGCTCCCGGAGCCGGAGCGCGAACTCCTGCGCCGTGTCTCGGTCTTCAGCGGCGGCTGGACCCTGGACGCCGCCGAGGCCGTCTGCGGCGGCCACCCCGTCGCCGGCGACGGCACCCTTGACCTGCTGGGCGCGCTGGTCGACAAGTCCCTGGTGGTGGCCTATCAGGCCCCGGCAGGCGACAGCGGTGATGCGGTCGCGGACGGCATGCGCTACCGGATGCTGGAGACCGTCCGCGCCTACGCCGCCGAACGGCTCGCCGCGGCCGACGAGCAGCGCCGCTACGCGGACGCGCACCTGACCCACTTCGCCGCCTTCGCCCTGGCGGCCGAGCCGCAGCTCCGCACCGCCGCTCAACTCGACTGGCTGGCACGCCTGTCAGCCGACCACAGCAACCTCACCGCCGCGCTGCGGCACGCTGTCGCCACCGACCCCGAACAGGCGCTGGACCTGCTCGCCGCGCTGTCCGGCTACTGGATGCTGCGCGGCCTCCGCACCGAGGGTCGCGCCCTGGCCGTCCGGCTGCTCGACGGGCTCGGTGGCGTGATCCCGCCCGGTCGGGACGAGCAGTTCGTGCTGGCCGTGATGACCGCGATCTCCGGCGGCATGGACACCCCGGAGCTGGCCGCCGCGGTCGACCTGTGCCGCCCGGTCATGGACCGGCTGATGTTCGCGCATCCGTTGCGGTTCCCGTTCCTGATCGTGCAGTGGGCGCCGTTCGTCGGCGTTCCGGACGAGCTCTCGACGGCCGCGCAGAACGAGGCCATCGCAAGCCTGGGCGACGACCCCTGGTACCGCGGCCTGCTGCACACCGGGATGGGGTTCCAGCACTGGTTCCTCCGCGCCGACCTGGCCGAGTCGGAGCGCGAGTTCCGCGAGGCGCTCGGCTGCTTCCGGCAGCAGGGCGAGCGGTGGGGCATGGTGATGGCCCTGATGGAGCTCGCCCGCGCGATGGGACGCCGTGGTGACCGGGCCGCGTCCTCCGCCTGCACCGACCGCGCGCTGGCCCTCGCGGGCGAGCTGCAGTCCGTCGAGGACATGGCCGAACTACTCTGGAGCCGCGCCGACTTCAGCATCCGCGCGGACGACCTGGAGGCGGCGGAGGCCGACCTGCTGCGCGCCGTCCGCCTGGTCGAGCCGCTCGGCGTGAGCGACAACCTGGCCCAGGCCCGGCTCGGCCTGGCGGAGGTCGCCCTCCACCGGGGCGAGACCGCGCGGGCCCGGGAGCTCTGCGCATCGGCCATGGCCAGCAGGTTGGTTGGCTGGACGAGCGGCGAACTGACAGAGGCAGCAGCACATATGACGGTTGCTCGGATCTCTCTCCGCGAGGGCGACCGCAGGGAGGCCGGGGACTGCCTCCGTGCCGCGTCCGAGGTGGTCGCCCGGACCCGCAACCTGCCCGCCTACGGCGAACTCGCGGTCACCGCGGCGGCGTTGGAGTCGGCCTCCGGCCGCCCCGGCACGGCGGCCGAACTGTGCGGCGTGGCCGAGTCGTTGTCCCTCCCGGGCACCCGACGTCACGTCGCCGGGCTCAGCGAGTCCCTTCGCGAGGAGCTGGGCGCGACCGCGTACGACGCCGCGTTCGCGCGCGGCGCGCTGCGCGATCCGAAGGACGCGGTCGCGTTCGTGACGGGGCTACTCCTCACCGACTGACCGTTGACTGTCCCTCCTCTGCCCCTCCCTCCTCGTCGCGACGTCGTTGCACGGCGCGGACGAGGTCCTCTCCCGTGTGCTCCAGGAAGACCGCGGCCGTGTCGAGCCGGGCTCCGGCCGGCGTGGCCGGACCGAGCAGCTCGGCGCCGTTCCGGGCGAACTCGGCGAGCATCGCGTTGCGTTGGGCGCTGGCCAGCATGGCCTGGTACCAGATGTCGTCGTCGATGACGTAGCGCTCGCGGCGGCCGTGTTCGCTCCGTTCGCCCTGCTCGTCCCGCTCGCGCCGCACCAGCGCCTGGCCCTCCAGGTAGCCGATGGCCTTGGACACCGACGCCGGGCTGACGCGCAGTCGCTGCACCAGCTCGGCCGAGGTCAGGCTGCCGCTGTCGGTGACGTAGAGGCAGGTGAGTACCCGGGCGACCATCCGCGGCAGGCCGATGTGCACCAGCAGCTCCGCGAGTTGCGTCGCGTACTCCTGGACCGCGGCCGGATCACGGCCGTCCGCGCCGCCGCGCACTCCGCCGTCGGGCCGCCGCTGCGGCGCCGCTTTGCCGCGCCGCGAGCGCTGTGCGGTACCGCGCTGTGCGCTGTCCGCGCGGTAGCCGGACGGGCCGCCGTTGCGGGCGATCTCGCGGGTGACCGTCGACGTCGGACGCGCCAACTGGCGGGCGATCTCCCCGTAGGCGAGGCCCTCCGCCAGTCCGACGGCGATCCTGCGGCGGTCGTCCTGGGTCAGCCTGGCACCTGGCATGTCGACGCTCCCCTTCTTTCCACTGTGCTGCGGCCGAGTATGCGTTCATCCAGAGCCCATTGCAACGGATGCGGGAGTCCATTGCATTAATCGTCAAGCTCATTGCAATGATTTACCGTCATTCACCTGCAATAACTGGCATGTTGAGCCATTAGACCGTTGCCTGATCGGCAAAGATCGGCCTACTGTCTTTCACAGACCGCGAAGCAAAATCCTGCAGTACGACAACGCATCAGGGGGAACCACCGTGAAGAACACCGTCCGCGCCGCCGTCACCGTCGTCCTCACCGGAGCCATGCTGGCGACCGCTCCCGCCGCCTTCGCCCAGGACGCCCCGCGTGCCGGAGCCCAGCACGCCGGAGTCCAGTCCGTGCTCGACCAGGCGGTCACCCAGGCCGGTCTGCCGGGCGCGATGGCCCAGATCGAGAACGGCGACTCCACCTGGTTCGGCCAGGCCGGCACCGCCGACCTGAGCACCGGGCGCAAGCTCCAGCCGCAGGACGGGTTCCGGATCGGCAGCACCACCAAGACCTTCGTCTCCACCGTCGTCCTCCAGTTGGAGGCCGAGCACAAGCTCAGCCTGGACGACACGGTCGAGCACTGGCTGCCCGGCCTGGTGGACGGCAACGGCTACGACGGATCCGAGATCACGATCCGCCAGCTGCTGGACATGACCAGCGGCATCTCCAACTACGCCAACGCGCCGCAGCTGGCTGACGAGTTCGTCGGCCAGGCCTTCCTGACGAACCGCTTCGACAGTTTCACCCCGCGACAGCTGGTCGAGATCGCCGTCGCCAGCAAGCCGAGCTTCGCCCCCGGGGCCGGCTGGGAGTACTCCGACACCAACTACGTGCTGGCCGGGCTGATCGTGGAGAAGGCCACCGGGCACAGCCTGGCCCAGGAAATCGCCCGGCGCATCACCGGGCCGCTGCACCTTTCCAACACCTACGAGCCGACCGGCGACGACACGGGCATCGACGGCCCGCACGGCCGGTTCTACTCCAAGCTGATGGAGCAGGACCCGAACGCCCCCTTCTACGACGTGACCGACCTCAACCCCTCCTGGGGCTTCGGCGCGGGCGACATCATCTCCACCGACGGCGACCTGATCACCTTCTTCCGCGCCCTGCTCCAGGGACGGATGCTGCCGCCCACCCAGCAGCGCGAGATGTTCACCATGCTGGACCCGGGAAAGAACTGGATCCCGGGCACCACGTACGGCCTGGGCGTCGCCTCGGTGAACCTCTCCTGCGGCACGGTGTGGGGCATGGGCGGCGCGATCGACGGCTCGTGGTCCTACACCTTCGGGACCCGCGACGGCCGCCACCTCCTCTCGACCGAGGTCAACGGCGACTGGGCCAACGGCACCTTCGGCAGCCCGGTCGGCGTCTTCACCGCCGAGCTCGAGTCGGAATTCTGCACACCCGCACCGGCGGCCACCGCGCGGTGACTGGACGGGCTCGACCCACGTGACGTGACGGACCTGCTGCCGGTCGAGGGCCGCGGACCGGCACCAACGTTTATTCACTCATCTGGGTCTGATCTGCGGCGGAGTCCTACCTCAAGCAGGCGTATGCATTAAGCGCACGATAGTCTGCGTCTAATGAAGACTTCTGCCCCGTCGCTGCTCCCGCTCTTCCGGTCCCAACGCTCGTGACCTCGGTCAAGCCTCGTTCACCCATCACAGTCTGAGCTGCGGGTGCTGCTGCTGGTGTGGCCCGGTCAGATCGGTTCCACTGCGATGCGTCGGTGGCACAGTCGGCGTAGATCCTCGGTGTCGCTGGTCACGACGGTCACGTCGCCGTGCTCCAGGTGAGCCGTCGAGGCGAGCATTGCGTCGATCGCGTACTTGTGGCCGTGAAGCCCTTCGGCTGTGAGCAGCTTGCTCGCGGCGCGTGCAACGTCCTCCGTGACAGGGCGCACCTTGACCAGTGAGACGGCGTGGTCGAATGCCGCCTGCGGCACTTTCGGATCGCGTGCCTCGACGAGCGTGGCCGCGCTTGTGACAACCAGCAGGTCAAGAGTGCGAGCGACGTCCAGCCAGACGGTCATGTCGCGGTGTCGGCGGGTGAGCTTGGAGAGAGCCTCGCTGTCGAGAACGAGAGTGCCGCTCACGCGGCGTCCGCCGGAGTGGATTCGCCTCGGTGGCTGGCGTGGTGGGCCCGGACGCGCTCAGCTCGCGCCGCCACTTCTGCTGGATCGACGGGCCCGTGCTCGGCCTCGGCAGCTGCGATGAACTCGTCAATCGCCTCGCGCTGGAGCTGTCGCTGCACGGCCTTCTCGATGTATGAGGAGACGCCCTGCTTTCCCGCGCGCGCTCGGATGGCCTCCAGGGTCTCGGTGCGGAGGGAGACGCTGGTGACGCGGGTCTTGCCGCGGCGAGGCTCATCCATGGCAGCAGTGTATTACATGGCGTATTAACACGCTTCTGTGTCTACCTGCCGGGCACGGCGCAGCTGCGAACGGCAATTCGAAGGAGTTCGCATCTTCCGCAGTCTCCGCCGCTGAAGGTCGACCTCCCTGTCACGGGCGATCGGGCTGACGCGGTACGCGCCGCGCCCGGGTCAGCGCAGGCTGTCTGCCGTTGGCGGTGAGTTCGCTGAGGCGCTCGCCGATCACGGACACCCCGGGGCGCGGCTCTTGGACGTAGTACCAGGGCTTGCGTCGGCGTAGCAGATCCTCGCCGTGTTCGGACCAGGTGAAGCCGGGCTTTCGCAGCAGCTTGCGGAAGACCGCGTCGGCGGTCTCTGGGTGGGCGGCGGCCAGTCGGCGGATCGGCAGTGGTGCGATCGACTCTTCGCGCAGGTAGGTGCGCAGCAGATCCTGGTGCTGCTTGCGCCCGGTGAGGTTTGGGTCTGCGAAGAGTTCCTGCAGCATCCCGTAGTCCGCGTAGAAGTTCAGTCCGTCGATGTCGTCGTAGATGACGCCGACGGTGTCTGCTTCCGCGAGCTCCTGCGGAAGTTCGAAGAACGGCATGCCCAAGCTGGGCAGCCGCCTGCTGCGGGCGCGCTCGGGCAGTTGGGCGATGGTGGCTTCCTGCCGGTGCCGGTAGTAGGAGTTGAGTCGGTCCTCGCCGTCGGCAGGGGAAAGGACCAGCTCGTCGCCACCGCAGAACTCGACGAACGCGGCCCGGTCCGCCCGCATGGACTCCCATCCCTGCTCGATCTTCTCGGGGTTGCGGAAGACGAGTGCGGGATGACTGGTGGCCAGTTCGAGCGCGGCCCGGGCGATCTCGGTGGCGCTGGTCTTCGGGTAGGGCGCCAAGGCCCCGGAGGCCAGCCACACCCCATCGACGGAGTGGACGGGCACCAGGGTGGCGAGGAGGAAGTCACCCTTGGTGACGCTGCGGAACGCGGCGCGGCCGACATTGGAGTATGTGCGGTACTCGAGGTCGTCGATCAGGTTCAGCAGGACGACGGCGTCCCCGTCCTTGCGTCGGATCTCGAAGATTCCCTCCCACCGGGTCACGCCAGCCGAGCAGCATCTGCCGGTCGCTCTCGGCCAGGTCCCGTCGCCCGGCGACGAACTTGTCCACCACGGTTGAGCTGTCCGGCAGGCGGTACCGCAGGATGAAGTTGTCGATGATCCGGATTGCCTCGAGCTCGCCCAGCCGCCGCTCGGGCCCCGCTGCTTCCAGCAGAGCCGGAGTCAACCATCGGTCGAAGCGTCGGCTCTGCGCGAAGGCGACCAGCTCACCCTTCAACTCGGCGCTGCGCTTGAGGAGGGCACGGAGCGATCGATCGCTGATGCCGTGGCCCCGTTGTGTGGTGCTCCCCATGTCCTGCCCTCCCTGGCAAGTCGGTTGGACGTGCTGTCCGAACGGCTTGGCGTCAGCCGGCCCAGTGGCGGTAGGCCTCGATCCATTCGGGGCCGTCCGGCAGAGGCGTTGGCAAGGGCAGGTCCACTGCTCGTCCTCGCCGTAGGCGTCGACGGTGGCTTCTTCGATCAGCGCCTGGAGTTCGGCCTTGCTCAGCACGTCCACGGCGCCCACGCTAGCGATCGCGCAGGCGCCGTCACGCGGGGTGTTCGCAAACTCACCTGCCAGAGCGAACGCGTAGGGTCGGCGGTATGCGTCTGAGTACGGTGATCCTCCCCATCCACCGGTGGAGCGAGGGACAGAAGATCTGGCGTCGGGCCGAGGAACTCGGATTCCACGCCGCGTACACCTACGACCACCTGTCCTGGCGGTCGTTCCGTGACGAGCCGTGGTTCGGGGCCGTTCCGACGCTGACCGCGGCGGCCTGCGCGACCGAGCGGCTGCGGCTCGGAACGCTCGTGACCTCGCCCAACTTCCGGCATCCGGTGACGTTGGCCAAGGAGCTGATGACGCTCGACGACATCTCCGGCGGACGGGTCACCGTCGGCATCGGGGTCGGTGGGGTCGGGTTCGACGCGACGGCGCTCGGGCAGGAGGAGTGGACGCCGAAGGAGCGGGCCGACCGGTTCGACGAGTTCCTGCCGCTGCTGGACAAGCTGCTGACGCAGGACACGACCACCGCCCCGGGCCGGTTCTACTCCGCCGTCGAGGCACGCAACATCCCCGGCTGCGTCCAGCAGCCGCGCGTGCCGTTCTACGTCGCCGCGACCGGTCCGCGCGGGCTCAAGCTGGCGGCGAAGTACGGGCAGGGCTGGGTCACCTACGGTGACCCGCGTGGGCCCGGCGACGTGCCGGTGGAGCAGGCTCCGGCCGTGATCGAGGCGCAGCTCGGCAAGCTCCGCGCCGCGTGCGAGGCACAGGGGCGCGACTTCGGCAGCATCGACAAGATGCTGCTCCAGGGTTCGACGGCGGAGCGGCCCCTCGCCTCCGTCGACGCGTTCGTCGACTGGGCCGGCACCTACCGCGACCTCGGCATCGACGAGCTCGTCGTGCACTGGCCGGTGCCGGACTCGATCTTCGAGAACGACCTCGCGGTCTTCGAGCGCATCGCCACGGACGGTCTGGCGCAGCTCAGCTGAGGCAGCTCGGCTGACGCAGCTCAGCTGACGCGGAGCACTGCTCGTCGGCATACGCGGGTCCCGCTTTTCAGCGGGGCCCGCGTTTTTGTTCTCCGCACGTCAAAGGTGGAACTGCTGCGGATAATTGGGGCGTATCCGGGAGAGCGATCCCGTGGCCGGTATCGATCGCATAAAGAAGTTGGGCAGTTCCTGTGCGGCGCGGCATACTCGCAGCTCGCAAGGGTCGTGGCGCCGGTCTCCGTGACGGGATGTGCGCTGCTCCGACCCGACTGCCCCGTATCGCATCGTTGGGGAATTTCCTTGGGACCTGAAAGCCAGCCGCCCGGATATCCGGCGGTTCCACCCGCTCCGGTGCCGACCGGGTCGTCCGGGAAGAAGACCTCGCGACGCGGCGCGTACATCGCCCTCGGTGTCGCGGGCTGGTTGGTGCTCGCCGCCGGTACTGCGGGCGCGGTCGTCGCGGCCGGAGGCAGCGGTAGCGGCAGTGGGGGTGCCACGGCCGCCGCGGCGAGTCCCAGCCCGGTTGCCTCCGCCGACGCGAAGGCGACCCCGTCGCCGAAGGCCGCCCCCACCACGGCTGCTCCGACGTCCCCGACGCCGACCCCCGGCCCGACGGTCAAGGGCTCCGTCAGCGGCAGCGTCCACAGCGGCGATCTGCGCTTCTTCCTGCTGCCCGTCCCCGACGGCGCGCAGGTCTACAACGACGTGAACGGCGCGAGCGAGAGCTGCGGCGACATCGCCAAGGTGATGAACGACCCCTCCACCAGCCGTTCCGTCCTCGACCAGCTCGGCTGCCAGGGCGGCGCAACGCGCAGCTTCCTGACCAACGACGGGGTCTGGACCGTCAAGGTCGAGCTGATCCACTTCGACGGTTCGGGTCACGCCTCCGACTGGGTCAGCGGGCTGACCTTCAACCAGGGCGACTCCTTCAGCGTGTCCGGGATCTCGGACGCCAAGGGCCAGTCGTTCGCGCCGAGCAGCAGCAACGGCGGCAACGGTCAGATCATCGGCGTCTCGCACGTCGGCGACGTGGAGTACGAGATCGACATCACCGGCTCGGGCACGCCCAGCCGTTCCCTCCTGACGCAGTTGATGCAGCGTCAGGAGCAGCGCCTGAGCACGGGCCAGTGAGTCAGTCACCGACGACGACGCATCGACCAGGAGAAGAAGTGAGCACTCCCGTGCCCGGGCCGTCGGCGGTCGACCCCGACGATGTCCCCGCCGGACCCCCCAGTGAAGACATCGCAGCGGCCGAACCGCCCAAGCAGCGCCGTCGTTGGTCGCGTGGGCAGCTCGTCGCGCTGGTCGCCGGCGCACTGGTGCTCGGCATCGCCGGAGGCGGCGGCATCGGCTACGCGATCCAGGCCGGGCGTCCGCCGACGCCGCTGCCGCCGCTGGTCGGCGCACAACCGCGGTACCCGGCTGCGCGCGGCGCCGCGCCCGCCCTCACCGCGAGCGAGGACGACGCGGTGCGGACCGACGGTGACCTGACCGCACTGCTCGTCCCGGCGCCCTCCGGCAGCAAGCCGTGGGACGTCCCGGACACCCCCGACGGCTGGCTGTCCCTCAGCTCCTACGCGAACGGCTACACCAACCCCGGCAGCGAGTTCCGTTACCTGCTCACCAACGGCTTCCGCCGCGCCGCCGAGGTGCAGTGGGTCCAGAACGGCGACCAGAGCGTCAGCGTCCGGCTGGTGCAGTTCCAGAAGTCCGACGAGTCCCAGCTCAGGACCGCGATGGAGGGCCAGTTGAGCTTCTCCGCGACCGACACCGGGGTGAGCCCCGCGATTGTCCCCGGTACGTCCGACAGCGGTGTGTACGCCGGGACGAAGTCCCACGGCGACGGAAACGGCGGCAGCTACTACCAGGGCGTGGGCTACGCCCGTCACGGCGACATCATGGTCGAGATCTTCGCGGACAGCCCCAACTCCGTCCCGCAGTCGGTGGTCATGTCCATCATGCAGAGCCAGTTGGAGCGCCTGTGAGCACCGAGGCCTTCCCCCCGCCCGCCGAGACGGATCCGTCCGCGGAGACCGCCGAGTCCGGCGCGACCGACGCGCCCGGAGCTTCCGACGGACAGCCGCGCCGACGTGGGCGGTTCGTCGCGCTGGCCGCCGCGTTCGTGCTGTCCGCGGTCGCGGTCGGCGGCGGCACCGGTGCGCTGATCCTGGCGACCCGGTCGTCGTCCAGCACGTCCCCGGCGACGGCGGCGGGCACCGCGTCGCCCGCCGCGCCGAGCTACGGCGTCCGTGCGGACGGCAGCCACTTCGGTTCGCTCGACCAGCTGTTGCTGCCGGTGCCGTCCTCCGACGAGCCGGGTCCCGACGACCGGACCTTCGGCAACGACACCGTGCTGACGCCGTCCCAGTACGCGTCGGCGTTCACCGCCGAGTACCGGTTCCTGAGCGCGGGCAACCGCAGCACCCTCAGTTCGGATCTCGGCCTGTCCGGCCTCCAGGGCTACGCGCTGCGCAGCTACGCGGACCCGGACGACGGGCTGTCCGCCGAGATCACGCTGATCCAGGAGAAGCCGGGCAGCAACGCCGCGTCCACGGCGCTGGCCACCCTGCGCGGCGCCACCGGCGGTGACGGCGGCGGCCCGAGTGTGTCGGGCTTCCCGCACGCGCACTGCTACCTGCCGCCCAACCCGTACGGCTCCTCGCTCGGCGTGCTGCGCTGCGACGACGCCGAGGGCGACCTGCTGATCACCATGCAGATCGAGGGCGTGGCCCCGCTCGACCAGGCGGCGGCAGCGGACCTCTTCGGCCAGCAACTCTCCCGACTCGCGACCCCGGCGGCCCAGGTATGACGACGACCGATCCCGACGAATTCCACCAGCCCGAACCGGAGCGCGAGCCCGAGCCTTCGACTCCGCAGCCGCCCGCGACCGCGCAGCCGGCCGCGACCCCGCAACCCCAGCCCGTCCCGGCCGCGACCCCGCAACCCCAGCCCGTCCCGGCCGCGACCCCGCAACCCCAGCCCGTCCCGGCTGCGCCGCCCGCGCCCCACCCCGGCGTTCCGCCGCAGCCGGTGCCCGCCACCGTGTGGGCGCTGCCCGCCGCGTACGCGCCCAAGCCGCGCAAGGAGCGGACGTGGCTGCGGACCTTCGCGCGGTGGAGCAGTGCGACCGCCGTGCTGCTGGTGGCCGGTGCGGTGACCGCCGCGCTGGTGACGGTGCCGGCGCGGACCGACATCCCGGGACTGCGGACGCCCGCGGACGGCCGCTGGACCTTCCCGGCGCTGAGCCTGCCGGAGCTGCCCACGGGAGCCCCGGCCCCGGCCGACAGCGAGCACGTCCACAGCGTCGACCTGCGTGAACTGCTGGTGCCCGCACCGGACGGCGCGACCCCGGACGCGACCCTCCCCGGCCGGAACGGCTGGTACCCGACCGCGTCGTTCCTGAAGATGTACAGCACCAGCGCCTCGCTGCTCGGCGCGTTCGACGACGCGGGCCTGCGGCACATCGCGGCGACCGGCTGGACCATGCCGGACGGCACGCACACGCAGATCTACCTGCAGCAGTTCCGCTCCGGCAGCACCGCGAGCGACGTCGACTCGGTCGAGGCCGACGGGGTGTACCTGGCGTCCGCCTCGCTCGCACAGGACGCGACGGGGGTGGACCTCGGGTCGATCACCGCGACCGTACGCTCGCTCGACGCCGAGGACGGGCACGCTGCCGTGATCTACGCGTACGTCACCGTGGGCGACACGGAGGCGCTGATCGAGATGACCAACCCCAGGCAGATCCCCACGGTCGACTTCCGCCAGGTCGTGGAGCTGCAGGACCAGTTGCTCTCGGCCTGACCGGTCCCGCCGTGCCACGGAACGGGGTCGTCCCCTAGGGGACGACCCCGGCCGCGTACATCCCAGGGCTAAGGGCAGGACCAGGGAAAAGTCAGCCGTCGACCTGATGTGACGGGGCCGACATTCTGACTAGCCTCATCCTGTGTCTGTCATCACTACGGACAACCTCACCAAGAGGTTCCCCCGGGTCACTGCTCTGGACCACCTCACCGTCGAGGTGCAGTCCGGAGTCGTCGGGCTGGTCGGAGCGAACGGCGCGGGTAAGTCCACACTCATCAAGATCCTGCTGGGTCTCTCCCCGGCCACCGAGGGCACCGCGCGCGTGCTCGGGCTGGACGTCGCCACCGAGGGCGGCGCCATCCGCGAGCGCGTCGGCTACATGCCGGAGCACGACTGCCTCCCCCCGGACGTCACCGCCACCGAGTTCGTCGTCCACATGGCCCGGATGTCCGGCCTGCCGGCCACGGCGGCGCGTGAGCGCACCGCCGACATCCTGCGCCACGTCGGGCTGTACGAGGAGCGCTACCGCCCGATCGGCACGTACTCGACGGGCATGAAGCAGCGCGTCAAGCTGGCCCAGGCGCTGGTCCACGACCCGCAGTTGGTGCTGCTCGACGAGCCGACCAACGGTCTCGACCCGGTCGGCCGCGACGACATGCTGGGCCTGATCCGGCGCGTCCACAGCGAGTTCGGCATCTCGGTGCTGGTCACCTCGCACCTGCTCGGTGAGCTGGAGCGCACCTGCGACCACGTCGTCGTCATCGACGGCGGCAAGCTGCTGCGCAGCTCCTCGACCGCCGACATGACGGCCTACACCCAGATGCTCGCCGTCGAGGTGACGGAGCGCCAGGGCGAGCCGGAGTTCGACGCGGACGCCGCGCTGCTGGCGCGCCTGGCCGAGGCGGGCCTCAACGCCACGGTGGACGGCGGCCACGTCGTCCTGGTCGAGCTGACCGGCGACGAGGTCTACGACGCGATCCGCGACGCCGTCGCGGACCTGGGCGTCGGCCTGGTGCGGTTGGAGCAACGCCGCCACCACATCTCCGAGGTCTTCGCCGTGAACCCCGCCGTGGAGGAGGAGGTGGCCCATGTCTGACATCCGCACCCCTGACGCCCACACCCGTGAGGGCGCGCGGGCCGACGTCATCCACGACATCGGCTACCGCCACTACGAGGGCCCGCGCCTCGGCCCCGGCTACGCCACCCGCTCGCTCTACACCTCCAGCCTGCGCGGCGCGTTCGGCCTGGGGCGGTCCGGCAAGTCGAAGATCCTGCCCATGGCCATGTGTGTGATCATGGCGCTGCCCGCGGTGATCATGGTCGCGGTCTCGGTCTACCTCAAGTCCGGCAAGCTGCCGATCGAGTACACCTACTACCTCACGATCATGCAGTTCGTGATCGCGGTCTTCACCGCCGCGCAGGCGCCGGTCCTCTTCTCCAGAGACCTCCGCTTCATGACGGTGCCGCTCTACTTCTCCAGGCCGCTGCGCTCCTCCGACTACGTGCGCGCCAAGTTCGCGGCGATTGCGTCGGCGATCTTCATCCTGACCATGCTGCCGATGCTGATCATGTGGATCGGCTCGATGCTGGGCTCGATGGCCTTCACCTACAACCTGGAGCACTTCGGCTACGGCGTGCTGGCCGCTGCGCTCTATGCGCTGGTCTACGCCGGTATCGGCTCGCTGCTCGCCTCGCTGACGCCGCGTCGTGGCTTCGGGGTCGCGGCGATCATCGCGACGTTCATGGTCTCCCAGGGTCTGGCCCAGGCGATCTTCGGCGTGATGCGGTTCAAGGGCCATGAGGTGTCCGGCCACTGGGTGGCGATGCTCAACCCGGGCATGCTGATCGACTCCACGGTCCAGTGGATCTTCAACGTGCCGAACGACCGCCCCAACATCGGCGTGCCGAGCACCCTGGGCGGCGTGGTCTTCCTGGTGTGGATCGCCGTGCTCGTCTGCGGCACCTTCGCCCTGCTGGTCCGTCGCTACCGGAAGATCTGAGGAGGCAGAACCATGACCACCATCAGCATCGACCGGGCGTCCCGCTGGTTCGGCAATGTCGTCGCGGTCAACGACGTCACCATGACGATCGAGCCCGGCGTCACCGGCCTGCTCGGGCCGAACGGCGCGGGCAAGTCCACGCTGATCCACATGATGAGCGGCTTCCTGCCGCCGTCCTCGGGCAGCGTCGTCCTCGACGGCAAGCCGATCTGGAAGAACCAGGGGGCCTACCGCCAGATCGGCCTGGTGCCCGAGCGCGAGGCCATGTACGACTTCCTCACCGGCTGGGAGTTCGTGCTGGCCAACGCCGAGCTCCACGGCCTGCCCGCCCCGGGCGAGGCGGCCAAGCGCGCGCTGGCCACCGTCGAGATGGAGTACGCGCAGGACCGGCAGGTCTCCACGTACAGCAAGGGCATGAAGCAGCGCGTCAAGATGGCCTCCGCGCTGGTCCACGACCCGGCCGTACTGCTCCTCGACGAGCCTTTCAACGGCATGGACCCGCGCCAGCGGATGCACCTGATGGAGCTGCTGCGCCGTTTCGGCAGCGAGGGCCGCACGGTCCTGTTCTCCTCCCACATCCTGGAGGAGGTGGAGCAGTTGGCCCGCCACATCGAGGTGGTCGTGGCCGGTCGCCACGCCGCCTCGGGTGACTTCCGCAAGATCCGCCGCCTGATGACGGACCGTCCGCACCGCTACACCGTCCGCTCCAGCGACGACCGCGCCCTCGCGGCGGCGCTGATCGCCGACGGCTCGACGGCAGGCATCGAACTGGACTGGAAGGAGCGCGCCCTGCAGATCCAGGCGATCGACTTCTACCGGTTCACCGAGCTGGTCCCGCGCGTCGCCAAGGAGGCAGGCATCCGCCTGCTGACCGTCTCCCCGGCCGACGAGTCGTTGGAGAGCGTCTTCTCCTACCTCGTCGCCGCCAAGTAACGGAAGGCCGAGACCTCATCATGAACGTCACTGTCGCCCGGCTGACCGTCCGCGGCCTGCTCGGCCGCCGCCGGGGCCTGCTGCTGTTGGGCCTGCCTCTGCTGCTGATCGTCCTCTCGGTGGTCATCCGCGCGGTCGCGGGCCAGGACGAGAGCACCGCGTCCAACATCCTGGGCACGCTCGCCCTCGGCACGATGGTCCCGCTGGTCGGCCTGGTCGCCGGAACGGGCGCGATCGGCCCGGAGATCGACGACGGCTCGATCATCTACCTGCTGGCGAAGCCGCAGCCGCGGTGGAAGATCATCATTTCCAAGCTGGTCGTCGCCATCGGCTGCTCCGTGGTGTTCGCGGCGCTGCCCACGTACATCGCGGGTCTGATCCTCTTCGGCACCTACGAGAGCCTGACGTTGGGCTTCACGATCGCGGCGCTGATCGCGGGCGTGGCCTACAGCGCGATCTTCCTGCTGCTGGGCGTGGTCTCCCGCCACGCGGTGGTCTGGGGTCTGATGTACGCGCTCCTGTGGGAGACGATCGTCGGCCAGTACGTCCCGGGCGCGCGGACGTTGAGCGTCCACCAGTGGGCGCTCTCGGTGGCGGAGAAGATCGCGGACCCGGGCGTCATCACGTCCTCGGTCCAGCTGTCCACGGCGGTCCCGCTGCTCCTTGTCGCAACGCTGGGTGGCGCGGCGTTCGCGGCGGCCCGGCTCAGCCGGCTGACGCTCGCCGGGGAAGAGTAGAACGCATGGGCCAACGGGGAGTTGCAGCACCTTAGGGGCGCGGGGAACTGCGCGACAAGCCACCCACGCAGCTGGCGGGCCGGACGGTCAGGGCCATCCGCACAGGGTGGTGTCTCGCGCAGTTCCCCGCGCCCCTTGGTGGTGCAACTTCCCTCTTTGCAAACGGTCAGGCGGAGAGAACGAGTTTCCGTCCCGCGCCCAACCCCGCGGTGACGCCCACCGCGCAGCAGGCCAGCAGGACCGCGAGGGGCAGCGTCCACCCGCCCGTGGCCTGGTGCAGCGCACCGAAGCCCACCGGGCCGCTCGCGGCGATGAAGTAGCCCACCAGCTGCGACATCCCCGACAGCTGCGCAGCAACCTGCGCGCTCCCGCTACGCAGCACGATCATCGCCATCGCGAGCCCGAAACCGCCGCCCTGGGCGATGCCGATCAGCGTCGCCCAGACCCACGCGCCCGCCGTCGGCGCGACCAGCAGACCGGCGATGCCGGTCGACATCGAGCCGACCATCAGGACCACCAGCAGCCGCTGGTTGTTGGTGCGTCCGGCCGCCAACGGGATCAGGAACGCGGCGGGGATCTGCACCAGCGAGCTGGCGGCGAAGACGATCCCGGCTGTGCCGCGGTCCATGCCCTGTGTGGTCAGGACCGTCGGGAGCCAGGCGATCAGGGTGTAGGAGAGCAGCGACTGGATCCCCATGAAGACGGCCAACTGCCAGGCCAGCGGGTGCTTCCACAGCCCGGGGACCTTCGCCGCCGAGGATGGCTGCGCCTTCGCGGACGCGCCCGCACCCCGCGTCTTCGACGCGGACAACTGCGGCAGCCACACCGCGAAGGCGATGACGGCCAGTACGGACCAGGACGCCATCGAGCCCTGCCAGCCGCCGAAGGCGTGCTCGAAGGGCACGCTCAGCGCCGCGGCCAGCGTCGCACCGAAGATCATCGACGTCGTGTAGACACCGGTCATCGCCGCCGCGCGCTCCGGGAAGTCGCGCTTGACCAGGCCCGGCATGGTGACGTTGAGCAGGGCGATCGCCGCGCCCAGCACCATGCTGCCGGCGAAGAGCGCCCACGCGCCCGGCGCGATCCGCAGCAGCACGCCGGCGACGAGCACCACCAGCGCCAGGGCGACGACCCGCTCCGCGCCGAAGCGGCGGATCAGGCGGGCGGCGACGGGCGCGATCGCGCCCATCATCAGCACCGGGATGGTGGTCAGCAGCCCGCCCGCCGTGGAGGACAGGTGGTAGTTGGCGCTGATGTCGCCGAGCAGCGGCGAGACCGCCGAGACGGCGGCGCGCATGTTGAGGGAGACCAGCAGGATGCCGACCAGCGCGGTCGTGGGGTGCGCGAGGAGGCGCGTCAGCCGCGAGGCGGAAGGGGCAGAGGCATACGAAACGGGCGTATCGAGCACGGAGCGGGACATGCGTCACTCTCAAGCGAAGAAAGAAAGTGTGGGCAGGAGAAAGGAGTCGAACGGCGCTCAGAGGCGCGCGACGTCAGCTCTCCGGTCGCTTGATGTTCGCGTCGATGAGCTCGGCCAGCAGGGCGCGGCAGGCTGCGTACAGCTCCACTCCGCGCATGGTCCGCTTGCCTTTCTGCTCAGATATGTCCGGCTTAACCGTGACCTATGGTAACAACTAATCGAGCTCGAACATGCGCTCGATGGCGACCGCGACGCCGTCCTCCTCGTTGCCGAGGGTGATCTCGTCGGCGACGGCCCTCAGATCGGGATGCGCGTTGGCCATCGCCACCGCGTGGCCGACCCAGCGGAACATCGGTATGTCGTTGGGCATGTCGCCGAAAGCGACGGTGCGGTCCTTCTTCGTCCCCAGGCGCGCGGACGCGAGCGCCAGCCCGGTCGCCTTGGAGAGGCCGAGCGGCAGCAGCTCGACAAAGCCCCGTCCGGACACCACGACGGTGACCAGCGCGCCCGCGACCTCCTGGGCCGCCGTCGCCAACTCGTCGTCGCTGAGCGCCGGGTGTTGTATCAGCACCCGGCTCAGCGGCTTGGCCCACAGGGCGGCGAGGTCGTCGACCGGGTCGGACAGCAGGGTCCCGGACGAGGGCATGTCGTAGTCGCGGGAGAAGAGCACCTCGCCGTCGAGGCCGTCCTGGACGACGGCCACCGCGAGCGGGCCGACCTCCGCCTCCGCCTTGGCGAGGGCGAGGCCGGCCACCTGCCGGTCCAGGGTCACGGACGTCACCAGCCGGTGCGCACCCGCGTCGTAGAGCTGGCCGCCCTGACTGCAGACGGCCAGCCCGGTGTAGCCGATGGCGTCCAGCGTCGGCTTGGTCCACGTCGCCGAGCGGCCGGTGACCACGATGTGCTGCGCCCCGGTGGCCTTCGCGGCCTCCAGGGTGCGCTGCGTGCGCGCCGAGACGGTGTGGTCGTCGCGCAGCAGCGTCCCGTCCAGGTCGGTCGCGATCAGGTCGAACGGCCGCGGGGCGGAGCTCACGTGGTCTGACTTTCTCTCAGATGGTGCTTGCGGGCAGACCGGACTACTTGCCGACCGGCTCCAGCACCTCGCGTCCGCCCAGGTACGGGCGGAGCGCCTCCGGCACGACGACGGAGCCGTCGGCCAGCTGGTGCGTCTCCAGGAGCGCGACGATGGTCCGCGGCACCGCGCACAGCGTGCCGTTCAGCGTGGCCAGCGGGCGGTTGCCCTCCCCGCCGCGCATCCGGATGCCGAGGCGACGGGCCTGGAACTCACCGCAGTTGGAGGTCGAGGTCAGCTCGCGGTACTTGCCCTGGGTGGGGATCCACGCCTCGATGTCGTACTTGCGCATCGCCGACGCGCCCAGGTCGCCCGAGGCCACGTCGATGACGCGGTAGGCGAGGCCGAGCTTGTCCAGGAAGTCGCGCTCCCACTGCAGCAGGCGCTTGTGCTCCGCCTCCGCGTCCTCGGGCGCGACGTAGGAGAACATCTCCACCTTGTCGAACTGGTGGACGCGGATGATGCCGCGGGTGTCCTTGCCGTAGGTGCCGGCCTCGCGGCGGAAGCAGGGCGAGAACCCGGCGTAGCGCAGCGGCAGCTGGTCCGCGTCGAGGATCTCGTCCATGTGGTAGGCGGCCAGCGGGACCTCGGAGGTGCCGACCAGGTAGAAGTCGTCCTTCTCCAGGTGGAAGACGTTCTCCGCGGCCTGGCCGAGGAAGCCGGTGCCCTCCATCGCGCGCGGCTTGACCAGCGCGGGCGTGATCATCGGGATGAAGCCGGCCTCGGTGGCCTGCGCGATCGCCATGTTGACCAGGGCGAGCTCCAGCAGCGCGCCGACGCCGGTCAGGTAGTAGAAGCGCGAGCCGGAGACCTTGGCGGCCCGCTCGGTGTCGATCGCGCCGAGGATCTTGCCCAACTCGACGTGGTCGCGCGGCTCGAAGCCCTCCGCGGCGAAGTCGCGCGGGGTGCCGACCTCCTCGAGGGTGACGAAGTCCTCCTCGCCGCCGATCGGCGCGTCCGGGTCGAGCAGGTTGGCCAGCCCGCCCAGCAGTTGCTGCACCTCGGCCTCGGCCTCGGTCTGCGCCGTGTTGGCGGTCTTGACCTCGGCGGCGAGCTCCTTGGTGCGCTCCAGCAGGGCAGCCTTCTCGTCACCCTTGGCCTGCGCCACCTGCTTGCCCAGCTGACGCTGCTCGTTGCGCAGCTCGTCATAACGGGAGCTGAACGATCGCTGCCGCTCGTCGGCGGCGAGCAGGGCGTCGACGAGCTCGACGTCCTCTCCTCGGGCGCGCTGGGAGGCGCGCACACGGTCCGGGTCTACGCGAAGCAGGCGAAGGTCAATCACGCTACGAGCGTACCGGTCCGCGAGCCGTGACCTCGCGCATTAACCGCTGTCCGAGCCTTGTTCAGCCTTCGGCCGGGCCGGGAAAGCGGCCTCGGCCGAGCATTTGTGTCACATCTTCGTCCCGAGGATTTCCCAACCCTGTCAGATCCGTAAGAACCGGCTGTCCGGGCTGCGAAAGTGAACCGGCAGGCAGGGAACGGAAGGTGGACGGGTATGAAGAAGAGCGTGGTGGCGGTCGCGGGTTCGGTCCTGGCGGCGGTGCTGGCACTGAGCGGATGCGGCGGCAGCGGCACCAACCAGAACGTGAACGGCGGCGGCTCATCTTCCGCTTCGCCCGATCCCAAGACCACCTCGGGTGACACCATTCCGAACGGTGGGACGAAGGCGGCCGACAAGAGCCTCGAGTACTACATCTCCCACTCCGGCGGGGAGAAGACGGTGGCGCTCACCTTCGACGACGGACCCAGCGGGGTGTGGACGCCGAAGATCCTCGCCGTGCTGGCGAAGTACGGGGTCCACGCGACCTTCTGCGAAATAGGCCCGAACGCCACCGCCAATCCCTCGGCGACGCGCGCGGTCATCGCCGCCGGGGACCGGCTCTGCGACCACTCGGTCCACCACAACGAGGCGATGTCCACCCGTGGCACCGCGTACGAGACCAGTGAAATAGTCGACGCCAAGCACATGATCGAGCAGGCCGGCGGCCCGGGAACCGTGGTCTCCTGGTTCCGGGCCCCGGGTGGGGATTTCACTCCGGAGATCCGGCAGATATCCGCGGACAACGGATTGCGGCCCTTGGCGTGGAGCGTCGACACCAATGACTGGCAGCGGCCCGGTGTCGCCACGATCGTCTCGACGGTGAAGAAGGAACTGAGGCCGGGGTCGATCATTCTCATGCACGACGGCGGCGGGGACCGGAGCGAGACCGTGGCGGCGCTGAACCAGATCGTGCCGTGGCTGCTCCAGCAGGGATACACGATCGACTTCCCCGACGTCTGATCCGCGGATCCACAGCTGTGGATATCCCCAGGAGCAGATAGTTATCCACAGGGGTGCGGAGGTCCCTGTGGATTGTTGAAAATCACGCCTCTGAGCTCGTCAAACCTCGGGTTTGCGGCAGGAGGCGTGATTTTCCGGGTCCCGGAAGCGGACTTTGGGGAAACAGAGCAGCTGAATCCCTATATGTCCGTCTTGTCCGATCTGCAAGTTTTGTTGATCAATGCGTGAATAAGCCGATCCCGCAGCCCGTGCACACCGACCCCCACCCTGTGGAAAACTCGCCATCCTGTGGATAACCCGCAGGGGCCTGTGCACCACCGGCCGGACCACCTGCCGGACGGCCCGACCGGACTACCGGTCGCCGCGCCCGTCCAGGCAGCGGGAGAGCCAGTCCGCAGCACGGGTGAACTCGGTGTCCGAGGTGCCCGGGCGGACCGTCGCCGGAACCGCGTCGGCCCGCGGATAGGAGCCGAGGAAGCGCACCTGCGGGCAGATCCGGTGCAGACCCATCAGCGCCTCCGAGACCCGGCGGTCGGTGATGTGCCCCTCGGCGTCCACCGCGAAGCAGTACTTGCCCAGGCCCTCCCCGGTCGGGCGGGACTCGATGCGCATCAGGTTGACGCCGCGCACCGCGAACTCCTGCAACAGCTCCAGCAGCGCGCCCGGGTGGTCGTCCTCCAGCCAGAACACCGCCGAGGTCTTGTCCGCACCCGTCGGCGCGGACGGACGGCCCGGCCGGCCGACCAGCACGAAGCGGGTGGTCGCGTTGGCCGCGTCGTGGATCTCGGCGGCCAGCGGCTCCAGGTGGTAGAGCGGCGCGGCGAACTCGCCCGCGAACGCGCCGTCGTAGCGGCCCTCCTGGACCAGGCGGGCGCCGTCGGCGTTGGACGCCGCCGACTCCCAGTCCGCGTTCGGCAGGTGCTGCGAGAGCCAGTGCCGGACCTGCGGCTGCGCGGCCGGGTGGCCGGTGACCGTCTTCACGTCGGCCAGCGTGGTGCCGGGCCGGACCAGCAGGGCGAAGGCGATCGGCAGCAGCACCTCGCGGTAGATCATCAACGGCTCGCCCTGGGCCAGCTCGTCCATGGTCTGCCGGATGCCGCCCTCGACGGAGTTCTCGATCGGCACCAGCGCGGCCGAGGCCTCGCCGTTGCGCACTGCGTCCAGCGCGGCCGGCACGGACACGGACGGCACCAGCTCGCGGGTCGCCGCCTCCGGCAGGGTCCGCAGCGCCGCCTCGGTAAAGGTGCCCTCGGGACCGAGGTAGGTGTATCGGTTCGGGGACACGGTGACCTCCAAGGGTGCACGCCTGGTTGCTCGCTGCACGGACGTAACGTTAACGACTCCGCGCCACCGGGGACGCGTGGTCTTGCGGGCTGGACGCGGGCCACGGTAAGGCGACCCAGGTCCCTTCCCAGGGTCCCAGGATTCGCCGGGCCCCTCGAATTCCGCTGGGCCCGGGGATCAGGACTCCAGCAGCGCCTGGCCGACGTAGCCGTCGGGGCTCGCGCCGCCCGGCACCGCGTAGAGGCCGCTCGACTCGTGCACCAGGAACCGCGACAGCGCGTCGCCGCGGGCCAACTTCCGCTGCACCGGGACGAAGCCGTTCATCGGGTCGGCCTGGAACGCGACGAAGAGCAGCCCCGCGTCGGGCGCACCGTCCGGGCGGTAGCCGTCGTGGTACGAGTAGCCGCGCCGCAGCATGGCCGCGCCCTGGTTGGACGCGGCGGCGGCGACCCGGATGTGCGCGTCGCCCGGGATCGCCAGCGAGCCGTCGGGGTCGAACGATTCGAGGTCGACGGTCGTGGTCTCGCTGCTGCCCGGCCCGCCGGAGAGCGGTGCGCCGTTGTCCTTGCGCCGCCCGATCGTGCGCTGCTGCACGTCCAGCGACTGCTGGTCCCAGGTGTCGAGCAGCATCCGGATCCGCCGGAAGACCGCGTAGCTGCCGCCTGCCATCCAGGACGGCTGTCCGGCGGCGGTGGCAGCCGTGGCGTTCGCCGGGACGAAGACCGTCGCGTCGAAGCCCGCGCTGCCCGGCTTGGGGTTGTTGGTGCCGTCGATCTGGCCCATCAGGTTGCGGCCGGTCATCGGCTCGCGCGTCGCGCCGGGCGCGCGGCTGAACCCGGTCGTCTGCCAGCGCGGCGCGGCCTGGCCCACGGCGAGCCGCTGCAGCGTCCGCATCGCGTGGTACGCCACCAGCGGATCGTCGGCGCGGACCTGCACCCACAGGTCCCCGTCGCTGCGCGCGCGGTCCAGCTGGTCCTCCGGGAAGGGCGGCAACGGCGTGAGCTGGGAGGGGAGTTGGGCGGTCAGCCCGGCCTTGGTGAAGACCGGGGCGCCGAAGCCGAAGGTGACCGTCAGCGAGCTCGGGCCTGCGTCCAGGGCGACCTGATCATCCGTCAGGCCTGGTGGCGTCCGGCCCTCCGCCATCGCGGCGGCTGCGGCGGACCAGCGCTTCATCAACGACACCAGCCCGGGGCGGCCGGTCCCGGAGGTGAGGTCGAACGCCGTGGCGTGCAGCGTCGACTGCATCGGCTCGACGATGCCCGCCTGGTGCGTGCCGTGGAACGGCACGGCGTCGGCGCCGAGGCCGGCCAGCGCCGCGCCGTCGCCGCTGCCGCCGGTCGTGGCAGCCGGGTCGCCTCCGGCGTCGGCCAGCGCGTAGCCGCCGACTCCGAGCGCGATCCCGGCCGCGCCGCCGACTCCCGCCGCGCCGAGCAGGCGACGCCGGGAGACGGTCCGGGGGGTGGGGCGGGGGTGGTTGTTGTCCTCGTCGGTCATCGCTCTGTGCTCAACCTGTGCTCAACTTGCTTCTCGTACGCGTGCGTGTGTGCGTGGTTCGGATTCCGGTGGCTCAACCGACCGTGACCGGGGTGGTCACGGTGGTCTCGTCGATGGCGTCCGAGCGGATGGTGACCGCCAGGGTCCAGGTGCCGGGCAGCGGGAGCTCCAGGCCCGCCGCGCCCCAGTGGCCGATGTCGAGGTGGTCCACCTTGACCGGCATCGGTCCCAGGCTGCGGGCGGCCAGACTGACCGTCACATCGACCTCGGGGACGTCGACCGGCTTGCCGGTGGAGTCGTAGAGGTAGGCGTGCATCGTGTTGGTCCCAGTCCGGGCCGGGTCGATGTCGACGGTGATCTTTCCCTTGGCGGACGCGGTGCTGCCGCCGGTGTCGTAGGGGAGCGTCACGTCGACCGGGCCCCGGTTGGCGGCGGCGGTCGCGGCTTGCTGCTCGGCGACGGCACGGCCCGGCGCGGAGTTGGTCAGCACCGTGGTCACGCCCAGCACGACGACGGCGAAGACCGCCTCCAGCGCGACCGACCGCAGCAGCATGCCCCGGGCGGGGGCGGCCTGGTGCGCCTTGCGCACGCTGGCCTGCCGCCGCGCCTTTGCCTGCCGCGCCAACTGCGCGGCGCGCTCCGCGTCCACCTCGGACCCGGGACCGGACCCGGACCCGACCTCGGACCCGGACCCGACCCCGGCCCGGGCCTGACCCTCAGCCCCGACCTGAGCCTCCGTCCCGGCCCCGACATCCGCCCCGACCTCGACCCCCGCCTCGACGGCCGGTGCGCCGACGGCGACCAGCGCCTCCGCCGCGTCGGCCTGCTGCTCTGCCGGGTCGGCGCGCAGCAGGGAGAGCCAGCGGCGCGACATCCACGCACCCCCGAGGATCACCGCGACCGCGCCGATCTTGACCAGCAGCAGCCGCCCGTAGGTGGTCGAGGTCAACGCGGACCAGGAGCCGAGGCCGCGCCACGCCTGGTAGACGCCGGTGACCGCGAGCGCGGTGACCGCGCCGAGTGCCACCGCGCTGAACCGCTGCACGCCCGCGACGCCGATGCCACCGTCCGCCGTGGACCGACGCAGGCCGACCAGGACGGTCGCCAGTCCGCCGAGCCACAGGCCCATCGCCAGGACGTGGACGGTGTCCGACGTGATCGCCAGCGGGACCTGCATGCCGACCGAGGCGTGGTCGCCGAGCGGCCACGTCAGCGCGATCGCGACGGCCAGCACCGCGCCCACGATGCCCAGCCAGATCCGTCGCCGCCGCTCCACGCCGTCGCCGGCGCCCGCGTCCTGACCCGCCGGGTCGCTCGCGCCCGTGTGTCCGGAGAGCAGCGCCAGGAAGACGCCCGCGCCCGCGAGCAGCAGCACCCGCACGGCCAGCAGCACGCCAAGCTTCTCGCCCAGCACCTGCCGCAGCAGGCTCAGGTCGAAGACCTTGCCGAGCCCGGTCCCGGCCTCGTACGTCCCGCGTAGCGCCAGCTCGGCCAGGGTCGACAGCAGCAGTCCGGCCCAGCCGGTGAGCATCAGCCGCTGCACCGAGCGCAGCCGCAGCCCGCCCGGCCAGCCGAGCAGCACCAGCGCCACCGACCCGGCCAGCAGCGCGAACGTCCCGTACTGGACCGAACGCGAGAGGCCGTAGAGGAATCCGGTCGAGGCGGACCCCGAGTTGCTCTCGACTCCGGACAGCGCCGCAGGGGAGGTGGTCCGGCCGATGGAGAAGGTGAACGCCCCGGCGACGGGGTGGGTGTCGGCGGAGATCACCCGCCACGCCACGGTGTAGGTGCCCTGGGTCTGGTCCAGGGCGGGGTTCAGCGACACGCTCGCGGTCGACGGGTCGCTCCCCGCGTGCCCGGCCGTGCCGGTGTCGACCTGCTTGCCGTTGGGGTCGAACACGCGCACCGCACCGGTCTCCAGCGTCACCGACTCGCTGAAGTGCAGCGTCACCGTGCTCGGCGCGACGGCCAGCACGGTCCCCTGAGAGGGGTCGGTCGACAGCAGCGCGGCGTGCGCCGAGGCCACCCCCGCGCTTCCCAGCAGCAGTGTCGCAAGCAGGCAGAACAGCGCCGCGGCGGAGCGGACGGTGCGCTTCATCGTTACGTCCTCACTGTCCCGGCTGGTACGTCAGCGGCTGGACGGTTGCTTCGACGTCGAGCGGAGCGGCGTCGTCGAAGCGCAGGGTCAGCGCGATGTGCTGACCGACCTTGGGCTGGGCGGCGAGCCCCATGAGCATCAGATGCCTGCCGTCCCGGGCGAAAGCCACCTGGCCGTGCGCCGGGACGGTGACCGAGGGCAGGTCGACCATGGTGGTGGCGGTGCTCTGGTGCATCGACACACTCTGCGCCTGCGTGCTCGTGACGCCGGTCAGCCGTGCCGCCTTGTCACCCGCGTTGGTGAGCACGAAGTAGCCGGCCGCCATGTCCGGCGCGGACGGCAGCGGTATGTACGCGCCGGAGACGCTCAGCTTGGGCGTCCCGGTCCCCGCGTCCGCCGTGGTGGACGCGGCTGCGGACGACGTGGCCTGGGACGACGTACCCGGCGACGAGCAACCCGCCGCCAGCAGCGGCGCGGCGACGGCCAGGGCGATCAGCGCCCGGTGACGGCCCGTCACACCGTCACACCCTTGATCAGGTACGGCAGGTCGTGCCCGAAGACAGCCGAGGTGGTGCCGCTGGTGTAGAGGAGGTGCGCCTTGTTGTCGGTCGGCAGGAAGCCGAGCGTCTGCGCGCCGTGGACGGGCTCCTGGCCTTTGGCCGGAGCGGCGACGTAGACGCCGACCGAGGCGGCGGCCGAGATGACCGTCTTGATGTCGCCGGTCAGGCCGATGAAGTTCGGGTTGAAGGAGTTGAGCCAGCTGCGGATCGTGCCCGGGGTGTCGTGGTCGGGGTCGGTCGTCACGAAGACCACGTCGATCTGGCTCTGCTGCGCCTTGGGCAGCTTGGAGACGGCCACGGCGATGTCGCCCATCGTCGTCGGGCAGACGTCGGGGCACTTCGTGTAGCCGAAGTAGAGCAGCGTCGCCTTGCCCGCCGTGCCGGTGGCCAGGTTGAAGGGCTTGCCGCTGGTGTCGGTCAGCGTGACGGCAGGCTTGTCGAAGGTCCGCGGCATGTAGGTGCCCTGGTACGGGCCGTTCTGCTGGGCGGAGTCGATCTGCGGGTCCCCGGACCCGGCGCCTGCCGAGCCGGTCGAGGACGAGGACGAGCCGCACGCCGACAGCAGCAGTGCGGCGGCGCCGCCGACCGAGCCGAGCAGCACGGAACGACGGGTGGGCGCGGAGAAGGGGTGGGAGGCCATTGCGGTGAACTCGCTCTCTGGCGATCGCGGGGATCGGCAGCGGTAAGGCGGACGGACGGTAAGACGGACGGACGGTCAGGCGGCGGAGGAGGGGCAGGGCCGGGGTGCGGCCCCACCCCTCCGATCAGTGCCGGATCAGGCGGCGCTGCCGCGGCGTCCGCCGCGACGCCAGCCGAGGAAGCCGAAGACGACACCGGCGAGGCCGACGACCAGGCCGACGCCGGCCAGCACCCGGGCGGCCGTGTCGGTCGCCGAGCCGCTGTCGGACGTGGCCGACGCCGTCTGCGTGGTGCTGCCGGTGCTGCCGCTGGAGCCGGACGTGGTGGCGCTGCTGGACGCGGCGGTCAGGTTGAGCGTCGGAGCCGGGTGCGCGGGGTCGGGCTGACCGGCCGCGGCGGGGGTGTCGATCCAGCGGACGACCGTGCCGTCGGAGTAGGTCTGCAGGGTCTTGAAGCTGAGCTGCTTGGTGTCGGTCGGCAGCTGGCCGAAGTCGACGGTGAAGTCCTGGTACTGGCCGGGGGCGATCTTGCCGCCGGTCCAGGTGATCTCGGAGACCGCGTTGGTGACCGGGCCGTCGTCGGTCTGGATCGGGGTGGCCAGCTTGGCCGTCTGGACCGCTGCGGTCCAGCCCGGCACCTGCTCGACCAGCGCGGAGGCGATCGGGTGGTCGGTCGGGAAGTAGACGTCGACCTTGACCGTCGAGGCGGTGTCCGACTCGTTCGGCACCCGGAAGGCGAAGACCTGGTCCGCCGCACCGGCGGCGGCGGAGTTCGGCTGCACGGTGACGTGCGCGGACGCGGGCACGGCCAGCAGCACGACGCCTGCGGCGGCCAGCGCGGCGGGCACCGCGACGCGGGCGGAACGGACGGAGCGGACGGAACGGAGCGAGCGGACAGAGAAGGCGCTCATGCGCATGGGTGGTTCTCTCCTGGAGATCCTGAAGACCTGTGGCCGCCGGTGGACCGGTTGTCCACGGCGGGCGGAACGGAGTCGCCGCACCGGCGGGACTCGGCAGGAATCACAGGGCCCGACCAACCACCCCGCCGACCCATCGTGCGTACACCGACCGGACAGGCAGGTCGGGGAAGCGGGACGGGTATGGCGGACGGACGGTCAGGCCAGGAGAGCGCGCGGGGGACCGCGCCGGACCAGTTGGTGGCGCAGCAGCGCGTGTGCGGGAAGCCGCCAGTCGTCCACGGCCCAGCGCCGTGCGGGGGGGACGCCGATCGTGGTGAGCCCGGCGAGCAGCGCCAGGGCCAGCCGGAGCAACTGGCCCAGCGGCGCGAGGGCCAGGCCCAGCAGCCGCCAGACCGCGGCCTCGCCGCCCCGCAGCCACCAGCCTGCGACCAGCGCGGCCAGCAGGTGGCCGAGCACCATCAGCGGGGTGAGCCCGAGCATCGCGCAGACGGCGCCCACACCGTGGGCGGCCGGAGCGGTCGGGAGCGAGGCGAGATAGAGATGCGGGTCGAAGCCGGCCTGGCTGACGATCTGGCTGGCCGTCGTGCCCGGAGGCAGCGCCAGGGTGCCGTCGGGGCCGGGCCCGCAGAGCAGCCGTGCCGCGAGCTGCAGCAGCGCGGACGGCGTTCCGCCGCCTGCCCCGCTCATCCCGGGCATCCCGGCCATGCCCGTCATCCCGCTCATCCCGGAGGCACCGGCGCAGAGGTGGAAGAGGGCGTGCAGCCCGAGCTCGCCGACGGCGAGCGCCGAGGCGATCGCCGGCAGGCCGCGTTCGCGTCCGGCCAGGGCGGTGCTTGCCAGCAGCACCAGCACGAGTCCGACCAGCAGTGTCGGCAGCGGCACCGAGCCGCCGCCGCCCAGCGCGTGCCCGAGCGCGGACACCAGGACGCAGACCGTCGCGAAGGGCAGAGCCCGCAGCAGGCGAAGGTCCAGGCTGGCGGCGCGCGGGGCGCGGAAGGCGGTCATGACGCGGGACAGTCTCTCAGAGGGGTGTACGGAGCAGGCCCACGGGGGCGGAAATGGCCGGAGTCTTCCCTTGTCGGGAGGGCCCAGGGAAACCCAGGGCTGAAACGGGACCGAACGTGCGACCCCCATGCGCTCCGGCGTGCGCCTGGCGGTGCGCGGCCGCCCGGACGAGACCCGGACCACGCCCTCGCCCCCGACACTCCGCCAAGAGAGCGACAAGATCCGCCCGAAGCGGTTCATTCTTCGGCGGGTCGGCAATACCTACTGGTATGTGGAGCCGGAGCCAGAAGGAGCCTGCCGTGGACATCTGGTGGTCTCTCCACCTCAGGCGCGAACCCGCCAGCGTTCCGCTGGCCCGCCGCATCCTCCTCGGCACCATGGCCACCGCCGGCGTGGACCCGGACATCTCCTACGAGGTCGGCGTCGCGCTGACCGAGGCGTGCGCCAACGCAGTCGAGCACGCGTGTCCCGGCGCGGCCGCCGCTGAGGACGACGGCTTCCAGGTGACGGCGACGATCGAGGGGAACCGCCTGCGGATCGAGGTGACCGACTCCGGTCCCGGCTTCGCCGCCCGTATGGGACGCCATGCGCTCGGCCACAGCCAGAGTCACGGCCAGAGCCAGAGCCAGAGCCAGGGCCTGGGTCAGAGCCACGGGCGGGCACGCGCTTCGCGTCCCCGCCCTTCGGCTGTCGGGAGCGCGGCGGTCGCCTTCGCGCCGGTGCCCGACTCGTCCGAGAGCGGACGCGGCCTGCTGCTGATCCGGGCGCTCTCCGACGACGTGCAGTTCCGCAACCACCCGAGACGCGGCGCGGTGGTCCGTTTCGACAAGACCCTCACCTACCGGGACCGCCCGTTCGCGCAGGCGTCCTGACAACAGGCCTCCCCTCCCCGGCACGATTCCCGCTTGACCCTCACGTCACGTGAGGCCGCAGGCTGGGAGCACGAGGGAGAGGAAAGAGCCCCATGAGCTACTCGGTCGGTCAGGTCTCACGGTTCGCCAAGGTGACCGTGCGGACCCTGCACCACTACGACGAGATCAAGCTGCTCCAGCCCAGCGGTCGCACCCCGTCCGGCTACCGCCGCTACGACGACGCGGACCTGGACCGGCTGCAGCAGATCCTCTTCTACCGGGAGCTCGGCTTCTCCCTCGACGACATCGCGACCATCCTGGACGACCAGGGCGTCAGCCCGAGCGAGCACCTGCGCCGCCAGCGCAGTCTGCTGCTGGGGCGGATCGAACGGCTCCAGGAGATGGTCGCGTCCGTGGAGCACGCACTGGAGGCGAGGAAGATGGGGATCCAACTGACCCCCGAGGAGAAGTTCGAGGTCTTCGGCGAGGACTACGTCGACCACCAGGAGGAGGCGGAGGCGCGCTGGGGCGACACCGACGCCTGGAAGCAGTCCCAGCAGCGCGCGGCGCGGTACTCCAAGGAGGACTGGGTCGAGATCAAGGCCGAGGGCGACGCGCTCAACGCACGCATCGCCGAGGCGATCGGGGCCGGTGCCGCGCCGGACAGCGAACAGGCGATGGCGATCGCGGAGGACCACCGCCGGCACATCACCCGGCGTTTCCACGACGTCTCGTTCGGGTTCCACCGCTGCATGGCCGAGATGTACATCTCGGACCCGCGGTTCACCGAGTACTACGAGAAGGTCGCGCCGGGCGCTGCCGTCTGGTTCCGTCAGGCCGTCCTGGCCAACGCGGACCGCGGCGAGGCCGCGGCGAAGTGAACTGACACGAAGTGAACTGACACGGGGTCACGGAGCGGCAGGCCGCCGCTCCGTGACCCCCTCACCCGTTTCGGTGTCAGCCCTTGAGGCTCGCCATCCAGCTCTCGACGTCCTCGACCGTGCGCGGCAGGGCCGCGGAGAGGTTGCGGTTGCCGTCGGCCGTCACCAGGATGTCGTCCTCGATCCGGACGCCGATGCCGCGGTACTCCTCCGGGACCAGCTCGTCGTCGGCCTGGAAGTACAGACCCGGCTCGACGGTCAGCACGATGCCCGGCTCCAGCACGCAGTCGACGTAGGAGTCGACGCGGGCGTGGGCGCAGTCGTGCACGTCCAGGCCGAGCATGTGGCCGGTGCCGTGCAGGGTCCAGCGACGCTGCAGCCCCAGCTCCAGCACGCGCTCCACCGGGCCCTCCAGCAGGCCCCACTCGACCAGCCGCTCGGCCAGGACCTGCTGCGCCGCCTCGTGGAAGTCGCGGTAGCGGGCGCCCGGCTTGACGGCCGCGATTCCTGCCTCCTGGGCGTCCAGGACGGCCTGGTAGATCTTCCGCTGCAGCTCGTTGAAGGTGCCGCTGATCGGCAGGGTGCGGGTGACGTCGGCGGTGTAGAGGGTCGACGTCTCCACGCCCGCGTCCAGCAGCAGCAGCTCGCCCGGGCGGACCTCGCCATCGTTGCGGACCCAGTGCAGCGTTGTCGCGTGCGGGCCTGCGGCGCAGATCGAGCCGTAGCCGATGTCGTTGCCCTCGACCCGGGCGCGACGGAAGAAGGTGCCCTCGATCCAGCGCTCCGAGGTGGCCACCGCCTGCGCCAGCTCGCGCACCACGTCGGTGAAGCCCTTGGTGGTCGCGTCGCAGGCGGCCTGCAGCTGGCCGATCTCCCACTCGTCCTTGACCAGGCGCAGCTCGCTGAGGAAGACGCGCAGCTCGTCGTCACCGTGCTTGGTGGTGTGCGGGGCCAGCGCGGTCTCGATCGCCGCGTCGTGCCCGCGCAGCACGCGGGTCGTCGCCGGACGCTCGTCGGCCTGCCCGGCCAGCTCCTCCGCCGCCTTGCGCACGTCCTTGGCCGGCAGCCCGAGCAGCGCCTCGGCCTCGGTCAGGCTGTGCCGACGGCCGACCCACAGCTCGCCCTGGCCGCTCAGCCAGAACTCGCCGTTCTCCCGGTCCGAGCGGGGGAGCAGGTAGAGGTACGCGTCGTGGCCCTCGTCGCCCTCACCGCGCGGCTCCAGCACCAGGACGGCGTCCTCGGTCTGGTCACCGGTGAGGTGCACGTACTCCGTGGCGGCGCGGAAGCTGTACTCGGTGTCGTTGGACCGGGTCTTCAGGTTTCCGGCCGGCACGACGATCCGGTCCCCGGGGAAACGCGCGGACAGCGCGGCCCGTCGCTTGGCCGCGTACGCGGACTGCTCGGCCGGGACGAGGTCCCGCAGCTCGGTGTCGGCCCAGCCGCTCTTCATGACGGCGGTCAGCTCGTCGGAGATGGCGGGGTAGAGACCGTTCTTCCGCTGCTTGATCGGCTTGTCCTCGGCGGACTCCGCCGCCTCGGTCAGCTCGTCGGTCTCGGGAGCGAGATCGTCCTCGGTCACGCTGTGTCGCCTCCTCGTGGTACGGGGAACGCAAGGCCGCTGTCAGGGGTGTCAGCGGCTTGCAGTCCGTACAAGAGTACGGCCGCGGCCGAGTCGGAGGACAGGGCTTTGGGCAGGCGGAGACGTTGCACTATCTGGGGGCGCGGGGCTCTGCTCATGTGCGGCTCCGCCGCGTGGGCGCGACAATCCCCCTGCCTTCGGCGGGGGGACCCCCACCCCTGCCTTCGGCGGGGGGACCCCCACCCCTGCCTTCGGCGGGGGGACCCCCACCCCTGCCTTCGGCGGGGGGACCCCCACGCCACCCAGGTAGCAGGCCGAACGAGCAGGGCCATCCGCTCATCATGGGTTGTTCGCGCAGTTCCTCGCGCCCCTGATGGTGCAACTGTCCCTCAGTCGAAGCGTGCGGCCAGGAGCACCAGGTCATCCGCACCCGGCAGCGGCTCCGCCGCGCCGACGCACGCGTCGAGCAGGTACGCGCAGAAACGTTCCGGGTCCTGGCGGACATCCCGCGGCGCCTCCGCCGCGGCCGCGCGCAGGCGGGTCTGGCCGGCGTGGAGGGACTCCTCGCCGCAGCGGCGGGCCAGCCCGTCGGTGTAGAGGAGGAGCACGTCGCCGCGGTCGGCCCGCAGCTCCACGCCCGGCGCTTCCCAGCAGCTCAGCATGCCCAGCGGCGCGCTCAGCGAGGTCTCCACGAACGAGGCCCCGAACGAGGTCACCAGCAGCGGCGGGCACTGGCCCGCCCCGGCCAGGGAGAGCCGGCGGGCCGAGGGCTCGACGAATGCGTACAGCGCCGTCGCCGTCCGGGCGGGTTCCGTGCTCTTGAGCAGCAGCTCCAGATCGCCGAGCACGGCGACCGGGTCCTCGCCCTCCAGCACCGCGTACGCGCGCAGCGCCGCCCGCAGGCGGCCCATCGCGGCTGCGGAGTCCGCGCCGCCGCCGGTGACGCTGCCGACGCTCAGTGCGAGGGCGCCTTCCGGGAGCGAGATCGCGTCGTACCAGTCGCAGCCGCCCGCGCTCTCCAGCCCGGCGGTGACGCAGCGCGCGGCGAGCCGCATGCCGCCGACGCGCGGCAACGTGCCGGGGAGCAGGCCGCGACGGAGCGCGTCGGCGGTGCGGCGCAGCCGGTCGCGGTCGAGTTCCTTGGCCAGCAGCCGGGCGGCGGACGCGCAGTAGAGCCCGGCGAGGCGCTGCTCGCGTTCGGTCGGCTGTGCGGGGGTGTCGTAGAACCAGACGACCGAGCCCAGGTCGGCCAGCGGCTGGGCGTAGGACGCGCCGATGCCGAGCTGGTGGGCGACCTCCCGGAACCGGTCTCCGGTCGGTTCGCCGCCGGCGGCGCGCAGGATCTGCGCGGCCGGGACGGTCTCCAGCGCGCCCAGGGCGGCGCGGTCCAGGCCGAGGCCGAGGGTGGTGCTCGGCTGGGTCAGCAGCAGCATGCCGCGCCGGGCGCCGATCAGCGCGGCGCCGTCGGCCAGCAGGCCGGTGAGGGCCGCCTCCAGGTCGGCTGCGCCGCTGAGCCGGTCGGTCAGGTCGTACAGGGTGGTCAAATCAGCCAGGGGGTCGTCGGCGGAGCGCTCGCGGAGGGCAGCGATCGGTTCTCCGCTGATCGTTTCAGCAGGGCTCGTGGGCGCGGGAAGCCCCAGGGTGGTGTGATGCTCAGCCATGGCCCGCACCTGCGATAACTACAAAGAGTGATGCTGGATTCTTAAAGTTTTGTCTGAATTGAATCACTATGCACCCCCATGTCATGCCATACGGCAATTAATGAGTCTCTTCTACACACACCGATCGGGTGATGTCCAGAACTGTCCGCTGCCACGTGGTTGGTGTCTTTGCCCGAATATTTGGCCGAAAAACATCGGTGCGATTGATCGTTTCAACTATCGATTTATGCGCCCCCGCCGGTAACGGAACGTCGTCCCCGCAGCGCACGGGCCACTTCCCGGCGCTCGCGCAGCCCCAGCGGACGCATCAGGCGCGGCGGTTCGAGCTGGACCGGCGCCACCCGCAGCCCGGCCCGGAGCAGGTCCGCCGCCCTGCCGACCAGCTCCCCCGCCCCGGACGCCGGTGGCCAGCTGGCGGCGAAAGCCGCGCTGGTCAGGCAGTACTCGCCGGTCAGCACGCCGGGCCTGCCGGACGCCCCGGACGCACCGGATGCACGGGGCAGTGCGAGGCCCGCGCGGGCCAGGCCGCGACGTTCCAGCCGTTCGGCGGCCCGGCCCCGGCCCTCGGCCGGGCACCAGCCGAGGGCCATGTCCGCCGCGCCCGAGGCGACCGGACCCACCAGCGGCAGCACCTCGTCGAGTGCGTGCGTCGCGCCGCCCTCCCGGCTGGGGCGGATGCACAGCAGTGGCAGGGGCGTGTATCCGGCCAGATCGGCCTCGTCCGCGAGCAGCGTCGCACCGCTGTCCAGGGCGACCCGCCGGGTGGAGTCCGTCGACCCCGACTCCAGCACCAGCACGGCGCGGACCTGCGGTAGTCGGCGCGCCGCGAGTACAGTCAAGGCGATCCGCGACGCGTCGTTGTGCGCGCGGATCACCAGGGCGAACTCCGGAGCGGCGGGCCGTGGGTCGGGCCCCGCTCCGGGATTCTCGCCGGGCTTCTGCTCCGAAGCCCCGTCGGGGTGCGGAATTGATGAGGTGTCAGCCTCGTGGGCCGACGCGAAATCCGGGTCCATCCGGGGATCGTACGGTCGGTTGCCCCCTAGCAGACCCCTCCGTACCAGACAGGGTGAATACCCCGAACGGAGGAACCATCCTCGCTCGTCGTGCGTCAATCCGGACGATGCGTCAGTCTCGACAGAGAACGTGCTCGTGCGTGCCTTCGGTGGGTACAGAACCGTTACGGGGCGGCAGTGTTGCGGTCGGTCGATCCGGCCGGGCGAGCATGCGCCACCCTGGCGCCACCTCCAGCCAGGTACCGCAGGCGCGGTGGGCGTGGTGCGCTTCTCGTTGCGCGAGGTCACCTACCGATCCTTGACCGTCACGGAAAGGAACGAGTGCTCATGCGCGGGGTGTCAACACTCGTCGGTAAGGCCGTCGGCAGAGCCGTCGGTAGGGCCGTATACAGGGCTGGGCGCAGGGCCGGGCGGCTGCGGACCAGGGGCCGGTTTCTCGGCGCGGCAAGAACGGCGGCCAGGGGTTGGGGGTGGCCGGTGCTGCCGGGCGTCGGCGCGGCCCCGGGGGGCGGCTGTCGCTGCCCTCGGCCGGACTGCCAGGTTCCCGGCGCCCATCCCCACGAGCCGAAGCTGCTCGCGGCCACGACGGACGACCGGATGATCCGCTGGTGGTGGTCCCGCCGTCCCGAGGCGCCGGTGCTGGTGGCGACGGGCGGCCAGGTCTGCGCGCTGAGCCTGCCCGCGGAGGCGGGTGCGCGGGTGCTCGACTACTTCGACGCGCTGCGCGTGCCGATCGGTCCGGTGATCGCCACGCCGACCCGCTACGTGCTGCTCGTCGCGCCCTACTCGTTCCCGGAGCTGGGCGAACTGCTGGTGGCCCAGGAGTGGGTGCCGACCAGCCTGCGCTACCACGGCCCCGGCGGCTACGTCGTACTGCCGCCCTCGCGGACCGGCGCGGGCGCGATGCGCTGGGTCCGGCGTCCGCTCTCGACGCGGGAGCAGCCATGGCTGCCGTCGGTGAGTGATCTGGTGGAGGCCCTGGTCGCGGCGAGCGTCGCCACGCCGGACGGCGCGACCCTGGCGCCGTGAAAGCTCCCAGGCGGGTGGTGTTGCCAACCCTGCCGGTAGCAGGCAAAGGCCCGGCCGCTGGCGACGGGGGATGCACCAGCGACCGGGCTGTTTAAACCGTAACAAATTCCGGGCCGCAAGCAAATTCCCTGGAGCGAAGTCTTTCCCCGGAATTTCCGGGTTTCGACCAAGGTATGTGACGCAGATCACGGTATTCCGGGGCGGACTGACGGTCAGTCCGCCCCGGTCCCGATATCGGGTAGCGATAGGTGACGGGAATTCAGCTGAGGGTGACCTGGCGGTTCACCAGACCGGCGCGCGCCTTCCGCTCCTCCGCGCTGAGCGCGCCCCCGCGCTCCAGCGTGGCGGCCAGCCGCTCGGCGAACGCGGCGGCCGGCTTCTCGCAGTCCGCTGGGGTCATCGACTGCGGCAGGTCCCAGACCGGCACGACCAGACCGTGCGCCCGGAACGAGCCGACCAGCTTGGTCCCCTCGCCCAGCGAGGCCTCGCCCGAGGCGGCCAGGCGGGCCAGCGCGTCCAGCAGCGCCTCCTCCTCGTGCGGCATCACCCAGCGCAGGTGGTTCCGGTCCGGCGCGGCGCACCAGTACGCCTGCGGCACCGACTCCAGCTTCTCGGTCGGGATGACGGCGGCGTTGGCCTGCTCCAGCGAGGCGGCGACCTCACCGGTCGCGGCCGAGGCGTCCTCCAGCCAGTACTCGAAGCCGGTGTGCACGGTCGGCTCGAACGGCGCTTCCAGGTCCAGCAGTTGCTGCAGACGCGGCCCCTCCGGCGCGGGACGCCGCGGCGGCACGGGGCTGCCCGGCTCGGCGGCGAGCGCCTGCACCAGCGCGTCCGCGAGGTCTCGGCTCAGATCGCCGGAGGAGGTCTGGGTCTGGAGCCCGAGCATGATGCTGCCGTCCTGCCGACGCATGGCCGGCCAGGCCATCGGGAGCACGGTCACCAGCGTCACTGACGGAACGTCACCCTCGGCCGTCGCCAGCGTCTCGGCGGTCACCGTCAGCGGCGCGGTCGCGGCCGGGACCAGCTCGCGCAGGGCGACCCAGTCGCCCTCCCCGGGCAGCCCCTCGAACGGCCGCTGCACCAGCTCCGCGACGGCATGCGCGGCGGCACGCCCGTGGCACGCCTTGTACCGCCGCCCCGACCCACAGGGGCACGCCTCGCGCGCGCCGACAACGGGCACGGGCCCGTCGGTGACGGGGGTGCTGGTGAGCGGGGCCTTCTTCTTGGCCATGGTGCGTACTCCCGGTGGAACGGAACGGAACTGATTCCCTCCGGGAGAGCGTACGGGTCTGACGGTGGGCCCGTTGTCCGTCTGCCGCTGCGGCACCCTGCGGCTTCGCCGCGTGGGCGCGACTGCCTGGATGTTCGCTGCCGCAGGTAGTTGCAATCACCTCAGGGGCGCGAGGAACTGCGCGACCCACGCAGGTGGAGCCCCGAACGTTCAGGGCCATCCGCTCATCCGTGGTTTCTCGCGCAGTTCCCCGCGCCCCTGATGGTGCAACTTCCCCGTGTGCCAAGATTGATTCAGCTCGCGGCCGCCGCGGTCTCCGCCTCCGCGTCCCTGCGTGCGTGGCGTGCGCGGACGCGCAACACCGCCCACACCGTCACCTCGCCGGGCGCGTCGCGGACGCCCCACTCCGAGGCGAGTTGGCCGACAATCCCCAGGCCGCGTCCACCCCGTGCGGTCAGGGACGGGGCCGACCGCCGCGGGCGGGTGGGTCCGCCGCCGTCCGTCACCTCGACGGTCAGCAGCCCGTCGCTGTGCAGTTCCCAGCCGACCAGGACCTCTTCCTGCTCCTCCGCCAGCGTCCCCATGAGCCCCGCCGCGAGCCCGCGTTCCCGCTCCAGCGGTCTCGCGTGCCTGCACGCGTTGCTGAGCAACTCCGAGAGGATCAGTACCGCGTCGTCTATCACGCCCTCGGGCACCAGGTGCTCACCGAGATCCTCGCGCAACCTACGACGTGCCGTCCGTACGCTCTCCGGACCATGTGGCACTGCCATGGTCGACGAAGAAGTCGGCACCTCATGCGCCACCACCACGGCCACCCCCGGACCTCCTCCTTCGTCTTGCGCCAGGGTGTGAATGCCCGGTAAGGGCAAGTCGAAAACGGAAAACTGCGCACCTTGGCGGGCTTTCCGGGGGCTCGAAGAGGGCGCGCACAGCGCATTTCACAGCGCGTCACCGAATAGTGACGCTACGCATTCGACTACGGGTTCGGAATGGCATTCCAGCCACGACCCAGAGGAATTTCCAGCCATTCCGGAGCATCCTGTGCATCCATCGGCCGGTATGGGTCCTATCTCCCGAGTTGGTCCAACACCCGCCGCGGATGGTTGGTGATGATCGCCTCGACGCCCAGCCGCAGGCAGAGCTCGACGTCCTCCGGCTCGTCCACCGTCCAGACATGGACCCGCTGTCCGGCACGGTGCAGGGCCGCCACGTAGCCGGGGTTGGCGCGGATCACGTCGATACCGGGACCGGCGATCCGCGCGCCGTGCGGCAGCGAACCGTCGCGGAGCCACGGCAGCACCCGCTCCATCAGGAAGACCGTCGGCAGTTCCGGCGCCATCTGGCGGATCCGCCGCAGTGAGAGCTGCGAGAAGCTCATCACCCGTACCGGGGAGGGGCCTTCGCCCTTGGAGGGGACGAGGCCGAACCGGCCCAGCAGCTCCATCAGCCGCTTCTCGACCAGCCCGGCGTAGCGGGTGGGGTGCTTGGTCTCGATCGCCAGCTCGATGTGACGGCCGGCGTCGGCGTGGAGTTCGAGCAGGCGCTCCAAGGTGAGCACCGACGTGTGGTCGGCCGAGGTCCAGTCGGTCTCCTCGATGTCGCCCGCCTTCCAGCCGCCGAAGTCGAGTTCGGAGAGCTGAGCGAGTTCGAGCGTGGAGACGACGCCACGTCCGTTCGAGGTCCGGTTGACCGTGCGGTCGTGGACGCAGACGAGGTGACCGTCGGCGGTCAGCCGGACGTCGCACTCCAGTCCGTCCGCGCCCTGCTCGATCGCCAGCTTGTACGCGGCGAGCGTGTGCTCGGCGTAGGTGCCGGAAGCGCCGCGGTGGGCGATGACGCGGGTGGTGGACCGGTAGGGGACGGACACGGTCGGGCCTGGCTGGGGGTGCACGTCCCCACGATAGGCGGCGTGCGTGTACCGCAGGTGAACGCGGTCGCCGTCCCCAACCGTGTCACGCCTCCCATGTCATGGCTCCGCGTCACGCCTCCCGCGTGACGCCTTTTGCGGCAGGCCTCCCCGGTCAGGCCTCCCGCGTCACACCTCCCGGGTCACGCCTCCTGCGCGGCGTCCTCCGCCGGGCCGTCCTCCGCCTGGCCCGGCTCCGCGTCGGCGGGGCCCGTCGCGTCGGCCTGCTTCCGCAGCACCGGGGTCAGCGCCAAGGTCACCGCGCCCGCCGCGAGGAAGGAGAAGAGCGACGCCGAGGTCCAGAACGTCGGATGGATGTGGGTGTCCGCCTGCGCGTCCGCCCAGAAGTTGGTCCACCACGACCAGGGGAACGCGGCCGGCGAGATCAGCTCGTACAGCAGGAAGCCGATCGCCCACGGCAGTAGCACCAGCCAGCGCGTCGGCGCCTGCTCGGACATGTCCCAGCCGTCCCGGCCGCGGCCGAGGAAGAAGTCGACCGCCAGCACCGCCAGCAGCGGAACGAAGACCGCGCCGATCAGACCGAGGAAGGTCTGGTAGTTCGCGCCGAGCGTGGTCACCTTGAGCGCGACCGCCGTGACCAGCACGCCGATCCCGCCGGCCAGCCAGCGCCGGTCCACCCTCGGGAAGAGGTTGTGCAGCGACATCGCGGTCGAGTAGACGTTCGCGAAGGACTGGTCGGCCTCGCGCAGCACCAGCACCAGGAAGAAGATCCACCCGGCGGTCAGCCCGGTGAAGGTGGAGAAGATCTTGTTCGGGTCGCCGCCGACCTGGGTCAGCGCGATCGCGCCGACGATGTAGCACCAGATCTGCGCGACGGTGTAGCCGGTGAAGGTGCCCCAGAACGAGCCCTTCACGGTCCGCGAGTGCCGGGTGTAGTCGGCGGCCAGCGGCACGAAGGAGATCGAGACCGCGATCACGTAGTCGGTCGCGGAGAGGAAGCCGTTCCAGTTGCTCCCACCGGGGTTGTGCACGCCGTGGCGGACCAGCTGGATGGTGAAGAAGAGCATCGACACGCCGACCGCGATCGCGACGTAGCGGCGCAGCACTGCGATCGAGCCCAGCGGTCGGATCGTCATCGCCGTCGTCAGCGCCCCGGCCGCCAGCACGTAGACCCAGCGCGGAATGCCGCCGTAGAGCGCCTGCGCGCCCTGGGTGATCACGGTCAGCTCGTAGACGCCCCAGCCGACGCACTGGATGATGTTGAGCACCGTCGGCACGTAGGAGAGCTTCGTGCCGAAGAGCCCGCGCAGCACGGCCATGGCGGGCGCGCCGGTCCGCGTGCCGATGATCGCCGCCAGCGCGAGCATCAGCGTGCCGATGACCGTGCCGACCACGATCGCCGTGAACGAGGCGGCCAGCGCCAGGTTCTTGTTGCTGGAGTTGACCATCACCGTCGCGGCGCTGGAGAAGCCGATCAGGCTGACGCCGAGGTTGGCCCAGAGCGCGCCCTGCTCGCGGAAGCCGAGGGTGCGCGGCGGCGCGGTGTCGAGGACGAGCGGAGCCTCGGCCGCGTGTGCGGACGCCGCGCCCAGGTGGTCGGGGTCGTGCTGAAGGGTTGCGGACATGGCCGTCTGCAGAGCTCCCTACGCCGGCATTACCCGGTCAGGTTCAGGCGGTCGGCTGCCCTGCCGCGTCCTGCGGCCTGCTGCCCTCTCAGCCTGGAGTGAGGTCCAAGCTCCCGCGCATATGAATACGTATGAATATGGTGCAGGTTCAGCACGCGTCGCCGCGCGCTGGTACGTGTTTTCGAGGCATGGTACGGCTTGTACGGTGACCGTCCAAGGCCTGTCCAGGGGCTGGGCGTCCGGTGGGGACGCTGGTCGGGCCTCTCCGCAGCCGGTTTTGGGCCCTGCTGGATCCGGGCGGATCCGGGTGGATCACGGCGGATCGGGGCGGAACAGGGCGGGAACAGCCCGGGAACACGGCGGTGGCCGGAGTGCGGCCGGGGTGCCACGCGCACGGCTGGGACTTACGATGCCCCGACAGCGTCTGCGGAATGCTAGGGCCCGTTGGTCCGGTATCAAGGAGGTCGATTCGTGAGCACCGAGCACGAGGGTGGGCCCGACGGGTCGGAACGCCCCGCCCCCGATGCGACTCCGGCGGATCGTCCGGCGGAGCAGGCGCCCGCGAGTACCCCGGTCGCGCCCCCGGCCGACCCCGACCTCGCCGGCTTCCCCGCACCCCCGGCGCGCCTGCCGGTCGCGGACCAGCCGCCGACGGCTCCGGCCGAGCCTGCGGCACCGGCCGCGCCGATCCCGCCCTTCGTCGAGCCGCCCGCTCCGGCGCCCGCTCCTCCTGTTGCACCGGCGCCGGTCTCTGCCCCTGCTCCGATGGTCGAGGCTCCCTCCGGGCCGCCGCAGCCTCCGCAGCAGCCGCCGATCTGGCAGACCGCGCCCATGCCGCCGCTCCCGGACGCCCCGGTCGGTCCCTTCGGGGCGGGCCAGATCGTCGAGAAGCCCAGGTCGGCGGGGAGCCGTCGTGGCGTGTTCATCGCGCTGCTCGCCGCCACGGCGATCGTCGCGGGCGCGGTCGGCGGCGGTATCGGCTCCTGGTTGGAGGGCCGCAACACCGCCGGTTCCAGCACCACGGTGACCGCCGCCAGCAACCCGAACGGCCTCAGTCGACCGGCGGGCTCCATCGCCGCGATCGCGGCCAAGGCGCTGCCGAGCGTGGTCACCATCGAGGCCAGCGGCTCCTCCGAGTCCGGCACGGGCACCGGCTTCGTCTTCGACACCCAGGGCCACATCCTCACCAACAACCACGTCGTCGCCCCTTCGATCGGCGGCGGCAAGCTCACGGTGAAGTTCGCCGACGGGTCGAGCTACAACGCGTCCGTCGTGGGGCGCGCCCAGGGTTACGACGTCGCGGTGATCAAGCTCGACTCGGTTCCCAAGGAAAAGCTGGTCCCGCTCCCGCTCGGTGACTCCGAGGCGGTCCAGGTCGGCGACACCACCATCGCCATCGGCGCGCCGTTCGGGCTCTCCGGCACGGTCACCTCGGGCATCGTCAGCGCCAAGAACCGCCCGGTCGCCTCCGGCGACCAGTCCACCTCGCAGACGTCCTACATGAACGCGCTGCAGACGGACGCGTCGATCAACCCGGGCAACTCGGGCGGGCCGCTGATGAACGCCGAAGGCCAGGTCATCGGCATCGACTCGGCGATCCAGTCCACCAGCTCGAGCACGAGCGGCGGCCAGTCCGGCAGCATCGGCCTGGGCTTCGCGATCCCGATCAACCAGGCCAAGTGGGTCGCCTCCCAGCTGATCCAGACGGGCATCCCGGTCTACCCGATCCTCGGCGTCCTCCGCGACGACAGCTACCAGGGCAACGGCGCGAAGATCTCCTCCACCCCGGTCCAGGGCACCCCGGCCGTCACCCCCGGAGGCCCGGCCGACCAGGCCGGCCTGAAGCCGGGCGACGTGATCACCCAGCTCGACGGCGTCCTGATCGACTCCGGCCCGACCCTCGTCAGCGAGATCTGGGCCCACCACCCGGGCGACAAGGTCAACGTCGTCTACACCCGCAACGGCCAGTCCCACACGACCACGGTCACCCTGGGCAAGCGGGTCGGCGACAACCAGTAATCATCGCCACACGGCCCCGAAGTCGTGAGAAGATCCCTGGCGTGGACGAGGAGATCGCCCACACCAGGAGTCTTGCCCGAGCGGCCTAAGGGAACGGTCTTGAAAACCGTCGTGGCAGTGATGTCACCGTGGGTTCAAATCCCACAGACTCCGCCGAGGAACAGCCCCTGACCAGCAACAACGGTCGGGGGCTGTGTCATGTCCTCGTGCGGCGCGGGGGTGGTCAGCGGCGCTGCTCCCGCTCGCGGCGGACGTTCGCCTTGCGGCCCTTGATGGTCGCGCCGCGCAGGGCGCGGATCACGGACTCGGCCGCGTTCTCGGGCACCTCGACCAGGGAGAAGCGGTCGGCGATCTCGATCGAGCCGATCTCCCGTCCGCTCAGCCGTGACTCCCCGGCGATGGCTCCCACCAGGTCCTGCGGTCGGATACCCGCGCTGCGGCCGACGCCGACGAACAGGCGGGTCATCCCCTGGGAGGGCCGGCCGCCGCCCTTGCGCCCGCGCGGGGTGCGCTCACGGCCCCGTTCCGTCGGCGCCACCTCGGGGATCTCCTCCTCGTCGAAGGCGGCGCCACCCGACTCATGGGCCAGCTTCACCGCGGCCAGCGCGACATCCATGATGTCGAACTCGTCCGCCAGGCTCTCCACCACCACCCGGAACCGGTCCAGGTCCTCGTCCTCGAGGACGCTCTCGTAGAGCGCGGCCCGGGTCAGCTCCAGGCGCCTGGCCCGCAGATCAGCGACCGAGGGCACCTTCTCCACCGGGATCCTGCGCCCGGTCGCCCGCTCGATCGACTTGAGCATCCGGTGCTCGCGCGGTTCCGCCAGCGTGACGGCCACGCCCTCGCGGCCCGCGCGGCCGACCCGGCCGATCCGGTGCACGTAGGACTCCGTGGCGGAGGGCACGTCGTAGTTGATCACATGGGTGAGGTGCTCGACGTCGATGCCCCGCGCGGCGACGTCGGTGGCGACCAGCAGGTCCGCGGTCCCGCCGCGCAGCCGCGCCATCACCCGGTCCCGCTGCTCCTGGCTCAGGCCGCCGTGCAGCGCCTCGGCCCGGTAGCCGCGCCCGTTGAGGCTCTCGGCGAGCTGGTCGACCTGCTCACGGGTCCGGCAGAAGACGATGGCCGCTTCCGGAGCCTCCACGTCCAGAATCCTGCCGAGCGCGGCGGGCTTCTGCGGCCGGGCCACCACATAAGCGGTCTCCCTGACGCTCGGGGCCTCGCCAGGGGCCGGGGCCTCCCGCTCGATCTGCACCCTTACCGGATCACGGAGATGACGCCGCGCCATGGAGTCGATCCGGGAGGGCATGGTCGCGGAGAACAGCACGGTCTGGCGCTCCTCGGGCGCGCTCTCCAGGATGGCGGTGATGTCCTCGGCGAAGCCCATGTCGAGCATCTCGTCGGCCTCGTCGAGCACGACCGTCTCGACGTCGTGGAGACGCAGGGTCCCACGGGAGATGTGATCGAGGGCCCGGCCCGGGGTCGCCACGACCACGTCGACCCCCTGCTCCAGGGCGCGCAGCTGCCGACCGATGGGCTGGCCGCCGTAGACGGGCAGGACGCGGGCGCCCAGTTCGCTGCCGTAGCGGTGCACGGCCTCGGACACCTGGATGGCCAGCTCCCTGGTGGGCACGAGCACCAGCGCGGCCGGCCCGGACCGCTTGCCCTCCCGCCGGGAGAGGCGCTGCAGCACCGGCAGGGCGAAGGCGGCGGTCTTCCCGGTGCCGGTGGCGGCCTGGCCCAGCAGGTCGCTGCCCGCCAGCAGGGGAGGAACGGCCTCGCGCTGGATCGGGGTGGGCTCCTCGTAGCCCAGAGCGGAAAGCGCCCGCAGGAGCTGCGGAGCGAGGCCCAGGGCGGCGAAGTCGGCCTCTTCGGCGGCGGCTTCGGTGCCGGCACGGGGACTGGCGCCTGTCGTCATCGTGGTTCCTCCGGACTCGTGCAGAGGGGGACATGCGACCTACAGATTGTCCCTCCCACGGCCTGGTGTCACATTCCGGCCGGGCCTACGACGGGCGTCGGGACGCCTGCGGAGCCCGGAGGATTCGGCGGCCGGGAACGGGGCAGGTGGCCCGCCCGGGCGTGCTTCATGCATCGACTTCCCCGGTCCACACCAAAGGGCGAAATGGCCCGGGAGGTCTGGTTCTTTGTCGATTCATTGAGGAATTCTGATGGTGCGACGTCGCAGTCCGCACTCGGAAGTCCGCAGTAGTCAGCAGCACTCAGGAGGACCGCATGTCCCGTATCCGCACCGCTCTCGTCGCTGTTCCGCTCGCCGCCGCCGCGCTGGTCATCGGGGCCGGGGTGGCGTCCGCCGACTCCAACGGGGCCTTTGCGGGTGGTGGGTCGAACAGCAGCATCGTGAACGACAACGGCACCGGCAACCTCTCCGGCTGGGTCGACGGGAACTCGAACTGGACTCAGCAGACGGCCACTGGTTCGGGTGCGTCGAACGCGAACAACACGCTGGGGGTGAAGGACAACAGCGGAGCGGTCTTCGCCGACCAGTCGAACACGAACGTCCGCATCATCTTCTGAACCGTTTTCTGATGATGCGTCACTCATGAGCGCCGACAAGGCGCAGCACGGCAGCGCAGGGCCCCGGGGATCGCGCCGACCCGGGGCCCTGCCTCGTTGTCTTGACAGCCGCAACGGATCTGACGCAGTGTCAGATCCGTGGACTTCCAGAACTGGACCGGCCTTCCCTCGGTGAGCGGCGGTGTCGCACCCGACCCCGTCAACGCGCCGATGATCCGCCACTGGTGCGAGGCGATGGGTGATGCCAACCCCGCCTACGCCGGCGCCGACGCCGTGGCGCCGCCCGCGATGCTGCAGGCGTGGACGCTGCCAGGGCTGGGCGGACCACGGTCGCCCAACGGCGGTCGCAGCGAGCACTTCGACGCGCTCATGGCCGCGTTGGAGGCGGCCGGCTGCACCTCCGTCGTCGCGACCGACTGCGAGCAGGAGTACCGGCGTCCGCTGCGGATCGGGGAGCGGGTGCTCTTCGACGCGGTGATCGAGTCCGTCTCGGACGAGAAGCGGACCGCGCTGGGCACGGGCCACTTCGTCACCACCAGGATGGACCTGCGCGCCTACGACGAGGCGGCCGGCGAGAAGCCCGGGGACGCGACGCCGCTGGGCTCGCACCGGTTCCGGATCCTGAAGTTCATACCGGTCGACAGGGCGAGCGGGCCTGAGCAAGGCGAGCCGGAGGGCGCGAAGGCGAAGCCGGTGCGCCCCCGGCCCGTGGTCAACCGCGACAACGCCGGGTTCTGGGACGGCGTGGCCGCCGGCGAGCTGCGGTTCCAGCGGTGCGACGACTGCGGCACGGCACGTTTTCCCTGGCTGGCGGGCTGCAACGCCTGCGGCAGCGACCGTTGGCGGGCCGAGGCCGCGTCCGGCGAAGGCGTCGTCTACTCCAAGGTCACCGTCCACCACCCCCTGCCCGCCGCGTTCGGCAAGCCCTACGCGGTCGCGTTGGTCGAACTCGCCGAGGGCGTACGGATCGTGAGCAACATGGTGGACGTCCCGCCGGAGCAGGTGTCGATCGGGATGCCCGTGCGGCTCGGATTCCAGCGCTTCGACGACGAGTTGGAGTTGCCCGTCTTCCACCCGTCCGGTCCCGACCAACTGCCGCCGCTACGCGTTCCAGTCACGCGGACGCTGGTCGTCGCCGGTGCAATTGCCTCGCGGGACTACCAGGACGTGCACCACGACGCCGAGTTGGCGCGGGCCAAGGGTGCTCCGGACATCTTCATGAACATCCTGACCACCAACGGCCTGGTCGGCCGGTACGTCACCGACTGGGCCGGGCCCGACGCGCGGATCGAGGCGATCGCGATCCGGCTCGGGGTTCCTGCCTATCCCGGCGACGACCTGCGGTTCAGCGGCGAGGTGACCGAGCGAGGCGGAGACGGACGGCACCTTGTGCTCGTGGTACGCGGGCGCAACCGCCTCGGCGTGCATGTCAGCGGGACGGTCCGGCTGGTGCTCGGAGAGCAGTCGTCGGGAGAGGGCCACGGACAACGGGACCAGGAGGAGGGCGCATGAGTCTGCACCGGGCCGACAGCCTCGGCGGGCGGGCCGCGATCGTCGGGATCGGGGCGACCGAGTTCTCCAAGGCATCCGGCCGCAGCGAGTTGAAGCTTGCGGTCGAGGCCGTCCACGCCGCCCTCGACGACGCCGGGCTGACTCCCGCCGACGTCGACGGGATGGTCAGCTTCACCATGGACACCAACCCCGAGATCACCGTCGCCCAGGCGGCCGGGATCGGAGAGCTGTCGTTCTTCAGCCGGATCCACTACGGCGGCGGTGCCGCCTGCGCGACCGTGCAGCAGGCGGCGATGGCGGTGGCGACCGGGGTGGCCGAGGTCGTGGTCTGCTACCGGGCGTTCAACGAACGCTCCGGGCACCGGTTCGGGTCCGGGCTGCAGGCACGACAGCCGTCGGCCGAGGGCGTGGCGATGGGCTGGACGATGCCCTACGGGCTGCTCACCCCGGCCTCCTGGGTCGCCCTGCACGCCGCCCGCTACCTGCACACGTACGGCCTGACGCCGGACGCCTTCGGTCCGGTCGCCGTCGCGGACCGGCGGCACGCGGCGACCAACCCGGCCGCGTACTTCTACCAGCGGCCGATCACCCTCGAAGACCACGCCGCCTCGCGCTGGATCGTCGAGCCGCTGCGCCTGCTGGACTGCTGCCAGGAGACGGACGGCGGCCAGGCGATCGTGGTCACCTCGGTGGAGCGCGCCCGGGACCTGCCGCATCCGCCCGCCGTCGTCGCGGCGGCGGCCCAGGGCGCGGGCCGGGCGCAGGAGGCGATGACCAGCTTCTACCGCGACGATCTCACCGGCCTGCCCGAAATGGGCGTGGTGGCCCGGCAGTTGTGGCGCACCAGCGGCCTGCGGCCCGACGAGGTCGACACCGCCGTGCTCTACGACCACTTCACGCCGTTCGTGCTGATGCAGTTGGAGGAGTTCGGCTTCTGCGGCAGGGGCGAGGCCGCCGATTTCGCCGCCGGAGGCGCGCTGGAGCTGGGCGGGCGGCTGCCGGTCAACACCCATGGCGGACAACTGGGCGAGGCGTACCTCCACGGGATGAACGGCATCGCCGAGGGGGTCCGGCAGGTGCGCGGCAGCTCGGTCAACCAGGTCGCGGGCGCGGAGAAGGTGCTGGTCACGGCCGGGACCGGGGTGCCGACCTCGGGGCTGGTGCTGACGGCGGACCGGTAAATCCTTTGCTGTGTCCACAGCCGAGGTCGACAATCCGAACCATGAGCGCTGACCGAGCAGCCGACCGTGCAGGCGAGGCCCCGAGCGACTACGTCTGGCGTCCGATCGGGACCGCCGACGTGACTGCCTGGGTGCGGCTGATCGACGCGATCGAGGCGGACCAGCAGACCGACGACAACTTCTCGGAGCAGGACCTGCTCGAGGACTTCGACAGTCCCAACCAGGACTACCCGCGCGGCAGCATGAGCGTCTGGGACGGCGACCGCATGGTCGGCTTCGCTGTGCTGATCGCCAGGAGTGCGACCAACCCGGTGCACGAGTCCCGGCAGCGGGGCGGGGTCGACCCGGAGTACCGAGGCCGGGGCATCGGTACGGAGTTGCTGCGCTGGGCGGAGCGTGCGGCGCTGCCGCTGCACGAGGAGCGCTTCCCGGGGTGCGCGTTGGCGCTGAACTCGGGCTGCCCGGTCGACGCGGAGCCGACCATGGAGCTGTTCCACCGGCTCGGCTACGAGCAGATCCGGTGGTTCCACGACATGAAGGTCGCCGACCTGGCCGAGGCGGTGGCCGGCTTGCCCCCGACGCCCGCGCCCCGCGGCGTCGTGGTCAGGCAGTTCACGTCGCAGCGGTCGGCGGACGCGCTGCGGGTGCGCAACGACTCCTTCCGCGACCACTTCGACTACACGCCCATGGACCCGGAGAGCTGGGCCCGCTTCGTCGAGGGTTCCGCGTTCCGTGCGCAGTACAGCCTCGTCGCCTACGACGAGGCCGGCGGAGCGCCGCTGGGGATCGTGCTCGGCGAGGAGTTCGAGAAGCAGCGGCAGGTCACCGGCAAGCGCAACCTCTACGTCGCCCTGGTCGGCACGGCACGCGCGGGCCGCAAGCGCGGCATCGCGTCGGCGCTGCTCACGCACGTGCTGCGGATCGCGCAGGCGGACGGCTTCGACACCGCCTCGCTCGGCGTCGACGCCGACTCGCCCACCGGCGCGCCCTCCGTCTACGAGCGGGTCGGCTTCCGGCCCGCGAAGACCTGGGTGGCCCAGCGCAAGCTGATCAAGGCAGCGGAGGCGGCGGAGGCGGACGCGTCGGGAAGTGCGGAGGGCTGACGGTCCAGCATGGGGTAAGGAGTCTCCAGACGGTAATGTCCTTACTCGGGCGTGGCATATCGTCAGATAACGGACAATCAGCTCACGATCGGATGTGACCAAACCGCGAACCGCTCTGCGCTCTCTTCTCTGCACGATGCTCGCGCTGCTCTCCGTACCGGCGCTGGCATCCCCGACCCAGGCCGCCGAGCCCGTGTACAGAGGACCACAGGTCTTCCACGGGCAGGCCTTCGACACCTGCTCGGCACCGGCTCTCTCGCTGCTCCGCGCCTGGCGGAGATCCTCGCCCTACGGCGCGCTCGGCATCTACATCGGCGGCATCAACCGCGGCTGCGCGCAGCCCCGGCTCAACCGCGCGTATGTGCAGCAGGCCACCGCCATGGGCTGGCGGCTGCTCCCCCTCTACGTCGGCGCGCAGGCCCCGTGCGTCGCCAGCCCGCACGGCCGGGGCGAGCGGATCGGCTACTGGTCCGGTTTCAACCAGGGCCAGAGCGAGGGTGCGGACGCGGTCAGGGCGGCTCGCGCACTCGGACTGGGCGCGTCGAGCCCGATCTACCTGGACATGGAGGCGTACGTGCGCGACCGGGGCAGGTGCAGCCTGGCCGTGCTCCGCTACACCACGGCGTGGTCCCGCGCGGTGCACTCCGGCGGCTACCTGGCGGGCTTCTACAGCTCCGCCAACTCCGGCGTGGCGGACCTGGCGTCCCTCTCCGCCTACCGGGAGGCGGCGCTGACCAGTACCGCCCAGCAGAACGGCCTGCCGGACGTGATCTGGTACGCGCGCTGGGACCGCCGCAACTCGACGGACGGCTACCACGCGCTCGGCGCGAGCCAGTGGTCCGGGCACCGGAGGTTGCACCAGTACCTCGCCAACCACGTCGAGGACCACGGCGGTCAGGGCCTGCTGATCGACCGCAACGCGGTCGACGGGCCCGTCGCCGTCGTCGGCTGACTGGTCACTGGTCACTGGTCACTGCTCACTGGTGACTGCGGATTGCGGACCTGCGGATCTGTGGACGGCTGACTGCGGACCTGCGGACGGATGACCGCTGAGCGCAGCGGGGGCATTGTGCGGCCGCACCCGTATCCGGGCTGATGGTCGGCGCCCCGGCCATTGCCTGGGGCCCTGGTGGGGACGAGAATCTCCCGGTACGCCCCTACTCGCCAGTAGGACGCGCGGCCGAGGCCGCCCGGACCACCATGGTGGGAGGAGGGGGAGTCGGCTCCGACCGGCTCAGGCCAGGTCAGGTCAAGGAGGACCCAGGTGCTCAGCACGATGCAGGACGTTCCGCTCACCGTAGGCCGGATCCTGGCCCACGGTTCGACCTTCCACGGCGGATCGACCGTGGCCACCTGGAACGGTGAGAGCACCGAGAGCCGGACCTTCGCCGAGGTCGGGGCCCGTGCCGCGCAGCTTGCCCACGCGCTCCGCGACGAGTTGGGCGTCACCGGTGACCAGCGCGTCGCCACCCTGATGTGGAACAACACCGAGCACCAGGAGATCTACCTGGCGGTGCCGTCGATGGGCGCGGTCCTGCACACGCTCAACCTGCGCCTGCCCGCCGCCCAGCTCTCCTTCATCATCAACCACGCCGGCGACCACGCGATCCTTGTCAACAGCACCCTGCTGCCGATGCTGGCACCGCTGCTGCCGCAGCTCCAGCCGACGCTGCGTCATGTCGTGGTTGTGGGACCGGCGGACGCCGGGAGCATGGCGCTGCTGGACGGCTTCGCCGCACGCGGCATCGCGATCCACACCTACGAGGAGCTGATCGCCGACCGGCCGACCAGCTACCCCTTCCCGACCGACCTGGACGAACGCACCGCCGCCGCGATGTGCTACACCTCCGGCACCACGGGCGACCCCAAGGGCGTCGTCTACAGCCACCGGTCGATCTACCTGCACTGCCTCCAGGTCATCTCCGCCGAGGACTTCGCGCTCACCTCCGCCGACAAGGCGCTGACCGTCGTCCCGATGTTCCACGTCAACGCCTGGGGCCTGCCGCACGCCGCGTTCATGGTCGGCACCTCGCTGCTGATGCCGGACCGGTTCCTGCAGCCCAAGCCGCTGGCGCAGATGATCCAGGCGGAGCGGCCGACGGTCAGCGCCGCCGTGCCGACCATCTGGACCGGCCTGCTGGGCGAGCTGGACGCGAACCCCTATGACACCTCGTCGCTGAGCCGCGTCGTGATCGGCGGCTCCGCCTGCCCGCCGTCCCTGATGAAGGCGTTCGAGGAGCGCCATCGGATCACCCTGGTCCACGCCTGGGGCATGACCGAGACCTCGCCGCTGGGCTCCTTCGCCCTGCCGCCGGGCGGGCTGACCGCCGAGGAGGAGTGGCCCTACCGCCTCACCCAGGGCCGCTTCCCGGCCTCCGTCGAGCCCCGGATCATCGGCCCCGACGGCCGCCCCGCCCCGCACGACGGCGTCAGCACGGGCGAGTTGGAGGTCCGCGGTCCGTGGATCGCCGGGTCCTACTACGGCGACGAGCAGCTCTCCTCGGACAAGTTCAGCGAGGACGGCTGGCTCCGCACCGGCGACGTCGGCACCATCAGCCCCGACGGCTTCCTGACCTTGACCGACCGCGCCAAGGACGTCATCAAGTCCGGCGGCGAGTGGATCTCCAGCGTCGAGCTTGAGAACCATCTGATGGCCCACCCCGACGTCCTGGAGGCCGCCGTCGTCGCCGTCCCGGACGAGAAGTGGGGCGAACGCCCCCTCGCCACCGTCGTCCTCCGCCCGGACACCACCATCGGCTTCGCCGACCTCCGCGCCTTCCTCGCCGAGCGCGTCGCCTCCTGGCAACTCCCGGAGCGCTGGTCCGTGATCGAGTCGGTCCCGAAGACGAGCGTGGGGAAGTTCGACAAGAAGGTCATCCGCGCCGAGTACGCGGCGGGCGAGTTGGACGTCACCTGGGACGACACCAAGCCAGGCAAGGGCGGGCAGGGCTGAGCCTGCTCGCTACTGCTGAGCTGCTGGAGTGTTCCGGCGGTCACCGGTGGTTCAGGTGGCCGCCGAACCGGACCGCTCGTTCATTGGGACCCCCAGGAGTCCACCGAGACCTGCGGTCCGTCGTGAAGGTACCGGGTCAGCGCACTGCCGGTAGTGGGCACGAAGGCTTCCGGGATCTCGTTCGTAGCCACCCACGCGACCTGCGCGTGCTTCTCCGGCTCGCCGTTGGTGAGGTTGCCGGACCAGCGGTGAGCAGCAAAGACGACGGTCAGGAAACCGTTGGGTGCTTCGACCCCGCGAGCCCCGTGAATGACGTGGGCCAGTCGGAGATCATCCACGGCAACCACCAGGCCGGTTTCCTCCTTGAGCTCGCGCACGGCCGTCTCGGTGATGGGTTCCCCAGGCTCGCTCTTACCGACGGGAAGGTCCCACATGCCTTGCGCGAACTTTGCCTTGGGGCCGCGTTGGATCAGGACGACCCGCTGACTCTCAAGGTCGTGGACGATGACGGCGGCGACCAGCAGGGTCATCGACTCGGTTGCAGGCTTGAGGGCGGTGGGCTGGTCGGCGGTCTGCTGGACCACGTCGGTGGGTCCTTCCGGCGGTGCGGGTGCTAGAACAGTGCCTCGCGTGCGCGGCGCTCCAGGTCGGTTGCTCCTGGGACTCCGCGTCTAAGGTAGGTCGCCAGGCTGTCGCCGAGGGCGTTACTACGCCCCCTGACGCGGCCCACTGGCCACTAACGCCGAAGGCCCGAACTGCCGGTGTAGTCCGGGCCTTCGGCCTCGTCAGGCTTTGGCGGTCTGCCTGATCCCCGCGGGGTCTTGTCGGAGTGACGTCACCACAGCCCGCTCGTGGTCCAGTTGTGCGACCTTGGGCAGGTACGTGATCGCGGGCTGTTGCGAGGCGGTGACATCAGCCTCACAGTTCCACGACCTTCCGTTGACACGATTCTCACATCGCACGGAGCGGCAACTGCGGTTTCCGGCTCGCGACCACCGCCGTACCAGGGGAGACACCGCCATGACCGTTCGTCATCGCCGCACCGCTGCCGCCGTCGTCATCGCTGCAGCCGCCGTGGCCGGCGCGCTTGCGCCCACCGTCGCCGACGCGGCCTCGCGCGGTATGTCCACCGCGGCCCCGACGTTCGCCATCAGTGCCGCGAGCAACGGTGTGAGCGCGGCCAACGGGCTGACCATCAGCGACGGCTCGCCGTGGGTCATGATCGACGGCAAGTGGGTCGACTTCGGCACCGACGTCCGCGACCTCGCCTGGAACCCGAGCGGCACCAAGGCCGCGTTCGTCGACAGCTTCGGCAACCTGGACGTCGCGAACCCGAACGGCAGCGGCCGCGTCGTCGTGGCCAAGAACCCCGGTGGGCAGATCTGGTCCCACCCCACCTGGCAGGTCGCGAAGGCAGATTCGGCGGACGGGATCCCCGGCAAGGACAACCTGATCTTCGTCTCCTCGAAGAGCGGCACCACGCGCCTGGAGACCGTCGCCGCCACCGCGCACGGTGGCTCGCCCGCCCTGCTGTCGCTGAACCCGTACGCCGGGGAGTCCGGTCTGCCCATGACCGAGAACAACTGGCCGAACTCGGGCGGCACCTACGGCTCGATCGTGTACGACAACACCCACACCGGTGACGTCTACATCCGCGACGACTACATCCGCCAGCAGGGCAGTGAGGTCTTCCAGGGCTCCGAGCCCGGGCTCTCCCCCAACGGCGACGAGGTCGTCTTCGTCCGCTCCGTCGGCGGCCACGACCACATCTTCGAGGGGACCTTCTCCGGCTCGAAGCCCGTCGTCCAGGACCTCACGCCGCACGCCACGACCAACTACACCGAGCCGACCTTCTCGGCCAACGGCGCCGACATCGCCTTCCGCACCCCGACCGGCACCGACGTCATGCTCGACCACGGCCGCGGCGGACCGGTCCAGGTCACCACCCACGCGGGTCTCCCCGCCTACCAGGGCTGACGGGCCTGGCCTGAGCGACCTCGAACCGGGACTGATGCGCTTCGCATCGGTCCCGGTTCGTTGATGTGACGCTCCGTCAGGCCTCGCCCAGGGAGCCGATCTTGCCCAGAAGGTCGACGATGCGCGCCTGGACCTCCGGGGAGGTGGAGCGTTCGGCGAGGAAGAGCACGGTCTCGCCCGAGCGCAGGCCCGCGCGCTGTTCCGCGCCGTCCACAGAGGTGTAGACGACGAGGGGCGTGCGGTGGAGCCGGTTGTTGCTGCGCAGCCAGTCGACGATGCCCATCCGGCGACGGCGGATCAGCATCAGGTCCATCACCACGAGGTTGGGCTGCACGCTGCCAGCGCGCGAGACCGCGTCGTTCTCCGACGCCGCGTGCTCGACGTGCATGCCGCGCCGTTCCAGCGTCGCCGTGAAGGCGGCGGTGATGTGCGGGTCCTGTTCGACCAGCAGGACGCGGGGCGCGTGGCGTTCGCTGTCGCGCGGCGCGAGGGCGCGCAGCAGGACGGCAGGGTCCGCGCCGTACGCGGCCTCCGGGGTGGCCTGGCCGAGGCCGGCGGTGACCAGCACCGGCACGTTGGCGTCCCCGGCGGCGGTGCGCAGCGACTGCAACGCGGTCCGGGTGATCGGCCCGGTCAGCGGGTCGACGAAGAGCGCCGCCGGGTAGCCGGTGACCTGCGCGTCGACCTCCTCGCGGGAGCGGACGATGACGGGTCGGTAGCCGCGGTCCTGGAGCGCCTGACGGGTCGACGGATCCGGTTCCGGCCAGACCAGCAGCCGTCGCGGATGGCCGTCGGAGGCGGGGGTGACCATGGTCGGGTAGTCGGCGCCGGCGATGAACTCAGGGCCGCTCTCGGCGGTCGGGCCGTTGTCGTTCAGCGGCGGTTGTTGCTGGTGTCCCTGCTGCTGCGGGAGGTGGGACTGCGGTCCGCCCAGCGGATCCTGGTGACCACCCGTCAGCTGTGTTCCCTTGGGCGGCGTCTGCACCGACTGGAGCGGCGACTGGGACAGGCTCATCACGCCGGTGTTGCCGCCGAGCGTGCCTCCGCTGCCGGGCGGCAGCGGGATCGGGGCGCCGCCGTGCAGGCCGTTGCCGCGCTGACGGGCCTGCGACGGCACGCCCGGCCCGAGGGCGAGCGGGCCGCGCTGCTGGCCCGGCTGGTCCTGGGGCGCGTCCTGGCCGCCCTGCAGTTGCCCCTGCGCCTGCCCCTGCGCCTGCCCCTGGCCCTGCGCCTGCGCCTGCGCCTGGTGCGCGGCGTGCGCGCGACGGCGCTGTGCTGGAGCCTGTGCCGAGGCCTGGGACGGGTTCTGGTTCGGGTGCCGGCCCTGCTGCTGCCCCTGGTTGGGGGCCTGGTTCGGGTCGTGGCCTTGGCCGTTCAGGGAGTTGAGGCCGTTGCCCTGCTGCTGCGCCTGGCCGCCGAAGCGTCCGCCGAACGGCTCTGGCAGGGTTGAGTCGGCGTGGGGGAGGTCGCTGTCCGGCGACATCTCCGGTAGGCCCATCTGCTGCACCGGCTCCAGCGCCGCCGAGGCGGCGGGAGGCGCGGCGTCACCCGTCGCCGGGCCGAGGGCCAGACGCCGACGCCGGCCGTTGCCGCCGTTGGGCGCGCGGCGCGGTTCGGGCTGCACGATGCTCCCGGCCGGGGGCAGCGCGTGCTCCAGCCCTGGGTAGACGGGCCCGCCGATCAGGCCCGGGAACTCGCCCGAGCCGGAGCCCTGCGCGCCGTCGGCGGCCTGGCCCTGCGCGTGCGCCTTTGCCTGCGCTTCGGCTGCAGCGGCTGCTGCTTCCGCTTCGGCCTCGGCCTGTGCCTGGGCGGCGGAGCGCGGCGGGCGGACCACCTCGGGTGCGGGCAGGCGGTTGCGTCGGCGCGACCGGTCGGTGCCCTGGGACGGCGTGTCCGTGGCCGGGGCCTCCGCCGATCCGGCTGCGGCTGCGGCCGCCTCCCGTTCCGTCGCGGCGCCGCCCTCGTCCTGGGAGGACAGCCCGGGGGGCAACGCGGGCAGTCCGGCCCCGTCCGAGGTCCCGTCGGCCGGCTCGGCGGCGGTCGCGGCGTTCCGGGTGTTCCCGGCCTGGGCGGCCTTCCCGGCCTTGGCCGCGGCGCGCCCCGTCCGGCCCTCACGGCGTTCGCCGGTGCCGTCCTCGTGTCCCTCGCGGCCCTCGCGGCCCTCGCCGATGGCGGCGAGCTCCGGCGGCAGGTCCGGCAGGATCGCCGTCGCGTTCTCGCCGGGCGCGGGCAGGGGGCGGGTCACGGCCACGTTCTCCGGGTCGAGCGGCAGCTCGACCACGTAGGTCAGCCCCTCGCGCCCGGGGAGTTCGTACGACTGCAGCACGCCGCCGTGGTGCTCCACCACGCCGCGTGCGATGGGCAGGTGGGCCGCCCCGCCGCCGACGCCGGGGCCGCGGATCTCGATCCGGGCCACCTCGCCGCGCTGCGCTGCCGCTATCACCACGGCCGTCTCAGGGCCGTTGCCCCGGTGACGCCGTCCGGAGAGCCCGGACGCCATGCCGACTGCCATGCCGAACAGGTCGCTGCCGCGTCCGTTGCTGCCCCGCGCGCCGGCGCCGCGTCCGCCGCTGTTCCGGCCACCGTTGCCGCCCCGGTGACCGGAGCCGCCGTCGCCGTCCTCGCCGTTCGACGCCGTCGACGCCGACTCCGTCGGGAGGGCCACGTCCGCGATCAGGTGCGCGACCGCCCCTGCCAGCCGCTTCTCGTCCACCTCGACCTCGACCGGCGAGGGGTGCACGGAGAACTCGACCCGGCCCTCGCCCAGGATGGTCGTGGCCTCGGCGATCGCCTCGTTGAGCACCTTCTCCAGCGCGACCGGTTCGCGCTGCAGCTGCTCCTGGCCTGCATCCAGCGCGGCGTCGAAGCGCTGGTACTCCAGCACCCCGTCGAGCAGTTGCGAGGTGCGGCGGCACTCGTCGGCGAGGCGGCGCAGCACCCAGTTCGCCTCCGGCCACAGCTGGCCTGCGGGGTCGCGGGCGAGTTGCTCCAGCGTCTCGTTCAGCCGGTCCAGCGGGCTGCGCAGCTCCTGCTCCATCACGGCGGTCAGGTGGTCGTGGCGGGCTTCGAGGGCCAGGTACGCGGTCCGGTCGGTGAACGTCATCACCGCGCCGACGAACTGCTCCCCGTCCCGCACCGGTGCGGTGGACAGCTCGACCGTCACCGGCTTTCCGTCCTTGCGCCACAGCGTCGCCGAGCGGACCCGGTGACGGCGGCCCGAGCTCAGCGTGTCCGTCAGCGGTGACTCCTCGGGCGGCAGCGGCGAGCCGTCCGCGCGGGAGTGCATCACCAGCGGCAGCAGCTCCTGGCCGCCCAGCTCACCGGCCCGGTGGCCGAGGATGTGCGCGGCGGCCGGGTTGACCAGCACCACCCGGCCGTCGGTGTCGACGCCGACGACGCCCTCGGCCGCGGCGCGCAGGATCATCTCGGTCTGCTTGTGCTGACGGCGCAGCTCGGCCTCGACCTCGAGCCGGGGCTGGAGGTCGCGCACCACGATCAGCAGCAGTTCGCGTTCGCTCGGCGAGGCGATGGTCACAGTCGCGCCGTAGTAGCCGCCGCCCCCGCCGAGGCTGCTGCTCCCGAGGCCGCCGCCGAGTCCGTTGCCGCCACCGGACGCGTAGGTCCGTCCGTCGTCCTCGAACTCCGCGGCCTGCACCTCGACCGGGAACGCCGACCCGTCCGTGCGCCGTGCGGTCATCCGCACGGGTGCGTCGTCGTCCCCGTCCGACCCGTCGCCGCGGCTGTTGCCGCGCGGGCGCATCGATCCGGGGATCCGACTCGGGTCGAAATCCGGGAGTAGGTCCAGCACGCCCCGTCCGACCAGCGACGTCCCAGGGGCCTGCATGCTCTGCACCGCTGCGTCGTTGGCGTCGACAACGGTGCCGTTGCTGTTCACCAGCAACAAGGCGTCGGGGAGGGCGTCGAGTATCGCGGCGAGGCGAGCAGTGCCTCGGGTCGGCCTGCTGCTCACGACGGGAGGTCCTCCTAGCTCGCATCCGTGCTGCCTTGCTGGCTGGATCCCGGACGAGCGGGCACCGGACGGGTCCGACGCCGGGATTCGGCCAGCTAGCACTATCGCATTGTTTTTGCGATCGCGGCGACCTGCCTAGTAACGTTGTCGAGGGTTAGCCGCGACCCCCAGGGTTGTGGCATCATCCATGCAGACGGTCGTGATCGCCAGTCGGTGAGCACGAGCGCCTGAGGAGGCTTCGCCTAGTCCGGTCTATGGCGCCGCACTGCTAATGCGGTTTGGGCCTTAAAGCCCATCGAGGGTTCAAATCCCTCAGCCTCCGCTCCCTGAGCAAGGCCCCGACCTGTCACACAGGTCGGGGCCTTCGCTGTTTGTGGCGGTGTGTGAATGTTTGCGTCGCCTCTTGTGCGCTCGGGGGTGTCGCGGGGCCCAGCTGCCTGGACGCTCTGCGCGCGGGCTCCTCGCCGTCGCGTCCTGTGCGGCGTCGCGCGGCGGCCGGGCCTCGGTGCGTCAGTCGCAGGTGGGGCTGGGTGACGGCGGTGCGAATAGTCGATTTCGTCTCCGGCTGGAGGTCGTGTAATGTTCTTCCCGTGAGGCCGCGAGGGGCGGACGAGAGAAAGCCCTGAGAGACCGAGCAAGACAACAGAACAGGCGCTCGTAGCTCAACGGATAGAGCATTTGACTACGGATCAAAAGGTTGCAGGTTCGAATCCTGCCGAGCGCACAAGATCAGAAGCCCCGCACTGAACAGTGCGGGGCTTCTGGCGTCATGGGGTGATTGCATCCGTGGGTTGAGAGCCCGGTAGCGGGGATGTGTCGCAGGTCTCAGGCGCGGAGTCGATGTCCCCGCAGCGCGAAGGCAAGGGCCCACCCACCCACGTCCCGGTCGGGCCCACGTGGCACGCCCGGCGGTCGCCGACGCTCCGTGGACAGTGGTCGACGCTCCGTCAACTACGGGCGGCCCCTTCGTCTCTTCCGGCGGCACAGCCCGTAGCCGCCGATTCTTGTGCGGCTGGAAGCATTGCAACTACCGTGATATGTCCCCTTGTTGGTACAGCGCCCCGGACTGAGGATCGCGATGAGCACGTACGAGGACAAGCGAACCGACAGGCAGCGGCCAGCTCGATCGTCGGGACGAGCGCCACAGCCGTCGTCCGCCGCACCGTCGACATGGGTGGGATCGCTGCAAGGGACGGTCGGCAACGCCGCCGTGGTCCAGATGCTGCAGCGCTCGGGACGTCCCTCCGAAACGGACTCCCAAGCGGACGCCGGGGCGGCGATCCAGGAAGTGACGTCCAGGAGCGGGGCCCCGCTGGATCCGGTGAAGCGGCAGCAGGCCGAGTCGGTGTTCCGGGAGGACTTCTCCGCCGTACGCCTGCACACCGACGCGGTGGCCCAGCGGTCCGCGGCGAGCGTGGGTGCGCGTGCGTACACCGTGGGCAACGCGATCGTTTCCGGGACGGGCACGGTCGACGACCGGACTCTGTTCCACGAGCTGACCCACGTCTCGCAGCAGCGCAAGGGACCCGTCGCGGGCACCGACCGCGGCGACGGCGTGCGCGTTTCGGACCCGGGGGACCCTTTCGAACGGGCGGCGAGCGCCAACGAGCGTCTGGCTGACGCCCCCGCGCCCGTGCAGCGCTGCGCCGAGGGCGGCCATGCGCACGAGGGTCCCGACCCGGCGGTTCAGCGCAGCGCCGCGCAGCCGGCCACCGTGCAGCGCATGCGGGGGAACGGCGACCAGCAGGACGCAGCCGCCCAGCCCCGCCGCAGGGTGCTGGTCGTCTGCGACGAGAGCGGTCTGGGGCTCGGGGGGGTTCCGGTCTTCAACATGGAGCTGGTCAAGGGGCTCAACCACGACCACGACGTCACGCTGCTCACGGTCGACGACCACGAGGACTACGACCACGCGAAGACGACCCGCCAGCACGGCGGCGCGAGGATCGTCAACGCCCTGGTGCCCGGCGTGAAGGAGGGCCGCGACCGGCTCGACGTCCTGGCCGAGGGCGCTCCGGCCGAGCACGGCCTGCCTGCGGCGGATGACGCGTTCGACATGGTCATCGGCCACTCCCGCTTCTCCGGTCCCGCCGCGCAGAAGATCCGTGACTCCTGGTACCCGGGCGCGCGGGTGGTGCACTTCCTGCACACCAGCCCGGCGCGGCTGGACAAGATCAAGCGTCAGCCGGAGAAGGGCGCCAAGAAGGCCACCACGGAACGCAAGTTGATGCACAAGGCCGACCTGGTGGCCGGCGTCGGTCCGCTGCTCGCGAGGGAGGCCGAGCGGCTGTCGGAGCAGATCCTGCGGGTCCCCGCGCTGCACGGCTTCGTGCCGGGAACCGAGATCGGGACTCCGGTCGAGCCGTCGATGCTCAACAAGGCCAAGTACCTTCTGCACCTGCCGAGGAAGCTGAAGCTGCTGCTCCCCGGACGCGCCACGGACGAGATCAAGGGGGTCGAGGCCGCTGTCCAGGCCATCGGGATCCTGCGCCGCCCGCGCGCCCAGGGCGGCCACGGTCTTGACGTCCGCCTGACGATCCGCGGCGGACCGGACCCGGAGAAGAACGCGGCCGAGCACGCCAAGTGGATGTCCATCATCAGCGCGGAAGGCGAGGGCGGCGTCACCATGCTTCCCTTCAGCAAGAACCCCGCGGATCTGGAGAACGACCGGGAGCGCACGCACGCGCTGATCATGCCCTCGCTGCACGAGGGCTTCGGGCTGGTCGCCACCGAGGCGGCGGGACGCAGCATCCCGGTCCTCGTCAACGGGGAGAGCGGTGCGGCGCAGTTCCTGAAGCAGGTGACCGACTACAGCGACAGCATGACGGTCGACGCGCCCTTCAACATCGACGCCGAGAGTGGCCACGAGGTCGACGGCGGCGGGGACCAGCGGGCACAGGCGTGGGCCGCGGCCATCGCCACGCTGCACCGAAGGCTTCCGGCCGCGCGCGGTGACGCCGACCGGCTCTACGAGACGCTGAAGAGCTTCACCTGGCGCCACGCCGCCCAGGCGCTGGTGACGGCGACCATGGCGACCGCCGAGCCGCTGCGGGCCGGGGAGCACCCCGAGCAGCACCCGCACCACGGTGCGGTCACCCAACAGGGCCCGGGCGGCAGCGTGGAGAAGCTCAAGGACCGGACCGACTGGGAGCCCCACGACTTCTGGGACGGCTCGACCCCGGAACCGACCAACGGGCTCCGGAGCGAGGCGGAGCAACTCGCCCGACTGTCCGAACTGGCCGGAGTCCTGGACCTGAGCGGAGCACCCGCGGCACCGTCGTCGGTCGAACGGCGACCGAGGAGGTAGATCGAGGCAATCGGTCGGCCCCACCGGTGGTCGTGTAATGTTCTACCCGTAGCGCCACGCGCTCGTAGCTCAACGGATAGAGCATTTGACTACGGATCAAAAGGTTGCAGGTTCGAATCCTGCCGAGCGCACCAGCCGTGAGGCCCCTCCCGAATCGAACGGGAGGGGCCTCCAGCAGTTTTCGGAGGCTGCGCGGCGTGCTACCCCGCGACGCCGAGCTCGGTGAGCAGGCCGCGGATGCGCCGCTCGATCTCGTCCCGGATGGGGCGGACGGCGGCCACGCCCCGGCCCGCCGGATCGTCGAGCTTCCAGTCCAGGTAGCGCTTGCCTGGGAAGACCGGGCAGGCGTCCCCGCAGCCCATGGTGATCACGACGTCGGAGGCCTGCACGGCCTCGGTGGTGAGAACCTTCGGCCGCCTGGCGGAGAGGTCGATGCCCACCTCGGCCATGGCCTCGACCACGGCGGGATTGACCGCGTCGGCGGGCGCGGAACCGGCCGACAGCACCTCCGCCCGGTCACCGGCGAGGTGCGCGAGGAAGGCGGCGGCCATCTGCGACCGGCCTGCGTTGTGTACGCAGACGAAGAGCACGGTCGGGCGTTGCTGGCGCACGGGACGTCTCGATTCCGGGAGCGGGGGCTAGCGGGGACTAGCGGTGGGAGTGGGTTATCGCTGGGAGTGGGCGAGTTCGCGCTCGTCCCCAGGCGCTGCGGGCGTCGCTGCGGGGCCGGGAGCGGCGGGCTCGCGGCGGCCGAACACCACGCCCACCAGGGCCAGGCCGACGGCGGCGCCGACGAGTTGGGCTGCGACGAAGGCCGGGGCGGACGCGGGCGCGATCCCGGCGAAGGTGTTGCTGAACATCCGCCCGACGGTCACGGCCGGGTTGGCGAAGCTGGTGGAGGAGGTGAACCAGTAGGCAGCGCCGATCCACGCCGCCACCGCGAGCGGCGCGAAGCGGTCGCGACCGGTGCGGCCGAGGCCGAAGATCAGCCAGACCAACCCGGCGGTCGCCACTCCCTCGGCGAGCCAGAGGTGCCCCGCCGAACGGTGGTGCGTCGACCACGCCACGAGCGGCTCGGCGAACATCGCGTTGGCGAGCACGGCACCGCCGATCGCTCCGGCGGTCTGCGCGAGTGCGTAGACGCCGACCTCACGCAGGTCGGGGCCGGACCCGTCGCGACGGCCGTGCCACCAAGCGGCAAGCGTGACAGCGGGGTTGAAGTGCGCCCCGGAGACCGGGCCGATCAACGCGATCAGCACGGCGAGGCCGAAGACGGTCGCCAGGCAGTTCGCCAGCAGTTGCAGGCCGACGTCCGGGGTCAGCTCGGTGGCCTGGATGCCCGAACCGATCACGACGGCGACGAGCACGCCGGTCCCGACGGCTTCGGCGGCAGCCCGACGGGCGAGAGAGGCGGGAGCTGTCATCTCGCGCTGCCGTCCGCGGTCGGCGGAGTGTCCGCAGGAGCCTGGAGCAGGCTGGAGAGTTTGGCCAGGGCAGCAGGCAGCACCCAGTAGTAGACCCAGGTCCCGCGCCGCTCGCTGCCGACCAGACCGGCTTCGCGCAGCACCTTCAGGTGGTGGGAGATGGTGGGCTGGGAGACGTCGAACGGTCCGGTCAGTTCGCAGACGCAGGCCTCGCCGCCCGCGAAGGACGCGATCAGCGACAGCAGCCGCAGCCGGATCGGGTCCGACAGGGCCTTGAACATGTGGGCCAGGTCGACGGCGGCCACCTCGTCCAGCGGCTCGCGGACCATCGGCGAGCAGCAGACGCCCGCGTCCTGGTCCGGGTCGACGACCGTCAGCTCTGAATTCGACATGTGTCTATGTTGACATCCATCGATCCAGCGAGGCAAGCTCGGCTGTATCGACGGCTGTCGAAACAAGCTGATCCCAGACTGCTCACGACCGTGGAGGTCCGCCATGTCCCGCGTCCAGCTCGCCCTCAACGTCGCCGACCTCGACGCGTCGGTGGCGTTCTACTCCCAGCTGTTCGGCACCGAGCCCGCCAAGCGCCGCCCCGGCTACGCGAACTTCGCCATCGCCGAACCGCCGCTCAAGCTCGTCCTGATCGAGGGAGAGCCGGGCCAGCAGACCCGCCTCGACCACCTGGGCGTCGAGGTCGCCACCACCGCCGACGTCACCGCGGCCACCACCCGCCTCAAGGACGCCGGCCTCGCCACCTTCGAGGAGAACGACACCTCGTGCTGCTACGCCCTCCAGGACAAGGTCTGGGTGCACGGCCCCGGCCGGGAACCGTGGGAGGTCTACGTCGTCAAGGCCGACGCGGACAACCTGGGCAAGACCCCGCTCCCGATCGCCGCCGGCTGCTGCACCAGCCAGACGACGCAGCCGCCCGCCGCCGCCGAGTGCGCCTGCGGAAGCTGACCGCGCCCCTGCTTCCGCCGCGCCCGGAGTTGTCAGTGGTGCGTGCCATGCTCCGGATATGGAGTCGCGGGAAGCGTGGTGGCAGCTCATCGAGGAGGCGCGGGCGTGGGTGGCCGGCGCGGGAGTGGAGGAGGTCGCGGGGGCGGCGACGCGGTTGTTGGCCGATCGCGGCGTGGGGGAGATAGTCGCGGCGCAGCGGGAGTTGTGGTCGCTGATGGCGGAGTCGTACCGGAGCCCGCTGTGGGCGGCGGCGTATCTGATCAATGGTGGGTGTTCCGACGACGGGTTCGACTACTTCCGTGGGTGGCTGATCCTGCAGGGGCGGGAGATGTTCGAGCGGGTCGTCGCGGAGCCGGACACGCTGGCGCGGCTCCCTGCGGTGCAGGCCGCTGCGCGCCGCCGGGAGGATCTGGCCGGCGAGGAGGCGCTGGGCATCGCCTGGCGGGCGTATCTCGCCGCGACGGGTGAGGAGTTGCCGCCGGGTTCGTTCAGCGTGCGCTACCCGGAGCTGGACCAGGCATGGAACTTCGACTTCGACGATCTCGGTGAGATGCGCCGCCGCCTGCCGCGGCTGACAGCGCTCTACGCGGGTGAGGAACGGCAGGCGTCCGTCTGACGGCGGGCACCTGACAGTCTCGGCGCGCGCCGCGTCCGGGCGTGGTGCGCGCCCCCGGCCGAGGGGAGGCCGGGGGCGCGCGGGGGGTGGAAGGAACGGGGAGAGGGACTCGACGGAGAAGTGAGCCTCCGTCAGTGGGCGGCAGCCACCAGGTCGGGCAGCAGCAGGGCCGCGTTCGGGGTGCCGAGGCCGGTGACCGGGTCCCAGCCGGTCGACGCCGGGTAGCCCGGGACGGTGGAGCTGGTGGTGTTGTTGCCGACGGTGATGTCGTTGAAGTCGGCCGCGTACTGCGTCGGGTTCGCGGCGACCTTGTAGAGCGCTGGGTTGATCGGGCCCAGCCCGCCGCCGTTGATCTGGTCCGCGATGGCGACCAGGCCCGCCCACTGCGGGCAGGAGAGCGAGGTGCCGCCGATGTCGTACCAGCCGGTGCTGCACGGCGTGGAGCCACAGCTCAGGCCGCTGCTGCCGTCCGGCGGGAGGGAGACGTAGACCAGCCCGCCGGTGGAGGCGCTGGCCTGGAGCGAGATGTCGGGGACGCCGCGCATCGCGCCGATCGCCGTGCTGCCTGCCGGGAGGGCGTCCTGGTAGGCCGGGCGGCTGAAGATCTGGCTGTAGCCGCCGCCGGAGTCGGTCCAACCGACCTCCGCCTGACCGGCGTTGGTCTGGCAGGCGGCCGGGTTGCTGGTGCTGTCGACGGTGCGTCCGCTGGTGGCGGTCGCGTCCGTGCAGAGGTAGGTACCGCCGACGCCGGTGACCAGCGGGTCGGAGGCGGGCCACTCCACCGACGGGTAGGGGATCGGCGTGCCGCCCTTCTTCACCGGGCTCTTGGTCGAGTCGGAGGTCCCGTTGTCCCCGGAGGAGCCGAGCACGGTGACGCCGCCCGCGGCTGCGTCCTGGAAGGCGTAGCGCAGGTTCTGCAGCGCGGCCGTGCTGCTGAACGCGCCCTCCGCGGAGGCGAAGGACTGCGAGATCACGTTGGCCAGGTGGTGCTGCACCACGTAGTCCTCGGCCGCCATCATCTGCGGCATGCCCTGGACGCCGAGGGTCTCCGAGTTCGGCGTGGTCACCAGCAGGATGTTCGCGCCGGGGGCCATGGCGTGGGCGGTCTCGACGTCGAGGGAGACCTCCAGGTCCCAACCGGCCTTGTCCTCCTGGCCGGTGCCGTTGCTCTGCGGCGGCGGGGCGACGGTCGCGGGCGCGCCCTGGAGATGGAGCTCACCGAAGCTCGGCATCCCGGAGGCGCAGGCGATGGTCTCCTCGCCGCACATCGGCGCGACGCCGAAGGCCTGGTCGTAGACGTGCAGGTCGTGGGCAATGGTGTCGCTGCCGTAGGAGTCGACGATGGCGATGGTCATCCCGTGCCCGTCGTAGCCGGCCGCGGTGAGCGGGCCGGTGTTGTACGCGGCGTGGACGGACGCCGGGTCGAAGCAGCGGCGCCCGGCCGAGGAGCACTGGGCCTGCGTCGGCGGGGTGGTGCCGGTGGTCATCTGCGTGTACTCGGCGACCGTCGGCCGGAGCAGGGGATACGCGGCCGGGCCGGCCGCCGACGCGGCGGTGCCCGCGCCGATGCCTGCGCTCGGAACGGCCAGGGTGAGGCCGCCGACGACTACCGCCAGCAGGCGGCGCACGGGTGGAACCATGGAGAACCCTCCAGAGGGGTGTGAGGGAGTCATCAGGTTCGTGCGGGCCCACGGTAGAGGGGACCGGGGACGCCCCGGTCGTAGATGTCAGAGATGACACAAGACATGACACAGACGTGCAACACACCGGTGCGACGGTTGGGCACTGAGGGACACAACGCGCCGTGGTGGCAGACGTTGATCCTTTGGCTTATTCGGTTTCCGAACAGACAGATGTGGAGTACATTTAGTTGCTAGGAACAAGCAACTATGAAGACGGCCCCGCCGCCCCGGCGGAGCAGCAGAGCAGAAGAAGGGGGTCGGCATGGCCGCGCCACAGACCGCCACCGCCGACGAGGCCGCGGCGCAGCTCGGTGAGCAGCTCGGACGGTTCTTCCGTCTGATCGCCGCCTGGAAGCACCGCTCGCGCGACGAGCAGGGCGGCGACCGCCTGCTGCTCGCCACGCTGGTGCGCTGCGGACCCAAGCGCGCCACCGATCTTGCTGCCGAGACCTATCTGGACCTCTCCACCGTCAGCCGCCAGATCCGCTCGCTCGTGGACCGCGGCCTGGTGGAGCGCACGCCCGACCCGGAGGACCGCCGCGGCGTCGTGCTGTCGGTCTCGCCCGAGGGACTGGCGGCCTTCGAGGGGTACCGGGACCAGCGCAACGACGAGCTGGCCGGGATGCTCCAGGAGTGGCCGGGGGAGGACCGCCACGAACTGGTGCGCCTCTTCACCCGCCTGAACGACGACTTCGGCCGTCACCACGACGAGTACTTTGCCCAGCACCACCCCCAGCACCATCACTCGCACCATGGCCAGCAGCACGCGAGCGCGCACCCCGCGACCAGCTCTGCCGGAGCCCAGGGAGCCCAGGGAGCAGCCCAGTGAGCAACAGCAGTACGGCCGCGGCACCAGAGCGGTCCATACCCGACGACGCCGCCAAGAACGGCCTGACCCATCGCCAGATCCTGACGATCCTGTCCGGTCTGATGATGGGCATGTTCCTGGCCTCGCTCGACCAGACCATCGTCAGCACCGCGATCCGGACCATCGCCGACGACCTGCACGGTCTGAGCGAGCAGGCGTGGACCACCACCGCCTACCTGATCACCTCGACCATCGCGACGCCGCTCTACGGCAAGCTCTCCGACATCTACGGACGCAAGCCGTTCTTCCTCGCCGCGATCAGCATCTTCGTGGTCGGTTCGATCGCCTGCACCTTCTCGACCTCGATGATCGAGCTGGCCGGCTTCCGCGCCTTCCAGGGCATCGGCGCCGGTGGTCTGATGTCGCTCGCCCTGGCAATCATCGGCGACATCGTGCCCCCGCGTGAGCGGGCCCGCTACCAGGGCTACATCCTGTCGGTCTTCGCCACCTCGACGGTGCTCGGCCCGCTGGTCGGCGGCTTCCTCGCCGGTCAGAGCAGCATCCTCGGGATCAGCGGCTGGCGCTGGGTCTTCCTGGTCAACGTGCCGATCGGCCTGGTCGCGCTGTTCGTGGTCTCCAAGGTGCTCAACGTTCCCCACAACCGCCGCGAGCAGCGCATCGACTGGTGGGGCGCGGTGACCATCGCCATCGGCGTGGTGCCGCTTCTGCTCGTCGCCGAGCAGGGGCAGAGCTGGGGTTGGTTCTCCGCCAAGTCGCTGGCCTGCTACGGCATCGGCGCCGTCGGCACGCTCACCTGGATCCTCGTCGAGCGCCGGATGGGCGACGCGGCGCTGATCCCGATGCGCCTGTTCTCCAACAAGGTCTTCAGTCAGACCAGCCTGCTGTCCGTGCTCACCGGCATGGCGATGTTCGGCGGGATGCTGATGATCCCGCAGTACCTGCAGATCGTGAAGGGCGCCAGCCCGACCAAGTCCGGTCTGCTGATGCTGCCGCTGATGCTCGGCATGATGGTCACCTCGATCGTCGTCGGCCGACTGATCGCCCGGACCGGGCACTACAAGATCTTCCCGGTGGTCGGCACCGGCGTCATGATCGTCGCGATGCTGCTCTTCCACTTCGAGGTGCAGTGGAACACCAGTCTCGGCGAGACCATGGTCTTCATGGCGCTCTTCGGCGTCGGGCTCGGCGGCGTGATGCAGACGCTGACGCTGGCGGTGCAGAACGCGGTCCCGCCGCAGGACATGGGTGTGGCGACGGCCTCGTCGACCTTCTTCCGTCAGCTCGGCTCGACCGTCGGCACCGCGGTCTTCCTCTCGGTGCTGTTCAGCACGGTCGGCGGCAGGATCAGCTCGGCCTTCACGGCGGCCAAGGCCACCCCGGCCTTCCAGCACGCGATGGCGCAGAACCCGCACGCGCTGGACGGTGCCAGCTCGTCCTCGGTGCTGAGTGACTCCTCGTTCATCCAGAAGCTGCCCGACGCGCTGGCCGCGCCGTTCAAGATGGGCTTCGCGGACTCGATGCACCTGGTGTTCCTGCTGGCCTCGATCATCGCGGTGGTCGCGTTCCTGCTGACGCTGATCATCAAGGAGGTGCCGCTCCGCAAGGTGTCCGGCATCCAGGCCCAGGCTGCGGCGGCGGAATCGGAAATGGTCTGACAGACCGAACAAATGCCGCATTGATGGCAAGTATGGATCACTCGACCGTGTCCGGGCGCCCCTGTCCGGTCACGGTCGAGTGGTACGGTGACGCGCCATGAAGGGTTTCCGGAAGTTTCTCCTCCGCGGCAATGTGGTCGATCTGGCCGTCGGTATCGTCATTGGTGCAGCGTTCACCGCGGTGGTGACGAGCTTCGTCACGGCCTTCCTGTCGCCGATCATCGGCATGGTCACCAAGCAGTCCGGTGACTACAGCAAGGCGACGTTCCAGGTCGGGTCGGTCACCTTCCCGTACGGCGCTTTCGTCTCGGCGTTCATCAGCTTCGTGATCGTCGCAGGGGTCATTTACTTCTGCGTGGTGCTGCCGGTGAACAAGCTGACGGAACGGTTCACCCCCAAGTCCGAGGACGTCGAGGCGCCGAAGAAGGACTGCCCCGAGTGCCTCAGCTCCATCCCGGCCGCTGCCACCCGTTGCTCCTTCTGCACGGTCGAACTGGCCGAGCAGCGGCAGCCCGCGATGAGCCTGCCCAAGCAGTAACATCACGCCCTGACCACGAGTGCGGGTCGACGAGGATCGTCGGCCCGCACCGTCATGTCCGCGGCCTGTTCCGGCTGGACCTCCGCGTCGTAGCGGGCCAGGGCGGGCAGGGTCCAGTGCTCGTCGGGGGCGGTCCGCCGCTCCAACGCGGCGGCGGAGAGCCGCAGATGGACCGCCAGGTCCAGCGGGAACCAGCGGCCCAGCAGCATCGGCCCGTCCAGCAGCACCACGCCGCCCGGCGGCAGCGCGACCCGGGCGGCGCGGGTGGCCCGGTCGGCGACCGGATCCCACAGGGACGGCAGGACCTCACCGGTGGCGCCCGGCTCGGTCGGGTCGAAGACCTCGCGGAAGAGCGCGCCCGTGTCCAGCCAGCGGTCCAGGTAGGCGTCGGGGTCCCGGTGGCCGAACTCGAAGCGCAGCGAGGCCGGACGCAGGAAGTCCCGCGCCCGGATCCGCCGCACCGGCCGACCGCGCAGCCGCAGCGGCTCGACCAGCGCGTCCGCCAGCTCTCCGGGACGCGCGGCGTCCGCACCGTCGACAGCCACCCGCAGCCAGGACGGCGTGCCGCCGTCCTGCCGGGACGCGGTGCCCGAGGCGCCCAGCGCGTCGATCCGCTCCGCCAACTCCTCGGCGAGCAGCTCGGGTGTCAGCGGGCGGATCTGCACGGGGCGGGACCTCCGGGTCAGGCCGACGCTGCGGTCAGCGCGGCCAACTCGTCGGCGGTCAGCGTCAGCTCCGGGAACGAGACCAGGGCGGGCAGCTGCTCGACCGTGCGGGCCGAGGCGATCGGCGCGGCGACCGTCGGCTGGGCGGCCAGCCACGCCAGCGCGACCGTGGCCTGTGCGACGCCGTGCGCAGCGGCGACCGCGTCCAGCGCGGCCAGGACCTTCCGGCCCTGCTCGGTCTCCAGGTGCTTGGCCGCGCCTCCGGCCCGGACGCTGTCGACGGCCGGGCCGTCGGTGCGGTACTTGCCCGTCAGGAAGCCGGAGGCCAGTGCGAAGTAGGGGACGGCGGAGAGCCCATACTCGGTGGCCACGGCGGCCAGTTCGCCCTCGTAGGTGTCCCGGGAGACCAGGTTGTAGTGCGGCTGCAGCGCGACGTAGGAGGCCAGGCCCTCGGCCTTGGCGAACTCCAGCGAGGCGCGCAGACGCGCGGGCGAGATGTTGGACGCCGCGATCTGGCGGACCTTGCCCTGCCGGACCAGCTTGTCGAGGGCGGTCATGATCTCCTCGACCGGCGTGGTCTCGTCGTCGAAGTGCGTGTAGAGCAGGTCGATCCGCTCGATGCCGAGACGCTTGAGCGACTGCTCGGTGGCGGCCTTGATGTTCTCCGCCTTGAGGCCCTTGAACTCCGGGTGCGCGCCGACCTTGGTGGCCAGCACGATCTCGTCGCGGTTGTCGCGGGCGGCCAGCCAGGCGCCGATCACGGTCTCGGACTCACCACCGGAGTTGCCCGGGGCCCAGGCCGAGTAGAGGTCGGCGGTGTCGATGAAGTTGCCGCCTGCGGCGGTGTAGGCGTCGAGGACGGCGAAGGACTGCTCCTGGTCGGCGCTCCAGCCGAAGACGTTGCCGCCGAGGGCGAGCGGGAAGACGGAGAGGTCGGAACTGCCGAGCGTGGTGCGGGAGAAGGTCATGTAGAGGTGTAACTCCATGGCGGCGACGCCTGATTCCCGAAATGGACCAAGATCGTCAAATGTCACGCGCGTGACATTTGACGATCTTGGTTTGACGGCGTTGAGCTGCGCTTACGTGGCCGAGTGGTGCGGCCGTCGGCCCCGCTCAGCCGCGGAGCCAGTCCAGCAGCTCGTCGTGGCGGATCTGGTACACCGTGCCTGCCGACCGCAGCAGACCGACGCCGTGGGACCAGCGCAGGAACCCGACGAGACGCCACGGCAGCCTGCCTCGCGTGGCCAGGACGACCCCCGTGTACTGCCGGGTGACGTCCGCGACGAATCCCGGCCCGGCGGCGAGGCCGCAGGCGAGCGCGGTGGCGGCGGCCAACGGCCGGCCCACGTGCAGCCACTCGACGTTCAGGGTCGCGTACAGCGTCAGGCCGGTGACGACGTGGCCGGCGACAAGCGGCAGGCAGAAGGCATGAGTTGACCGCTCTCCCGGACAACGGGCCGCTCAGCGCAGCGTGGTCCCCGCTGCGGCGTCGAGCAGGGGGAGCTCGTCGCGGGTCGGCAGGCCGGCCCAGTCGCTGGGGACGGTGACCGCGAACGCGCCGGTGCGGCAGGCCAGGGCGAGCCGGTCCTCCGGGCCGCCGCCGTCCAGGACCGCTGCGAGGTACCCGGCGACGAACGCGTCTCCCGCGCCGACCGCGTCCACGGCCCGGACCGGGAGCGCCGGATGCGACAGCGGCTCCGCCCCACCCGCCGGGTGGACGACGGCACCTCGGCTGCCGCGCTTGACCACGATGTCCGCGCCGACGGCCGACTTCTCGGCGCCGTCCAGCAGCTCCAACTCCTCCTCGCCCGCGAACAGGTAGCGGACCTGAGGCAGCAACGGGAGCAGCAGCTCCCGGAGCAGCGAAGCGCTGCCCAGCGCGACCCGGTGGTTGACGTCCAGCGACACCGCCGTCCCGGCCGCCGCCGCCAGGCCGACCGCGTGCGCGACGGCGTCGGCCGCGTCGGCGGAGAGCAGCGGGGTGATGCCCGTGATGTGGAGCACGTCGGCGCCGGCGACCAGCGCCGTCGGGATGTCGTCGGGACGCAGCCGCGATCCCGCCGACCCGGTGCGGTAGTACTGGACCCGGGTCACGTCGGGCGTGCGGAACTCCTTGACCAGCAGCCCGGTCGGCGCGTCCGGATCGCGGCGCGCGCCGGTGACGTCGACGCCCTCCGCGCGCAGCCGCTCCAGCACCAGCGCACCGAACTCGTCCGCGCCCACCCGGCCGACCCACGCCGCGGTATGGCCCAGCCGCCGGACGCCGATGGCGACGTTCGACTCCGCCCCGGCGATCGACAGGTCCAGCGAACGCGCCTGCCGCAGCGGCCCGACACCGGGGGTGGTGAGCGCGGCCATCGCCTCGCCGACCGTCACCAGGCGCGGTCCGGGGACCGGGGTTGCCGCGCCGCTCATTGCCGCGTCGCTCATCGCCGCGCCGCTCATCGCCGCGCCGCTCATCGCCGCGCCGCGCGGGGTCGTGCGGCCGTGAGGTAGTCGCGGGCGCGGCGGGCCAGGCCGTCCTGGGCCTCCCAGCCGGTGTCCTCGGCCGCTGTCCCGAGCAACGGCGAACCGACGCCGACCGCCAGCGCGCCCGCGTCCAGGTACTGCGGTACGTCGGTCAGTCCCACGCCGCCGATGGCGATGAACTCGGTCCCGGGGAACGGCGCGCGCAGATCGCGCAGGTAGCGCGGCCCGCCCATGGCGCTGATCGGGAAGACCTTGACCGCGGCCGCGCCCAACCGCACCGCCGTCATCACCTCGGTCGGGGTCAGCGCCCCGCACAGCACCGGTACGCCCAGCGCCTGCCCGACCGCCAGCACTCCCTCCGCGACGCCGGGGGTGACCAGGTAGCGTGCACCCGCGTCGACGGCCGCGCGGGCCTGCCCGGCGTCGAGGACGGTGCCCGCACCGAGCAGCACGTCGCCCGCGAGCTCGGCGGTGCACCGACGCAACGCGTCGAGTCCGGCCGGGCTGGAGAGAGTGAGTTCCACCACTCGTACGCCGGAGTCGGCGAGCACGGACGCGCAGGACACCAGCACGTCGGCATCGGAACCGCGCAGGACGGCCAGCAGCCGGTCCTCGCGGAGGAGTTCGAGTATCGGCACGCACGGAACCCTACGGCGGAGCCAAGGATTGGTCCAGACCTCCGATGCACCGTGCGGACTCGTAAGGGCCGCTCGTCCACGGCACTTCTGCAGTACGTCCCCTGCTCGTCCACGCGTCGTCCGCCGGACGTTCCCACCGGTTCCCTCAGCCGGGCGGCTATTACAGATCTGGGACAGACGGGGGTCCAGGTTCCGGGTCGGATTGGCTAGAGTCAGGCCCCATGTCGAACTACCAGAACTTCCCGCCTGCCAACGAGGACAGCGCCGCGAGCACGCAGATGTTCCGCGCCTTCGTCGACGAGCCCGCCGTGCAGCCGCCGACGGCGCCGAGCGAGGGCCGTCGTACCGGCGTGATCACGCTGACCGTGATCATCGCTCTGGTCGTCGTGGCCGGTGTCGTCTACTTGGCGATGAAGTAGTCACCCGCACGAGCGGATCAGTCGTCCGCCAGGTCGACCGACTTCGAGGTCGACCGGCTTCGACGTCACTGCGACGTCACTACGAGGTCAGCTGAGCGTGGCCGCCTCGGTGTCCAGGTGCATGCCGGCCGGGACGCGCCACGAGTCCAGGCAGACGGTCCAGGTCTCGTTGACCGTGGCGTGCCCGGGGACGGGCGCGGACAGCGCCTGGCTGGTCTGGTAGGTCCACCAGTCGATCCCCAGCAGGCCGATGACGTGGGTGGCGAACGTGACCGTCGTGCCAGACACGGGTGCGGTCCGGCCGCCGCTGTTCACCAGCTGCAGGGTCACCTGCTGGCACCACCGGTCGGCGGTCGCCGCGGTGGTCAGCTTGGTGACCGCGAGGCTGGCCGGCGTCTGCGGCGTGGACGAGGGGGGCGGCGCGGACGGCGTGCCGCCGGGCGGTGGCGTGCTCCCGCCCGAACGTCCGTTGCCCGAGCCGCCACCGGCGGGTGGGACGGTCGTCGGCACTGCGCCGTCGGGCGAGCCCGACGTGCCTGGTGCGCCGGTGGCCCCCGTGGTTCCGGCGCCTCCCGTGGTGCCGCCGGAGCTGCTGTTCGACGTGCCGCCCGTGCCGTCGCCGGACTGAGTGGTGCCTGCGCCGTTGCCGGTGGTGCCGCCCGGGGACGTCGACGGGTCCAGGGGCACGAACAGCACACCCTTGCCGGACGGCGTGGACGCGACCGGTGCGGGCGCGCCGCCTCCGACGGCGATGCTGCCGCCTCGGTCGGCGGCGCAGGCGGTGAGCCCCAGCAGGGAGGCTCCCAGCAGCCCGCCGACGAGTATGCGGCCGACGAGCAGGCCGGTCACGGGACGCGCCATCGTCGGTCACCCTCCCCTGGAGTCCGGCCCCAGGAGTCCGGGTCCGTCCGATGGCCCAGTTTACTGATGGGTCATCAGATGAGAAGAGTCACCGTTGGCCCTGCTCGGCACCGGCCTAGACTGGCGAACGCACGTCCGAGCCCGCCCGAGACCGCGCTGAGGAGCCCACGTGATCGACCAGGACCGCGTCGCTGACCGCACTCCCGACCGCGCTCCCGGTCGCAGCCTGGGCCTGCAGGGGGCGGTGAACGCCCGTGACCTGGGCGGATACCGCACCGCCGAGGGCCGCACGGTCCGCTCCGGCGTCGCCCTGCGCGGCGACGCGCTGCACCGCGCGACGGACGAGGACATAGCCGTCCTGGAGTCGCTCGGCGTCCGCACGGTGATCGACCTTCGCGGCGGCAACGAGGTCGCCGAGAACGGCGCCGACCGCATCCCCTCCGGTGCGGAGCTCGAGCCCCAGCCGGTCTACGCGACCGACCACGACATCTACGGCGCCCTCCGGGACAGCCTGGCCGGCAAGAACGCGGAGCAGCAGCACGCGCTGCTGGCGGACGGCGGCGCGGAGCGCCTGATGATCGACATGTACCGCTGGTTCGTCGACGAGCCGGAGATCCGGGCGCGCTTCGCCGCCACGGTCAAGGCGCTGTGCCACCCGGAGCGGGTACCGGTCTTCTTCCACTGCACGGCGGGCAAGGACCGCACCGGCTGGACGGCGGCCATCGTGCTCACCGCACTCGGGGTGGACCGGGAGGCGGTCTACGAGGACTACCTGCTGACGAACGCACGCACGGCGGAGCTGATCGACCGGATCCTCGTCACCATGGGAACCCAGGGGATCATGCGCGAGCCCGAGCTGATGCTCCCGATCATGCGCGCGGACCGCCGCTACCTCGACGCGTCGTTCGCCGCCGTCGAGGCGGGCTGGCCGAGCTTCGGCGAGTTCCTTGCCGAGGGGCTGGGCCTCACCGAGGCGGACCTCGAGGGCCTGCGGAAGAACCTCCTCGCCTGAGCGTTTCGCGCGCGAGGGCGGGAGCACGCGAGCGCGCGAGGAAGTCAGGCCGGCCGATCCTCAGCGGTTGCCTCTGGTTTGGTGTGGAGGATGTCGCGGACCTGTTCGGCGGCGCGGAGCATGGTCTCGCTGATGTAGTCGCTGAAGCGGGCGATGTTCTCCAGGCGGGCGGCGGCGGGGGTGTCGCGGCCCAGGACGGTGACGCCCTGGCGTGCGGTGCGGGCGACCTGGGCGATGCCGTGGGCGCCCGCGATCGTGGACTGGTACCAGACGTCCTCGTCGACGGTGTAGCGCTCGCGGCGGCGTTCGTCGCGTTCGCGGCGGATGAGGCCCTGGCCTTCGAGGAACGCGACGGCCTTGGAGACGGAGCCTGGGCTGACCTGGAGCCGCTGGGCGAGTTCGGACGCGGTCAGACTGCCGGTGTCGGCGATGAACAGGCAGGTCAGCACGCGGGCCGTCATCTTCGGCAGACCCTGACTCATCATCAGGGTGGTGAAGGTCTCCTCGTACTCGCGCAGCGCTTGGTCGTCGCGCCCGTGGGTCTGCGCTCCGTGTCCCTGGGGCGCGGTGGGCTTGCGGCGGCGGGCGCGGTGTTCGGTGGCGCGGTGGGCCAGGTCGGCGCGGTAGGCGGTGGGGCCGCCGTTGCGGTCGACCTCGCGGGTGATGGTCGAGGTGGGGCGGTCCAGGCGTCGGGCGATCTCCGCGTAGGGGAGGTCGTCGGCCAGGCCCAGCGCGATCTGCTGGCGTTCCTGCTGGGTGAGCCTGCCTCCCGACATGCGGGACCTCCCTCTCTGCTGCGTCGATGTCCGACGCCGTCAGCATAGCGTTCACTCTTCATCCAATGCAACGATCAGCCGCGCCTGTCATTGCGTTAGATATTGGCTCGCTGCAACGAAATAGTGCCAACTGCCAGCAGGAACACGGATAGTACGCAACTTCCTTGTTGCCATATCTATGAACGCAACGTAGCGTTCTCGATGTAAGAAACAAGCAGCGCAGCAAACACACAGGAGAGAACGATGCAGAAGTTCGCCACCGCAGCCCCGGTCGACACCGTCCTGGAGATCGCCGCCGGCCGCATCCAGCTCATCGCCGCCGACCGCACCGACACCACCGTCGAGGTCCGGCCCGCCAACCCCGACAAGAGCCGCGACGTCAAGGCGGCCGAGCAGACCACGGTCGAGTACGCCGACGGCGTCCTGCGGATCCGCACCGCGGAACCCAAGAACCAGTACTTCGGCCCCTCCGGATCCGTCGAGGTCACCGTCCAACTGCCCACCGGCTCCCGCATCGAGGCCAAGACCGGCTCCTGCGAGCTGCGCGGCGTCGGCCGCCTGGGCGACGTGGTCTTCGAGGGCGCCTACCGGCAGATCAAGATCGACGAGGCGGCGAGCGTGCGCCTGACCGCGGTCGACGGCGACGTCGAGGTCGGCCGCCTGGGCGGCCCGGCGCAGATCAGCACCAACCGGGGAGACGTGACGATCGGTGAGGCCCTGCGCGGCACGGTCCAGCTCACCACGCAGATGGGTGACATCACCGTCAACGCCGCGGCCGGCGTCTCCGCCTCCCTGGACGCCCGCACCGGTCACGGCCGCGTCGGCAACGCCCTCAAGAACACCGGCACCACCGAGCTCGACATCCGTGCCACCACCGGCCACGGCGACATCACCGCCCGCAGCCTGTGATCCCACGGCACCGAAGAGCACAACCAGGGCCGTCCGGCCGGGTCGGTCGCGACAGCGAACCTCGACGTCGCCACTGACCCGGCCGCCCGCCCACCTCAACCCGCTCAGCTCAACCGCTCGCCTCAACCGCCCAGCTCAACCGCCCAGCTCAACCGCCCGGACCGACTTGTCCGACGTGCCCAAGGGGGACCACATGACTGCGAACAGCACGCCCCAGAACACCTCCGCCGCCTCGCCGTGGACCGGCATGGTGCCGGTCGACGACACGGCCCTGGCGGTCACCGACACCGGTGGCCCCGGCATTCCGGTGGTCTACCTCAACGGCCAGTTCGCCACGCAGGGCTACTGGCGGAGCGTCCTCGCCGAACTGGGCACCGGGTGGCGGCACATCACCTTCGACGAGCGGGCCCGCGGCAAGAAGTCGCAGCGCTCCGCCGACTACTCCTTCGAGGCCGCGGTCCGCGACGTCGACGCGGTCCTCGCCGCCCGAGGCGTGGACCGCGCGGTGGTCGTGGGCTGGTCCTACGGCGCGCTCGTCGCCGCCCACTGGGCCCACCGCAACCCCGACCGGGCCCTGGGGGCCGTCATGGTCGACGGCGCCTACCCCTACGACTGGCTGGACGAGGCCATGGAGCAGCGGATCCGTAAGCTCTTCCGGCGCATGGGCTGGTTCACCCCCCTGCTGCGCCCCACCGGCCTGACCCCGCGGATGACCGCCGCACAGCAGGCGGAGAGCAACATCGAGCTCGGCCGGCTCTCCCGCACCCGCGAACTCGGCCCGGTACTCGACGACATCACCGTCCCCGCGCGCTACGTCATCGCCTCGGGCTCGTCCTTCGGCAGCAAGGGCGACGAGCAGGAACGCATCCGCACCGGCCTCGACGCGGTGACCACCCGCAACCCGAACATCACCACCACGAAGGTCGCCAGCAACCACGGCGCCATCCTCAAGAAGGACTACCCGGCCGTCGCCGACGCGGTACGCGAGGTCACTGCGTTCAGCCGAGGGTGAAGTCGCACTCCCCCAGAGCCTCCCGCCCCCAAAACCTCGCGCCCCAGGGCCTCCGCGCCCCCCGGACCATGCGCCTAGCCCTCCGAGATCAGGCCCTCCCGGAGGGTGGACAGCGTCCGCGTCAGAAGCCGGGAGACGTGCATCTGCGAGATGCCGATCTCCTCGCCGATCTGGGACTGCGTCATGTTCCCGAAGAACCGGAGCATGATGATCCGCCGCTCCCGGGCGGGCAGCCGGGCCAGCAGGGGCTTGAGGGACTCGCGGTACTCGACGCCCTCCATCGCCGCGTCCTCGTAGCCCAGGCGCTCGGCCAGCGGGCCCTCGCCGTCCTCCTCGGCGGGCGCGCTGTCCAGGGAGGACGCCGTGTAGGCGTTGCCGACGGCCAGGCCCTCGACGACGTCCTCCTCGCTGACGCCGAGGCACTGGGCCAGCTCGGCGACGGTGGGGGAGCGGTCCAGCCGCTGGGAGAGCTCGTCGCCCGCCTTGGTCAGCGCCAGCCGCAGCTCCTGCAGACGGCGCGGGACGCGGACCGACCAGCTGGTGTCGCGGAAGAAGCGCTTGATCTCGCCGATGATCGTCGGCATCGCGAAGGTCGGGAACTCCACGCCGCGTTCGGAGTCGAAGCGGTCGATCGCCTTGATCAGGCCGATGGTGCCGACCTGGACGATGTCCTCCATGGGCTCGTTGCGGCTGCGAAAGCGCGCGGCCGCATAGCGGACGAGCGGCAGGTTCAGCTCGATCAGCGTGTTGCGGACGTAGGCGTAGTCCGGGTGCGCCGGGTCCAGTTCCGCGAACCGCAGAAAGAGTGAGCGCGAGAGGGTGCGGGTGTCGAGCCCGTCCTCCTCCGCGCCGGCCGCCCGTGGGGCGGGGAGGACCACAGCGCTGTGGACGCGAGCATCAGACACGCTCGTACCCCCTTCAGCTCAGCCGACTCGCAATGCAGCTCGGCGTACCTGCCATCGATGAGTCGACATGGCGACGACTCCGTACCTCCACTGGGATACCGGCGCAGCAACCCCGGCAAACCCCGCGGGGGCCAGATGTCACGGAGTGGAAACCCGCTGTCACGAGCAAGCGGATGCTTTGATTTGTCCGACAATTAGTGCAATTGACGGACCGTCGATTACACACAGCGACCGGGGCGTTGACGGCCCGTCGGCTCAGATCTCCCAGTGGTTGCCGCTCCGCAGACGGGCGAAGATCCGTGCGAGCAAACGGGAGACGTGCATCTGCGACATGCCGAGCTCGGTGGAGATCTGCGACTGCGTCAGGTTGCCGAAGAAGCGCAACATCACGATCTGTCGCTCCCGGTCCGGGAGCTGGACCAGCAGATGTCGGACCATGTCCCGATGCTCCACATGGGTGAGGGCGGAGTCCTCGTAGCCGAGCCGGTCGAGCAGGGCCAGTCCGCCGTCGTGCTCCTGCTGCGCCTCCAGCGAGGTGGCGTTGTAGGCGCGGCCGGCGTCCAGGCAGGCGCGCACGTCCTCCTCGGGGATCCGCAGCGACGCGGCGATCTCCGGCACCTTGGGCTGGCGGCCGTGGACGACCGTGAGCTCCTCCATGGCGCCGCTGACCTGGACCCACAACTCCTGCAGCCGCCGCGGTACGTGCATGGTGCGGACGTTGTCGCGGAAGTAGCGCTTGATCTCGCCGAGGATGGTCGGCAGCGCGTAGGTGGGGAACTGGACGCCGCGGCCGAGGTCGAACCGGTCGATGGCGTTGATCAGCCCGATGGTGCCGACCTGGACGACGTCCTCCATCGGCTCGTTCCGGCCGCGGAAGCGCGCCGCCGCGTAGCGGACCAGCGGCAGGTTGACCTCGATCAGCGCCGCGCGCACCCGCTCGTGCTCCGGTGAACCGGCCGGGAGTTCGGCCAGCCGCTCGAACAGGACCCGGGTGAGTGCGCGCACGTCCACCCGGGACTGCTCGATCGCGTTGGGCAGCGTCAGTGGCTCCCCGGGCGGTTCGGGCGAACTGCCCTGCGTGCCCTGTGCCTGCATCGCCACGCCGCCCCTCGTGTGCTCCTGCGAGCCAGTCCGGTGCCAGTCCCATATCTGGCAAAACTGGTCATAGCATCACAAGCCGGTACGTACGCGGGCAAGCACCGGCCTTACGCGTGTTGGTGGAATAAATGATTCCGCTAAGCCACCAGAGGGAACCGGCGCGGGTGGTGACGTCGGATCAGGCCTCGATGCGGGCTCAGACCTCGAAGTCGGCGATCACCCAGGTGGCGAACTCGCGCCACAGCCCGGCGGCGGTCTGGTGGTCGGGGTGGGCCAGGTAGGCCTGCAGCGCCTCGCGGTCGTCGACCAGGCTGTTGATGGCGAAGTCGTAGGCGATGTCGCGGTCGGTGATGTTCCAGCCGAGCTGCCACTCGCGCAGCTCCTTCACGCTCTCGCCGACCTTCTCGAAGGCGGCGACCGCGGCCGGGACGCGCGGATCGTCCTTGGTGACGCCGTCGTTCAGCTTGAACAGGACCAGGTGGCGGATCATCGCGGCACTCCTTGTGGGTTTGAGTGCCCCGAGGGTACTTCACCTGCGGTATTGCCCGACCGGGCCGCTCGGCAGGTGGTCGAGCAGGGGCCCCGTCCGGTGGTCCAGCGGGCGGACCGGCTCACTTGATCAGGCTGGTCATGAACGTGCCGACGGCCTTCGCCGCGTTGGAGATGCCGGTGAAACCGATCTGGACCAGATCGGCGGCACGCGTCGGCGAAGTGATGATCGTGTAGAACACGAAGATCACCAAGGCCCAGGTGATGATCCTCCTGGCCTGTCCCATGGTGCCCCGCCCTCCCGTGCCGATGCCTTGCTCTCGCCGATCCTGTGCCTGCGCACACCTGATGGACATTCACTCTTATGGCCGAAGCCTAGCGCTGTCGACGGCCCCGGCCGGGTTGCGCCACCTAATTGCCGCGTCAACTCGAAAGGACCAAGGTCCCTTCACAACGGGTCCAACGCTGCATGCGCCCGGCCGCGATCCGGAGCAGAGTGGAAGACGTACCGGGCAGGTCTGGCAGGAACCGCTCGGTACGTGGATCCGGAGCCCCCGCTGTGGGATCGGTCGACGTGTCTCCCCCGGCGCGTCGCTGATTGTGGGGCTCCGCCGGGGGAGCGGCAGTCCCCCTTGCTGCTCCCCTTCTTCGTGGAGGCCCTGCTCGCGTACATGGGTGGCCATGGGTGGTCAACGCCCGCGAGCAGGGCCCCTCATCCGAGCAGGCCTCGTCCGAGCAGGGCCTTTCCTCCACCTCGTCTGCACGAGGTCGGAATATTCGAGGCCTGCGGATTCCTCTCTCTGGAAAAATCGTCCGTATGCCCGCCGAACCGCCATTCACCACGCTCGCCGCCGACCCGCTGCGCTCGGACTGCGGCAGTTGCTTCGGTCTCTGCTGCGTCGCGCTGCCCTTCGCCAAGTCCGCGGACTTCGCCGTCGACAAGCGCGCCGGGACGCCGTGCGCCAACCTGCGCGACGACTTCGGCTGCGGCATTCACGCGCGGCTGCGCGACTCCGGCTACCCGGGCTGCACGGTCTTCGACTGCTTCGGGGCGGGACAGAAGGTCTCCCAACTCACTTTCGGCGGGGTGGACTGGCGGCGGGAACCCGACTCCGCGCCCGCGATGTTCACGGCTTTCCCAGTCATGCGGCAGCTCCACGAGCTCCTGCGCCACCTGCGGGAGGCGCTCGCCCTTTCGGCCGCGACTCCGCTGCACCCGCGCGTGCGCCGGGCCTACGACGACGTCGACGCGCTCACGCGCGGGGACGCGACGGCGCTGGCCGCGCTGGACGTCGCGGCCGTGCGCGGGGGCGTGAGCGAGCTGCTGCTGGAGGTGAGCGAACTGGTTCGCGCCCGCGTACCGGGCCGGAAGCGCAGCCACCGCGGCGCGGACCTGATCGGCGCGAAGCTGGCTGCCGCGAACCTGCGGGGTGCGAACCTGCGCGGTGCCTGTCTGATCGCGGCGGATCTGCGCCGTGCCGACCTGCGCTCGGCCGACCTCGTCGGCGCGGACCTCCGCAACGCCGACCTGCGGGGCGCGGATCTCACCGACGCGCTCTTCCTGACCCAGCCTCAGCTGGACGCGGCCCGCGGCGACGCGAGCACCCGCATCCCGGCGGGTCTGAACCGCCCGACGCACTGGCCCGCGCCCGGGCAGGCTGGTGCGGGGAGCAGCGGCCCGGAGCGGCCCGCAGCGGGCCGAGGCCGGGCGGAGTGATCGGGTTTGCCGTAGTTCGGGGTGTCCGGGATAGGTTCCCGATGTGAGGAACGCCGGAGAACAGACGAAGCCCGGAGCCCGCCTGGGCTGGCTCGACGTCGTCCGTGGGATCGCGGCGATCAGCGTGGTCTTCCAGCACCTGACGTCCACGCTGCTGCACAGACCGTTCGACGTCGTTCACCGGCACCTCGATCTCGGCCTCTACGGTGTGGTGGCGTTCTTCCTGGTCAGCGGCTATATCGTGCCCGCCTCGCTGGAGCGGCGGGGGGACGTGCGCGGCTTCTGGATCGGTCGGCTGTTCCGGCTCTACCCGGTCTGCATCCTCGTCTACGTGGGCGCGATCGCCGTGCTGGGACCGCTCCACGCCGGAGGCGTCGCGCCGGCGGTCTACTCGCACCCGGTGCTCACCTCGTTCGGCAACGCGACGATGCTGGAGGACCTGCTCGGCAGCTACAACGGCCTGTCGGTGATGTGGACGCTCACCTACGAGATGATCTTCTACTACCTGGTCACGGCTCTCTTCGTGTTCGGGTGGGAACGGCGCAGCGCGCCGATTGCGACCGGGCTGGGGCTGACCGCGCTCGTTCTCGGCCCCGTGCTGCCCGGCTATCTCCTGCTGCACGCGTACGGTGCGACGGCGCTGACGTCGGTCGCCGTGGTGGTCATGGTGATCGGCCTCGCCGGGCTGCTGAGCGGACGTCGCCGGTTGATGCGGGCCGCGGCGGTGCTGCTGGCGGTCCAGGCGCTGCTGCTGGTCTTCCTCAACAGCCGCTCCACCGGCTGGGAGACGCTGCTGATACTGGGGACGATGTTCTGCGGCACCGCGATCTACCGCGCCGAGCAGGGTCAGATCCGCCCCCGCTGGGCCTGGACCGCGGCGGTCACCGTGCTGGTCGCGGGCGTGGTCACCGCCGCCCTGTTCAACACCGGCCGCACTACCTGGCGGACCTGGACCTACGGTCCGATGGCCTGGTACCTGGCGTTCGTCGCCGCGTGGCTCACCTTCGGCATCGCGATGCTGCTGCGCAGGCGCCGGATGCCGGCCGCGCTGACCTGGCTCGGCCGGATCAGCTACTCCACCTATCTGCTGCACGTTCCCCTGATCGCGGCGATGTGGCTGGTGATCGCCCACACCGCGCGCCCGGTCGGGACGGTGCAGCAGCTGCTCTGGATGGTCGGCTTCTTCGTGGTGCTGCTGACGCTCAGCCAGCTCACCTACCGCTACGTCGAGCTCCCGATGCAGAAGCTCGGCCGCCGCGTCGCCCACGGCCGCCTCGGTCGGTCCCCGACGCCGCCCGACGACCCTGGCGGCCCCCGCATCCCGGTCCAGATCCCGGCCGGAGACGAGGAGCGCGCGGGCGCGGCGGGTTAGTGAGTGCTGCAGCCGCAGTTGGGTTCGCCACTGAGGGAACGTCATGCCCGTCTGCTGCCAGCAGAGTCGACTCAGGGTGCGCTCGCAGGTCCCGACCTCCGCACCCAGCTCGGCGAGGGTGAGGTCCTCCGACGGATTGCGGTGGAGGAGCGCCGCGTCGTCGCGCAGCCGGGCGTCGCTCGGCGTGGGCAGGTGCAGCGGCAGTGTGTCCACGCGCCGCAGGCGGTCCAGGGCGACCCGGAGGAGGTTGGCGCGCTCGTCGGGGGGAGAGGTCGTTGGCGTCCGGCACCCCTTCGGTGAGGGTGATGACGACCTCCCGCAGCAGCGGCCCCGACGGCCAGCATGGTCGGCTGGTCGACCCGCAGCGGGTTCACGGACGCGGGGAACGACAGCGTCCACATCCGGGTCGGCCCGTGTGCCTCGTGCGCGTGCGGGACCCCGGCCGGGAAAGCTGGGTCAGGACTACCTCCCCGACCGCCCCGGTACGGCAGCCAGCGTCACCCGCGGCTTCGCAGTCAGCGTCGGTGGCCTGGTAGCCCCCTTCCTCGGCCTCATCGCCGACGCCCACGGCCCCCCAGGCGTCCTCCTCGCCCTCTGCCCGATCCCCTTCCTGGGTGCGGCCCTCGCCCTGCTGCTGTCCGAGCCGACCGGCGACTGAGCCCGCTCGCATGGTTGGGACCACGCTCCTTAGGAGTACAGGCCCAGCCTTGATGAGGAGCGGACCCTTTGAGGCAGCCTCAGAAACGCACGCCGAAAGGCCTTTGAGACCAAAACTGAGACCACGACGACGAAGGGCCCCGACCGCTAAGGTCGGGGCCCTTCGTTCTTGCTGCTCAGAGCGGTAGCGGTGGGATTCGAACCCACGGTGAAGTTGCCCCCACACACGCTTTCGAGGCGTGCTCCTTTGGCCGCTCGGACACGCTACCGTGGGACAGCCTACCGGACGTCGCGTCGTGCTCCTAAACGGGTTTCGGGCCGTGCACAGGCGAGTGACGCAGGTCACTCGCGGTGGGTCTCGAAGAAGGCGCGGAGCTGTGCGGAGCAGGCGGCGGCGAGGACGTCCGGGATGACCTCGGGGCGGTGGTTGAGGCGGCGGTCGCGGATCACGTCCCAGAGGGAGCCCGCGGCGCCAGCCTTGGGGTCGGGGGCTCCGTAGACGACGCGGTCGAGCCGGGAGAGGACGATCGCGCCCGCGCACATCGTGCAGGGCTCCAGGGTGACCACCAGCGTGCAGCCGGAGAGGCGCCAGCTGTCCTCGCCCGACTCTCCGCCCTCTGGTGCCCCGCTGCGCGCCGCGGCCTGGCGGGCTGCTGCGGCCTCGCGGATGGCGAGGACCTCCGCATGGGCCGTCGGGTCGCCGACGGCCTCGCGGGCGTTGTGGCCGCGGCCGATGATCGCCCCCGAAGGGTCGAGGACCAGCGCGCCGACCGGGACGTCGCCGGTCGCCGGGGCCAGCGCGGCCTCGTCGAGGGCGAGGCGCATCGCCGGTTCCCAGCGGTCCCGGACCGGGTCGGGCCGGTGGCGCGGCGATGCCGAGGGCACCGCCGACCACGGCGACGGCGGGATGAGCGGGACGGAGACGGGCGGCTGCGACTGACCGGGCATACGACCAGTCTCGCCGAACCACCCGTCTCGCCGAACCGCCTGCCTTACCGGACCGCCGGTGCTACTGAACCGCCGGCCTTACCGGACCGCCTCCAGGACCTCGCCGCAGCCCAGGGCGTCGGCGATCTCGGTGAGGGCGTCGCCCGGCACCGAGCCCTCGGCGGCCAGGTCCATCAGCTCCTTGGCGCCGACGCCGAACTCGATCAGCAGGCCCACGTCGCCCAGCGGGGCGTTCGGGATGGCCTCGCGATCGGCGGAGGCGTCGTCGTCCTCGTCCTCGTCGCCGTCCTCGGCGGAGTCGGTCGCGGCGTCCTCGTCGTCCAGGTCCACCACCAGGTGGTCCAGGTCGTCGAGGTCGTCGTCGCCCTCCCGGCCCAACAGCTCCTCCGTCAGGATGAGTTCCCCGTAGGCGCTGCGTGAGGCGGCGGCCGCGTCGGAGACGAAGACGCGGGGGTCCTCCTCGCCGTCCACGCGGACGACGGCGAACCAGGCATCCTCCTGTTCGATGAAGACCAGCACGGTCTCCGCGTCCCCGGCGGCCCCGCGTGCCAGGTCGGCCAGGTCGGCGAGGGTTTCGACGTCGTCGAGATCGGTCTCGCTCACGTCCCACCCGTCCTCGGTGCGAGCGAGCAATGCAGCGAAGTACGCCACCAGCGACTCTCCCAGGTCATTGGCCGTCAGGACCGGCAAGCGGTCCGGGGCGACCAGGAAGGGACGCCCTATCGGCATCGTGACAGAAAGGAGCGCCGCGCGGGGAGTGTTCGGGTGCGCGTCTTCGCTGGTCGTGTCGAGGAGTTGGGAACTTGTGACGAAGATCCGAGTCGTACTCGCTGTTGGTGGAAGGTCTCTTTACCACCGGGTAGCGGTCCGTAACGGGTCAGAAACGGAACGTGCGCATCCGAGCGGCTTGCCGCATCCGCGCCGCTTTGGTCCGACGCGGGTGCACCCGCTCGCGCAGCTCACGCGCCTCGGCCAGCTCGCGGAGGAAGACCGCCCGACGCCGGCGGCGCTCGGCCGGGGTCTCCGACTTCGGCTCGGGCTCAGGCGTGTCGTCGTCCGTCCGCCGAGAGGCTGACGAGCCCGACGACGCTGGCGAGCCTGACGGGGCGTCCGAGGCAGCCGTGGCACGCCGCTTGCGCGTCGGGCGGGCGCGCTGCTGCTCCGTCTCGGCGGAGCGCTTCGGCTTGGCCATCGTCGGTCGGCCCCTCGGGTCGCTCGGGGAGATCGTCCCCACCTACTCTCCCTCGCCGGTCTGGCCTACACCAGTCCGTCGCCGGGCCCCCGCCGCTCGGGATAATGTCCTGTCTATGCGGATTCATGTCCTGGAACACCCCCTGGTCGCGCACAAGCTGTCCACGCTGCGCGACGAGCGCACCGACTCGCCGACCTTCCGCCGTCTGACGGACGAGCTGGTGACGCTGCTGGCCTACGAGGCCACCCGGGACGTGCGGACCGAGCAGGTGGAGATCACCACCCCGGTCGCCGTCACCACCGGCGTCAGGCTCAGCTATCCGCGCCCCCTGGTCGTGCCGATCCTGCGTGCCGGGCTCGGCATGCTGGACGGGATGACCCGGCTGCTGCCCACCGCCGAGGTCGGCTTCCTCGGCATGGTGCGCAACGAGCAGACGCTGGAGGCGTCCACCTACGCCACCCGGATGCCCGAGGACCTGTCGGGGCGCCAGGTGTACGTGCTGGACCCGATGCTGGCCACCGGCGGCACCCTGGTCGCGGCGATCCGGTTGCTGATCGAGCGCGGCGCGACCGACGTCACCGCCATCTGTCTGTTGGCCGCGCCTGAGGGCGTGGCGGTGCTGGAGAAGGAGCTGGCCGGACTGCCGGTGACCATCGTCACCGCGGCGGTCGACGACCACCTGAACGAGCACGGCTACATCGTCCCGGGCCTGGGCGACGCGGGCGACCGCCTCTACGGCACCGCCGGGGACTGATCCGCACCACGCGCGAATGCACGTGCGAAAGCAGTGAGGGCCGGTCCGTTCGGACCGGCCCTCACTGTCACGAGAACTGGGCGATCAGCAGTGCGAGCCCGCCGTCGGGGACGGGGAGGCGGCGACCGCGAGGGCCTGGGCGGCCTGAGCCGGGGTCAGCAGCGCGGTGAAGCCGTTGCCGATGTAGAGGTCGACGCTGCCGTCGGTGCGGGTGTCGTGCGTCGACGTCGCGCCGGAGACCTCGGTGCCGAGCAGGGTCATCGCGTTCTTGCCGCCGGTGCCGCCGGTGATCTGCGCGGAACCGGTGATCTTGTTCTCCAGTGCGGCCGGAGCGTTGGAGACCTTGCCGATGGTGAAGCCGCGCTGCTTGAGGGAGGCGGCCGTCTGTGCTGCCAGACCCGCGTGGCCGGTGGCGTTGTAGACGTTCACCGTGAACGCGGTCAGCTGCGGGAAGCCGTTCGGCACCACGATCGGGACGGCCGAGGCCGACGCGCTCGCCGCGCCCGACGCACTCGCGCCCGGGCTCGCCGCACCGCCGGCCGAGGGGTGCGCGGACGCCGACGCGCCCGGCTTGGCCGCGTCGCCGCCGCCTGCCGCCGCAGCGGTGTTGGCGTGCGTGCAGTTGCTGCCTGCGGCCTCCGGTTTCTTCTTCGCGCCGAAGACCGTGACCAACTGGACCGTGCCCCAGCCGACCAGGGCCACCGCGACGACCGCCGCGACGATCTGCAGCACCCTGCGGCGCTTCTGGCCCGGACGGGACAGCCGGGGGTAGGCCTTACCGCTGATGCGGTACTGCTTTCCCTTGAGGCCTGGGGGAGTCAACATGCTCACAGCGGGTGGCCCCCTTGTGCGCTGGGCTGTGATTGCCGTCGTACGGGTGTTGAGCCCACAGTAGACCGCGTGACCGGCTCTTGGCCTGCGCAGGAGTACTAACGGATGATCAGTGAACCCGTTCAGTCCATTTCCAGCACGCGCGCGTGCAGGACCTGACGCTGTTGCAGGGCCGCGCGGACCGCGCGGTGGAGGCCGTCCTCGAGGTACAGGTCTCCCTGCCACTTGACCACGTGGGCGAAGAGGTCGCCGTAGAAGGTCGAGTCCTCCGCGAGGAGGGTCTCCAGGTCGAGCTGGCCCTTGGTGGTGACCAGTTGGTCCAGGCGGACCGGACGCGGTGCGACGTCCGCCCACTGGCGGGTGCTGACCCGGCCGTGGTCGGGGTACGGCCGCCCGTTGCCGATGCGCTTGAAGATCACACGGAAAGCCTACCGTTAAAGGCCAAGCGCCGCGCCGATCCGGTCCAGTGAGGACAGCCGCATCAGTCCGTAGTGGTAGAACTCGACCTCCGGTACGCCAAGGTCGCGCAGGATCGCGACCTTGGCGGCCAGGTTCTCGGCGCTGTCGCAGTCCTCCGCCATGGGGCGCAGGATCACGGCCAGCGCGCCGGGCTTCACGCCGTGCAGCGCGAACGCGGCGACCTTCTCCCGTACCTGTTCCGGCGTCGGTGCGTAGCCGAGTGTCTCCACCTGCGGGACTGCGGCCGCCAGTGACGGAAGGTCGATCCCGGACAGCCAGCCCTTCCCCGGGCCGTCGCCGTCCATGAAGGTCAGGCGCATGCCGAGCCCGGCGGCGGTCTCGGCCGCCTCCCGCGCGAGCGAGGTGACGGTCGCGGTCGAGGCGTCGATGTAGGCGGCGACCGCGCCGTCGGCGAGCTCGTCCAGTCGGCACGGTTCGGCGGCGGCCCGCTCGTCGGTCAACCGGACGCGGATCTCGGCGCGCACCCGCTCGCGCACCGAGTCGGCGGGAACTCCCGCGGCCTGCGCGGCGGTACGGCAGTGGGTGCAGAAGCAGAGGCCGAGCAAGGCCTCGGCGACCGGGCCGAGATGCTCGAAATAACGTTCGTGGTGGTAACCGTGACGCAGTCCGTGGAAGTGCAGCGACTCCGCCCGGATCGCGTCCACTCCGTAGCGGGCGTGTTCGGCGACGAGCGTCGTCACGTACTCGCGCACCTCCGGATTGGCCGGGCAGAGCTCGGTGAGGTGGCGGTCGCCGAAGGCGTTCTCGGGTGCGCAGTCGGGGTGCTGGAAGCCGAGCCGGTCGTTGTGCAGGAAGACGGTCCAGGCGTGCAGCTTCATTCCGCGCGCCTGCGTCTCGGCGGCGGCGAGCGCGAACGGGTCCGCGCCGTCACCGGTGGCGCCCGCGTCGTCGAGTGCCGTGGACGGGGTGGGCCGCAGTCGTCGTCCGGCCCAGGCGGCCGGGTCCGGGCGGAAGTAGGCGGCGCCGGGCTCGAGGTAGCGCAGCACCCGGCGCGGGTTGTGCGGGAAGACGTCGCGGGCCTCGTGGTAGACCGAGGCCAGAGTCACTCCGCCGACGCCGGCACGGTCGGCCAGGTTGCCGAAGAAGGCGTCGGGCCCCTCGTCCAGCAGGTCGGTGGCGAAGGCGAGGACGGACGACTCCACGGCGGTGCTCCCAGCGTTCCGGCGGCATTCCAGGGTTCCAGCGTCCGGGACGCGGCGGTGCGTCGCGCGGCGGGACGCGGCGCGGCCGGCGCGGCGGTCACCGCGCGGTGCGGGCGGACGGCCCCACGCTAGCGAGCGGGACGGTGGTTGGTCTAGACCTGCATGGTGATCGCGGTCGTGGCGTGCGTCGAGGGGACGCCGGTCCGCTCCTGGGCCTGGGCCGGACTGGGCAGCAGTGCCGTGGCGGCGGCGAGGCCCGCGGTCAGCAGCACGGCCGCGGCGACGCCCGCCCGGCGACGCGTGCGGGGGCTGAGTACGTGGCGTGCGGTGTGCGTCGTGCCGGTGTCGGTTCCGGCCTTGGTTCGGCTCTCGTTCATCTGCGTCTGGCCTCCATGGTGACCAGGCTCCCGCGCCGAGCTTGCGGTTCCGTGCGGCATCGGTCACAGCTGCGCTACGGCGCCCCAGGTCACGGCGTCGGAGGCGGGCGCGGGGCAAGCCGTCCCAGCAGGTGGACGGTTGCCTCCCCTTCCGAATATGTCTGCTGCAGAGATAAACTGTGGATATGGCCCCCAGCGAGACGTCCCAGCTCCCGCTCCCGCGGGTGATGCCGCGCGGGTGGGCGCTGCTGACCCACGAGCGCCCGCGACCCGAGCGCATACGCGACCACGCGTGGGCCTGGCGGCTCGCAGTGGCGACCGTCTGCTTCGGCGCCTTCATGGGCCAGCTCGACGCCAGCATCGTCACGCTCACCTACCAGGCGCTCGGACAGCAGTTCCACGCCGCGCCCGCCGCGGTCGAGTGGGTGTCGCTGGCCTACCTGCTGACCCTGGTCGCACTGCTGGTCCCGGTCGGTCGGTTCTCCGACGCGCACGGCCGGAAGCTGATGTACCTCTACGGCTTCGGGGTCTTCACCCTCGCCTCGGCCGCCTGCGGACTCGCCCCCACCCTCGCCGCGCTGGTCGTCTTCCGCGTGGTCCAGGCGGTCGGCGCGGCGCTGATGCAGGCCAACAGCGTCGCACTGGTCACCACCAGCGCCCCGCGCGCGCGGATGCGGACCGCCCTCGGCATGCAGGCGGCGGGTCAGGCCATCGGCCTGGCGCTCGGCCCGACCGTCGGCGGCGCGCTGGTCGCCACGCTCGGCTGGCGCTGGGTCTTCCTGGTCAACGTGCCGGTCGGGATCGTCTCCCTGGTCGCGGGGCACTACCTGCTCCCGCGCACCCGGCAGCGCCGGACCGGCACGCGGGTCGACGGCGTCGGCGTGCTGCTGCTGGCGCTGACCAGCACCAGCCTGATGCTCGGCCTGTCGGTCTTCTCCGGGCTGGGCTGGCCGCTCTGGTCCGCCGCCGCGCTGGCCGTCGCCACCGTGGTCGCGGGCTGGCTGCTGATCCGTCGTCAGCAGCGCGGGGCCCAGCCGCTGGTCGACCTCTCGCTGCTGCGCTCCCGGCCCGGACGGCCGGGCATCGGCCTCGGCCTGCTCAGCGGGCTCTGCGGGTACCTCGTCCTCTTCGGCCCACTGGTGCTGGTGCCGGTGGTGTTGTCCCGGCAGGGTGTCGGCGTGATGACGTCCGGGGTGGTGCTGACCGCGCTGCCGCTGGGCTTCGCGCTCGCCGCGACCACCGCCGACCGGGTGCTGCCGCGCGGCCTCGACGACCACCGCCGGGCCTTCCTCGGCACCGCGCTGACCGTCGTCGCGCTGGCGCTGCTGACCGTTCTGCCCATGACCACGACGGTGCTGCCGCTCGTCCTGGTCCTGCTGGGCCTGGGTCTCGGGGTCTTCACACCCGCCAACAACACCCTGGTGATGGGCGCGATCCCGACCGAGTCGGCGGGCACCGGCGGCGGCATGGTCAACATGGGCCGCGGCCTCGGCACCGCGCTCGGTGTGGCCGCGGTGACGCTGATGCTGCACGTGGTCCCCGGGATGTCGGGCGAACGCGCGGCGGCCGCGGTGCTGCTGGCCTTCGGCCTGCTGATGATCCCGGCCGGCCGGGTCGGCGGGAAGCCGGGCACATAGGCCCTGTCGTCAAACTCCCGCCGGGCCCGGCTCGTCTGGCACGCCCTCCCCCAGCCTTCGGCCGGGGGGACCCCCACGCTGCGTTGTCGGATCGCCCAAGTACGGCCCAAGAGGGCGACCCTCCGCCTTGCAGCTGGCCGCACCAGACAACCCGGGCTGATCCGACGCGAGTTTGACGACACGGCCTAGGCGCACGCGGCCGAGCGGGAGGCAAAGCTTCGATGCGGGGGGTGACGTCGGCGGCCTGTGCCCGATGATGGTCGGCATGAGCAGCGACGTGAGCAGCGACGTGAAGCAGAGCAACGCGGCCGCGACGGCGGCGTTCGAGTCCCTCCCTCCGTGGGAGCAGCGCTTCCGTGCCGCGAGAGTCGGTCTGCCGGAGTGGGCCGAGGACGCTCCCGAGCGGTCCCTGTTCGTCTCCAACGCGACCGGCACCTACGAGATCTACGCCTGGAACCGCGTCGACGGCGCCCAGCGCCGGGTGACCGACCGTCCCCACGGCACCACCGAGGCGACGCTCACCCCCGACGGTGAGTGGATCTGGTGGTTCGACGACACCGACGGCGACGAGTTCGGCGTCTGGCGCTGTCAGCCCTTCGCGGGCAGCGCCCCGAACGTCACCGCACCCGCGCGGGACGAGGAGGCCGTGCCCGGTCTCGCCCCCTCCTATCCGGCCGGTCTGGCCCTGGGTCGTCGCGGCGAGGCCGTCGTCGGCCGTTCCACGGACGAGGAGGGTTCGACGCTCCACCTGGTCCGCGCGGGCCGGGAACCGCTGGAGATCTACCGGCACCGCGAGTCCGCCGGCGTCGGCGACCTCTCCCACGACGGCACGCTGATCGCCGTCGACCACACCGAGCACGGCGACGCCATGCACTCCGCGCTGCGGGTGCTGCGGGTCGACGGCGACCAGGTCACGGTTGTGGCCGAACTGGACGACGCGACCGGACGCGAGGAGGCGCTGGGCCTGTCCTGCCTCGGCTTCGCGCCGCTGCCCGGGGACGCCCGGATGCTCGTCGCCCACCAGCGCCGGGGTCGCTGGGAGCCGCTGATCTGGGACACCGCGACCGGTGCGGAGGAGGAGATCGTGCTCGAGCTCCCCGGCGACGTCACCGCCGAGTGGTACCCGGACGCCGGCGCGCTGCTGATCGAGCACACCTACCGCGCCCGCAGCGAGCTCCACCGCTACGACCTCGCGTCGGGTGAGCTCACCCCGCTCCCCACCCTGCCCGGCACGGTCTCCGGCGCCTCCGCCCGCCCGGACGGGACGGTGGAGTTCCTCTGGTCCTCCTCCGAGCAGCCCCCGGTGGTGCGGAGCACGACCGGAGAGGTCGTGCTGGCCGCGCCCGGCCCGCAGGCGCCACCGTCGGTCCAGGTCGAGGACGTCTGGGTCGACGGGCCCGGCGGTCCCGTCCACGCCCTGGTCCAGCGCCCGGCCGACGCCCCGGCCGGTCCGCTGCCGTGCGTCTTCGAGATCCACGGCGGCCCCACCTGGCACGACAGCGACGCGTTCGCGGCGGGTCCGGCGGCCTGGGTCGACCACGGCTACGCGGTGGTCCGCGTCAACTACCGCGGCTCCACGGGCTACGGCCGCGCCTGGACGGACGCGCTGCGACACCGCGTCGGCCTGATCGAGCTGGAGGACATCGGCGCGGTCCGCGAGTGGGCGGTCTCCTCCGGCCTGGCCGACCCGGAGCGGATCATCCTCTCCGGCGGCAGCTGGGGCGGCTACCTCACCCTCCTCGGCCTGGGCACCCAGCCGGACGCTTGGGCGCTGGGCCTGGCCGCGGTCCCGGTCGCGGACTACGTCACGGCGTACCACGACGAGATGGAGGCCCTGAAGGCGATGGACCGCACACTGGTCGGCGGCACGCCGGAGGAGGTCCCGGCCCGCTATGCGGCGTCGTCGCCGCTGACGTACGCGGCGGATCTGAAGGCGCCGGTCTACATCAGCGCGGGCGTGAACGACCCGCGCTGCCCGATCCGGCAGATCGAGAACTACGTCACCGAGCTGGAGAAGTTGGGCAAGCGGTTCGAGATCTACCGCTACGACGCCGGGCACGGCTCGCTGGAAGTCGAGGAGCGGGTCAAGCAGCTCAGGTTGGAACTCGACTTCGTGGCGCGGCACCTGCCGTAAGGCAGGTCAGGGGCGCGGGGCAGAGCCTCGCGCCCCTGAATAGTGCAACCGCCCCGCCTGGAGAAGGCCTCAGGAGAGGCCGAGCTCGCGGTCGCGGACCTGCTCGGCCTCCCTGCGGACGAACCGGAACCACATGAAGACCACGAACCCCGCGAAGACGAACCACTGGGCCACGTAGCCCAGGTTCTGAATTGCCGACAGGCTGAGACTGGTCCCGCTGTCCGAGGCGGCCGTCTGGGAGACGGGGAGCGCGGTCAGTCCGACCGTGCCGGACGTGCCCGCGTCCAGGGAGACCCAGCCGTTCCAGACGGTGTACGGCAGGACGTTCACCAGGGTGGTCGGCGAGATCATGCCGAGCTCACCGCTCGGCAGGGTCCCGCTGGAGATGACGCCCGTCGAGTCCTCGGTCTCCGCCGCCTGCAGGCGGCCCGTCACCGAGACCGTGCCGGTGGGCGCCGCGGGCGCGTGCGCGGGCGTGCCGGGCAACCACCCGCGCACCACGGGCACGTACGTGGCCGAGCCCGCGCCGGAGGCGTCCAGCTTCAGCGGGGTGAGGATCAGCGAGCCGTTGCGCCCGTTCAGCTGGCGCTGTGGGACGACGAACTGGTGCGCCCCGTCGTACGTGCCCGTGAACGAGACCCGGAGCCCGGCGTCGCCTCCGACGCCGTTCCGGTCGCCGGAGGCGATCATCGGGGCCAGGGCCGAGGGTGCCGCGTCCGCCGAGGCGAGCGCGGTCTGCTGCTTCTGCGCGTGGCTGTGCAGCTCGAAGCGGCTGAACTGCCACAGCCCGAGGACGATGCACACCGGCACGGCGACGAGCGCCAGCAGTGTGAGGCCGAGCCAGCGCGGGGTCAGAAGGAACCGGTACACCCGACTACGGTAACCACTCGCTATCGCGGCGCGGCGAGCGGGTCCGTGCGGTAGACGGTGCCCGCACAGGCCCCTGACAGGGTTGTGCTGGCCGCCACCTGGCCGCTCCCCGTCGGCATCAGCGCGAGGACCACGCTGGGGCTGCCCGGGGTCCCGCTCGGGCCCCCGCTGCCGCCCGTACCGCCGGTGTCCGTGCTCGTGGGCGTGCCCGTCGGGCCGCCGCTGCCGCCCGTGCCGCCGGATCCACCGGTGCTGCCCGTGCCGCCGGACGTGCCGCTGGTGGTGGAGGCGGTGTCCGGGGTCGGGCTGACGCTCGGGGTGCCGGAGGCCACGCTCGGGTCGGGCCCCGCGCAGGAGGCCGGAACCCAGGCGAAGTCGATCACGTAGGACTGGCCGGGCTGCAGGCTGACCGGGGGATGCTGCGGGTCCGGTGCCGGAAGGCCGGTGGCCGGGTCGGCCGCGGTGTGCGGCTGCACGTTGAACCGCGACGTCTGCGTGCCGACGGCGTCCTGCACGTCGATCACGCCGGGCTCGCCGACCTGGCACGCGCTGCTGGACGTGTTGCTGACCGCGAACGAGCCGTAGACCACGCCGGAGGAGTCCGGCTGCGCCAGACCCGCCGCGCCCTGGCCGAGCTGGGAGCGGGCGCAGACCGGCAGCGTTCCGCCGCCGGTCTGGGGGTGCGTGGAGCCGTCCGTCGCGACGGAGGTCACCCCGCCGGAGGGCAGTGGCACCAGCACGCCGCCGGGCGTCTGCCCCGGCAGCAGCGTGGCGACCACCGAGCCACCGGTCGTCGCGCCGCCGGACGTGCCGGAGGAGGGACGGCCGGTCCGGCCGTTGCTCGGGCTCGGGGCCGCGGAGCCGGAGGCCAGGCCGCCGGACGCGGACGACTGGGCGGTGGTGACGTTGTCGACACCGATCGAGTGCATCGCGGTCAGACCGAACAGCGCGAGCGAAGCGGCCACAGCCGCACCGCCGTAGGCGCGCCTGCGCAGGGCGCGACGCTGGGGGACCGCGCGCCGCAACTGCTCCAACGAGCCGGGGGCCGGGCGCAGCTCGCCCACCGCCCCGTGCAGGCGGCTGCGCAGCGCGCCGCCGAAGGGGTCCTCGTCCAGTTCGAGCAGACCTCTGTCGAGGTCGAACAGCTCGTCGTCGACGTCGCCGAAGGCGGGTGAACCGGGTGAACCGGACGAACCAGGTGAACCGGACGGCCCGGGCGAACCCGCCGCATCGGTCGACCCGGTGGCCCCGGCCGACCCGGACGGCAGGGGCGATCTGGACGCCTTGAGCGGGCCGGACGACCCGTGCGGCCGGAGCGGTCCGAGCGGACGGAGCTGCCCGAGCGGACGGAGCTGCCCGAGCGGACGGTGGAGCCAGAGAGGGGTAGCTCGTGGGGGCGCGACCGGAACCGGCGGCGTCGTCTCTGCCGACGCGACGGATGCGTCGTCCGGACCCGTGGCGCCGACGGTCTGACCGCCGGCCCCGGGTCGAACCACGCGCAGGTAGCGCGAGCGCCTGTCCGCGCTCACGACTGCCTCCCCTCGCCGGTGTCCGGCATCTCGTTCCCGGCGTCCATCGTGATTCGCAGTGCGGCCAGCCCCCTCGAGCCGTAGGCCTTGACCGAGCCTACGGAAATGCCGAGGGTGTCCGCGACCTGAGCCTCCGTCATGTCGGAGAAGTAGCGCAGCACCAGCACCTCGCGTTGGCGACGCTGCAGCCCGCGCAGGGCGACGATCAACTCGTCCCGTTCCAGCGCGTCGTAGGCGCCCTCCTCGGCGGAGGCCATGTCCGGCATCGGCTTCTGCAGCAGGCGCAGACCGATGATGCGGCGGCGCAGCGTGGACCGGGAGAGGTTGACCACGGTCTGCCGCAGGTACGCCAAGGTCTTGTCCGGATCGCGCAGCCGCCGCCTGGCGGAGTGGACCCGGATGAACGCCTCCTGCACGACGTCCTCGCAGGACGCGGTGTCGTCCAGCAGCAGGGCGGCGAGGCGGAGGAGGGACGCGTAGTGGGCCTGGTACGTCTCGGTCAGGTGGTCGACGGAGGCACCGACGGCGACCGCCGTCGACTCGCCGGCCGGCAGGACGTCCTGTGTACGACCGGCACGCGTGTGTGTGAACGGTGCGGTCATCGGAAGCACCAGGCTTTGCGGCACGCCAGTTGGACGCATGACCCGCCCCGAGGGTTGTACGTCACCTGGCCCCTCCGTGACACCGTGTTCAGGGGCTCTACGGTACGGGGCGTCCAACCGGCACGGAAGCCGGTTCCGGGGTCTGCACGAACTCCCCCTTATTCGGGCGAACGCTGCACGCAACCTCGTCACGGCGTTCGAGGCCACGGGGTTCGAGGCCGCTGCGTGCGAGGTCACGGCGTTTGAACCGCCACCGCCTCAGGGGCACGCGCCCCCGAGGCGGTGTGACGTCCCGTCCGAGGTCAGGCGGGCTCAGGCGTGCTCGGTCGACTCCGCCGGTTCCTGGGCGATCAGCTCGGCGATCTGCACGCAGTTGAGCGCAGCGCCCTTGCGCAGGTTGTCCCCGCATAGGAACAGCTCCAGCGCGTGCGGGTCGTCCAGCGAGCGGCGGACCCGGCCGACCCAGGTCGGGTCGGAGCCGACGACGTCCGCCGGGGTCGGGTACTCGCCCTTCGCCGGGTCGTCGTAGACGATGACGCCGGCAGAGGAGTCCAGGATCTCCCGGATCCGGGCCACGTCCGGCTCGTTGTCGAAGACCGCGTGGACGGTCAGCGAGTGGCCGCTGACGACCGGGACGCGCAGGCAGGTCGCCGAGATCCGCAGCTCGGGCAGGCCCAGGATCTTGCGGGTCTCGTTGCGCAGGCCCAGCTCCTCGCTCGACCAACCGTCCTCGCCGGCGTCGCCGGCCCAGGGCAGCAGGTTGAGCGCCAGTGGGGCCTCGAACGGGTCGTCGTCCTGCTCGGAGACCGCGCGGCGCAGATCGCCGGTGCGGGAACCGACGGTCGGGTCTCCGGCGACCTCCGACGTCTGGCGACGCAGGGTGTCGATGCCGATCCGGCCGCGGCCGGACGCCGCCAGCGCCGCGGTGACGACGAGCTCGCGCAGGCCGAACTCGGCGTGCAGCGCGGCCAGCGCGACCGTCAGGACCAGCGTCGAGCAGCGCGGCGCGGCGACGATGCCGAGGCGGCGCATCCGCGTCGCGGCAGGGTTGATCTCCGGCACGACCAGCGGCACGTCCGCGTTGAGCCGGAACGCCGCCGAACCGTCGACGGCGACCGCGCCCGACTCGACCGCGAGCGGGGCCCAGATCTTGACGACGTCCTCGGGCGCCTCGAACAGGGCCACGTCGATGCCGTCGAAGCAGCCCGGTTCGAGCGCGCGCACCGGCTCGTCGCGGCCGAGCACCGGGATGGTGGTGCCGACCCCGTCGGGCGAGGCGAACAGTCGCACCTCGCCCCAGACGTCGGCTCGGGTGGCGAGCAGGTTCACCAGGACCCGCCCGACGGCGCCGGTGGCGCCGACGACGGCCAGCGTGGGCCGTCGTCCGGACGCGCTCATCGGCCGGTGCCCCCGTAGACGACTGCCTCGTCGTTCTCGCTGTCCAGACCGAAGGCGCTGTGCACCGCCTGCACGGCGGCGGTGACGTCCTCGGCGCGGGTGACCACGGAGATGCGGATCTCGGAGGTGGAGATCAGCTCGATGTTGACGCCAGAGGCCGACAGCGCCTCGAAGAACGTCGCGGTGACGCCCGGGTGCGAGCGCATGCCCGCGCCGACCAGGGAGATCTTGCCGATCTGGTCGTCGTAGCGCAGCGACTCGAAGCCGATGCCCTCCTGGACCCGCTCCAGCGCCTCGATCGCCTTGCGGCCCTCGTTCTTGGGCGCGGTGAAGGAGATGTCGGTCAGGCCGGTCGACGCGGCGGAGACGTTCTGGACCACCATGTCGATGTTGATCTCGGCGTCCGCGACGGCGCGGAAGATCCGGGCGGCCTCGCCCGGCTTGTCCGGGACGCCGACGACCGTGACCTTCGCCTCGGAGGTGTCGTGGGCCACACCGGAGATGATGGCCTGCTCCATGTCGGATTCGCCCCCTTCGGGCTTGGTCAGCTGCTTGTTGGAGACCCAGGTGCCGGTCAGCCCGGAGAAGGACGAGCGGACGTGGATCGGCATGTCGTAGCGTCGCGCGTACTCGACGCAGCGCGCAAGCAGCACCTTGGAGCCGGACGAGGCGAGCTCCAACATGTCGTCGAAGGCGATCCAGTCGATCTTGCGAGCCTTCTTCACCACGCGCGGGTCGGCGGTGAACACGCCGTCCACGTCGGTGTAGATCTCGCAGACCTCCGCGTCCAGGGCGGCGGCCAGCGCGACGGCGGTGGTGTCGGAGCCGCCGCGGCCGAGCGTGGTGATGTCCTTGGAGTCCTGGGAGACACCCTGGAAACCGGCCACGATGGCGATGTTGCCGTGGTCGAGCGCGGCCCGGATCCGGCCGGGCGTCACGTCGATGATGCGGGCCTTGTTGTGGACCGAGTCGGTGATGACGCCGGCCTGGCTGCCGGTGAACGACTGTGCCTCGTGGCCCAGCGTTTTGATCGCCATCGCCAGCAGGGCCATGGAGATGCGCTCTCCGGAGGTCAGCAGCATGTCGAGCTCGCGGCCGGCCGGGAAGGGCGAGACCTGCTCTGCGAGATCGATGAGCTCGTCCGTGGTGTCGCCCATGGCGGACACCACGACGACGACCTCATGGCCGGCCTTCTTGGTGTCGACGATCCGCCTGGCGACCCGCTTGATGCCCTCGGCATCCGCTACGGATGAGCCGCCGTACTTCTGCACGACAAGGCCCACGTGCGCTCCTCGACTCTTGTGGTCCGGGCCCGGGCGAGGCGTTCCGCGGTGGGCCTGTGGTCGCTCGTCAGTCTAGCGAGCGCGATGGTGGGAAAGGGGTGTGTCCGAACGCTGATACTGCCGTATCACAGTGCGATCATCGTGGGCTCGGGGTGCGTCCGGGGTGATGCGGGCCGCGGCGGAAGATTTTCCGGTGGCGGGGGAGGCATCTGCCGGATTTGCGGACGGGGCAGGTCACGGGGCGGGTGGCTGTGGCCTTGGACACATTCTGTGGGTTCGGTGGCCGGGGTGGGGCCGGGGTGGGGTTCGGGTGGGATGCGGCTGGGGGCGGGACGGGTTGCGGTGAGGCGCGGACGGGGCGCGTGCGGTCGTCGGCACGTCGGCACGTCGGCACGTCGGCACGCGGCTCGGCGGAGACGCGGCTGGGACGCAGCTGACCCCGGCTCAGGTCGCTGCAGCGGCGGCGGTTCCTGGCCGGGGTCGGCTGGAGTAGTGCGTGTGACTGCTGGTCAGAGGCCGAGCTCGGCGGCCATGAGGTCGCCTGCCTGCTGCTCCAGCTGTTCGTCCGTCAGGCCGTCGTGGTCGGTGTCCGTACCGTCCACCGGCGCGGAGATCGGGCTGTCCATCCGGACGTGCGCGACCAGCGACTGCAGCGCGCGCAGCACGCTGGTGGCCGTGGACCCCCAGTTGGCGAGGTACGAGAACTGCCACCACCACAGCGCCTCGGAGATCCGGCCCTCGCGGTAGTGCACCATGCCGTGCCGCAGCTCGGTGACCACCTCGGCCAGGTCGTCCGAGATCCGGCACGGGACCGGCTTGTCCGGCGGTCCGTACGGGTCGAAGATCTCGTGGTAGACGTCGATGGGCGCGAGCAACTGGGCCAGCCGCTGGCGTAGCTCGTCCTCGTCCGCGTCGGGTTCGGTGTCCGGCTCGTAGCGGTCCTCGGGGAGCACGTCCTCGATGGCGCCCAGGCGTCCGCCGGTCAGCAGCAGCTGGGAGACCTCCAGCAGCAGCAGACTGATCGCGCTGCCGGGCTCGTCGCCCTTGGCGATCTCCGGGACGGAGAGCAGGAAGCTCTGCACCGAGTCCGCGATCTGCACCGCGAACTCGTCGGGCAGGGCGTCGATGGGCAACGCGTCGTCGTGCGCCGTCGGCGACTGCGCCGCCTGCGGCGACGGCAATGACGAGGGCGGCGTGGCGCTGGCGTCAGACATCGAGAAGTCGTCTCCCTTCGAAGGCCCGCCCGAGGGTGACCTCATCGGCGTACTCCAGGTCTCCCCCTACCGGCAGGCCGCTGGCCAGCCGGGTCACCTTGAGACCCATCGGCTTGAGCAGCCGGGCCAGATAGGTGGCGGTGGCCTCCCCCTCCAGGTTGGGGTCGGTGGCCAGGATCAGCTCGGTGACGGTTCCGTCCGCGAGCCGGGTCATCAGTTCGCGGATCCGCAGGTCGTCGGGCCCGACGCCCTCGATCGGGCTGATCGCCCCACCGAGCACGTGGTAGCGGCCACGGAACTCGCGGGTCCGCTCGACCGCGACGACGTCCTTCGGCTCCTCGACGACGCAGATCAGCGACGGGTCACGACGCGGATCCTGGCAGACGCGGCACAGCTCGGACTCCGAGACGTTGCCGCAGGCGGTGCAGAACCGCACCTTCTCCTTGACCTCGGCCAGGGCGTGCGCAAGCCTGCGCACGTCCACCGGATCGGCCTGCAGGATGTGGAAGGCGATCCGCTGCGCGCTCTTGGGCCCGACGCCGGGCAGTCTGCCCAACTCGTCGATCAGGTCCTGGACCACGCCCTCGTACACGCCGCGCTACCTCTGCTCTCTTGCTCTCGTCGCTGCTGCTGCTCGTGTGCGCTTCTGCGCTCTCGCTCTTCGCTCTTCGCACTGCGCTTCGCGCTTTCTGCCTTTTCGGGGCCCATCATCCTCCGGATCGGACCGCTGTCACACCGTCCCGACACGCTCACTTCGGGCGCGGCGCCTGCGCGCTCGCGTCGCGGAGCTTGCGGGTCGGACGCGGGTCGGACGCTGGTCAGAAAGGTCGGACGCGGGTCAGGACGCGGGTCAGGACGCGGGTCAGAACGGCAGGCCCGGGATTCCGCCGCCGCCCAGCCCCTGTGCCAGCGGGCCGAGCTTCTCGGCGGCGGCGCGCTGCGCGGCGGCCGTGGCGTCACGAACGGCGGCCAGGACCAGGTCGGACAAGGTCTCGGTGTCCTCGGGGTCGACCGCCTTCGGGTCGATGACCAGGGCCTTGAGCTCGCCGGCACCGCTGACCGACGCCTTGACCAGGCCGCCGCCCGCCGAACCGTCGAACACCGCCGCGGCCAGGTCGGCCTGGGCTCGGGCGAGCTGCTGCTGCATCTGCTGGGCCTGCTGAAGCAGGGCCTGCATGTCGGGCTGGCCACCACCGGGGAACATGGGCGCTCCTGTCCTGCATCTGTCTGGCTTGCTGCTGTGTTGCTCGGGCGTTGCTGCACGTTCGCTGTTTTGCGGAGCGGGACCGCTCCAGGGCGAGCCTACGTGGTCGCCGTGTCGGATCTGCGTCAGTCGCGCGGATGCCTGCGGTCGATCTCAGCGGGCTGTGCGTCAGCGGTCGTGTGTCAGCGGTCGTGTGTCAGCGGTTCCGTTCGATCTCCTCGATCACCGTCGCGCCGAGCTCACGGATGATCAGGTCATGGCCGGAGACGGACGTGGTGTCGTGCTCCGGGATGTCCTCCTCCGGATCGAACGGGGGCGGCGGCATGTCGTCGTCCGGACCGTCGTACGGCGGTGGAGCGGAGGGCACGGGCGCGGGGGGCGCAGACGGCGCCGTCTGGGCGGGGGCGCTCGGCCGTTGAGCCTGGGGCTGCACCGGCGCCTGCGCCTGTGCGTATGGCTGCGGTTGCGCCTGCGCCTGCGCGTTCGGCTGGGGTGCCGACGTCGAGGGTGCGGGCGCGCCTGAGCCCTGGCTCTGGCCTGCGCTGAACGGCGCGGGGGAGGCGGGGCGCGCGGCCTGCGCGGCGGCGGGCGGGAACGACGCCCCGCCGCCCCCGGCGCGCGGCGGAACCCCGCCCCCACCCCCACCGCCGAAGCCGCCGTTGCCTGCGGCACTGCCGCCTGAACCGCCGTTGGTCGGGCCGATCAGGCACTCGACCTTCCAGTTCACGCTGAAGGTGTCCTGCAGCGCCTGGCGCAGGATCTCGTCGTGGCCGCCGTTGACGAAGCCGTCCCGGGTGCCCGCGTGTTCGAAGGAGAGTTGCAGCGCGCCGCCGTCGAAGCCTGCGACCTGGGCCTGCTGCAGCAGCATCCAGGTGACCCGGCGACGACCCTTCACCGCGTCCAGGATCTGCGGCCACATCTGCTGCCGGATCTGCGCAGCGCTCGCGCCGGAGGCCTCGGAGGAGGGCGCGGCAGGAGCGGGAGCGGGAGCAGGCGTGGGCGCCGGCGTCGTAACGGGTGCGGCGGCGGGCGCGGGGGTCTGCTGCTGAGTCGACTGGCCGAAGCTCGGCGTCACGGGCCAGGCACCGGGCGTGTGGCCGGACGCGGCGGCGGCCGGAGCGGCAGGGACAGCGGGGGCGACCGGTGCAGGTGCAGGCGCAGCGGGCGTGGGTGCGGGGACCGGCGTCGGCACGGCCGCCTCGGTGAACACGGGAGCGGGAGTCGTACCAGCCGTTCCCGCCATTCCCGCCACGCCGGCCGGCAGCGTGGCACGCCGCTCCAACTTCTCCAGCCGGGCCTGCGTCGACGTCTCGTCCGTGAACGCGCTCGGCAACATCACCCGCGCGCAGATCAGTTCGAGCTGCAGCCGGGGTGAGGTCGCGCCGCGCATCTCGGTGAGACCGGTGTTGACGATGTCCGCGGCCCGGCTCAACTCGGTCGCGCCGAAGCGCTGCGCCTGCTGCTCCAGCAGCGCGACCCGGTCCGCGGGCGCGTCGATCAGGCCCTTCTCGCCCGCGTCCGGCACGGCGGAGAGGATCACCAGATCCCGCAGCCGCTCCAGCAGGTCGGCGACGAAACGCCGCGGGTCGTGGCCGCCCTCGATCACCCGGTCGACGATGCCGAAGACGGTGGCGCCGTCCTGCTGGGCGAAGGCGTCGACGATCTCGTCGAGCAACGTGGCGTCGGTGTAGCCGAGCAGGGCCGTGGCCATGGCGTACGTCACACCGCGCTCGTCAGCCCCGGCGAGCAGCTGGTCCATGACGGACATCGAGTCACGCACGGAACCCGCGCCCGCGCGGACGACCAGCGGGTAGACGGAGTCCTCGACCTGGATGTGCTCCCGGCCGCAGACGTCGGTGAGGTAGTCGCGCAGCACGCCCGGTGGCACCAACCGGAAGGGGTAGTGGTGCGTGCGGGAGCGGATCGTCCCGATGACCTTCTCGGGCTCGGTCGTGGCGAAGATGAACTTCAGATGCTCCGGCGGCTCCTCGACGACCTTCAGCAGGGCGTTGAAGCCGGCCGTCGAGACCATGTGGGCCTCGTCGATGATGTAGATCTTGTAGCGGCTGGAGGCGGGCGCGAAGAACGCCTTCTCCCGCAGGTCACGAGTGTCGTCCACACCACCGTGCGAGGCGGCGTCGATCTCGATCACGTCGATCGACCCGGGCCCGCCACGGGCCAGGTCGACACAGGACCGGCACTCGCCACAGGGCGTCGGGGTGGGACCCTGCTCACAGTTCAGGCACCGGGCGAGGATGCGCGCACTCGTCGTCTTGCCGCAGCCGCGCGGCCCACTGAAGAGGTAGGCGTGGTTGACCCGGTTGTTCCGCAGCGCCTGCTGCAGCGGCCCGGTCACGTGCTCCTGCCCGATGACCTCGGCGAAGGTCTCGGGTCGATACCGGCGATAAAGAGCGAGCGACACGACACCGACCCTAACGGTCCCCACCGACAAATCGGTGGCCTACAACGCAAGGACCCCCCGTGCACCCGCCAGAGCTCACCTACCCTTGCTGCCTTCCGGCCCTGGGGGGGTTCAGCGAGATAGCGCCACACGAGGGGCTGACCCCCACAGTACCGGATCCCGGCCCCACTCTTCACCGCCCCTCGGCACCACGTCGGGCCGACCTCCCACCTGCGTCGACCGTGTGCACGAGCACCCCCAAACATCTAGTAAGCTCTCCCACGGAGGATTCGCCTAGTGGCCTAGGGCGCACGCTTGGAAAGCGTGTTGGGGGCAACCCCTCACGAGTTCGAATCTCGTATCCTCCGCACCCGCCCAACTGGGCAAACGAAGGGTCCCACCGCATGTCGGTGGGACCCTTCGTTGTTCTCTCAGCCCTCGTTGTTCTGGTCTTTGTCCACAAGGCCCGTTTCGGCGGGGCCCCAGATGGCACCGGCGATCTTCCGGGCCACCTCCTTGAGCATGGCGTCCGGCACGTGGAGATACCTCGCCCGCATCCGCGCAGAGGTTCCCGGCTCCCAACCCATGATCTGATCGATCACACGATCCGGGACGCCTAGCAGCATCAGCACAGTGGCCGCCGTGTGCCGCGCGTCGTGCAGCCGGCCATCCCTTACCCGCGAGTCCTCGAGCAGACGCTTCCAGTCGTGGTAGTCCGTGTTCGGGCTCAGCGGCCCACCGAGCGGCTTGGTGAACACGTAGTCCGACTCAGTCCACAGATTCGCGGCAGTCACCCGCTCGCGCACCTGTACCTCGGCATGCGACCGCAGCATTGTGACCAGCGGGCCCGGAAGCGGCACCGCACGCCTCCCGGCCCGGGACTTGGTGTTCTTGGTTTCGCGCCGGACCTGAACGCGGTCCGGGCAGTACCCCGCTTTCCGACCGCAGGGTGAGGCGTCTCCACACCCGTGCTCGTACTTCGGGCGCAATCGGTTCCGGCGCAGCTTCAGGTACTCGTTGTCCAGGTCCACGTCAGACCAACGCAGTCCGAGCGTCTCGCCCTGTCGCAGACCGAGAGCCAGGGCCAGCATCCAACGCGCGCTGTTCCGCCGCTTGTTTACTTCGATCAGGAGGCGCTGGACCTCTTCCACCGAGTAGGGCTCGACCTCCGTCTCCTCCTCTTCCATCCGCGGCGGCTTCGCCAGCGCAGCGGCGTTCTTGGCCGCATGGCCGCGCCGCACCGCCTCGCCGAGCGCTGTCCGGACGGTGCGGTGCGCCTGGTGGGCAGTGGCAGCCTTGCTGCCGCTGGCCTGCATGCGGCGGTACAGGCTCTCCAGGTGCTCGGGCTCCAAACGGTCGATGCGGTGCTTGCCGACGCCTGGTACGAGGTGAACGCGAACCGCGACCTCGTAGCCGTCCTAGGTGTTCTCGCTCACGACCGGCTTGGCGATGTCCTCGACCCAGTGCAGGAGCCACTTCTCGACCGTCCACGGCTTGCCGGGTTGGCGGGCCGACCCTTCGTCGCGCTGCTTCTCAAGTCGCCGGACCTCTTCCACCAGCTCCTTGCGCGTCGGGCGGGTCAGGTGTCGGCGGTAGGGCGTTCCGTCGTCCTTGTAACCCATCGGTACTCGGGCATGCCAACGACCGTCCTGCCCCAGGTAGATGGCTGATTCGCCGTTGGCCCGACGGGTGTGCTTCTTCTCCTCTGCCACAGGCAGACTCCTGATCCTTGGTTGCGGGAGCGGGGACGAGGCGGCGGCTGGTGTGGGCCGCCGCCTCAGCGGGTCAAGCAGCAGCACGGTGAGCGGCGCGGAGACGCGCGACGTAGGCAGTCGGCGCGTCGGACGGGACGCGCCGCAATCGGCCCACGGGTACGGACTCCAACTCGCCGGATCGAATGAGCGCGTAGCAGGTGGTCCGGCCGATCTGAAGTCGGCGCGCGGCCTCCTCGACCGTCAGGAGAACCAGCGTTGAGTCCTGGTCGATGGGGGTTTCGGGCGTGGCGGTGGTCACGAGGGGACTCCTCCCGATCCGGGCATGCGTGATGGACGGGGGTTCCAGGCGGGGGTACCTGAGGTTCCGTACCGGCGGGTTGGCGGTGCGCTGCTGTCCGAGGTGCGGATTTCTGCGTCATTGCGTCATCAGCGTCATCCGCGCCTCTGACCTGGGGCTTTGGGTGTCGCAGCGGTCCGGGCCTGCGTCATCGGTGCGTCACCGGCTGCGTCACCGTGACGCGGCCGGGTGACGCAGGTGACGCAGGATGACGCAGAGCCAGCCGTCTGCGTCACCCCCTTTGCCGCAGGTCAGTGGCTGTTTTCCGACCCGGGTGACGCAGGTGACGCAGCGTCTTCCCTCTTAGGAAAAAGAAGAGGGTGTCTGTAGGTAGTTAGGTGCGCCTCAGAGCGAAAAGAGGGAGCCGCTTCGCGGCTCGTCCTTCGGGCGGCGTTCCGCCGAACAGCAAGAGGAGCACCCGGGCGGGCGGTGGTGCTCCTCTTGCTGTTTGGGGCGAGCGTGGGCGCGGGTCAGAGCATCCGCTGCTGTTCGGGCGGGGGCGGTGGGCCCGGGCGCATCATTTCGAGGTAGCGCCCCTCTTTCGTCCGGCCCGCCTCGATGAGTACCTGACGGGCCGCCAGGGTGGGCTGGAGGCGCTTGAGGCGGTCGGAGAGCACTTTGCCGGTGGTCGGCCAGCCCTTCGGCAGGGCCCGCAGCTCGTCGCCGCTGTAGACACGGCCAAGGCAGTGCAGCCACTCGGTGGAGGTCATGCGCTGCGCCGTGCCCGACTCGATGGTCTCGGCGTGCCTGAGGACGGTCTGCGCGAGCAGGTCGCCCTCGATCACGTCGTCGTTGAGGTCGTCCAGGCTGGCCCGGTAGGCGGCGAGCGAACCGAGGCCGGTGGCCGCGTCGAGCTGCACGCACAGGTGCGCGAAGTCCGCCATCCGCAGATCGGTCGGGGTCTCCGCCTCCATCGCCCGAATCTGGACCGTGAGGTCGAGCAGCGATCCGAGGACGACGGGCAGCGCCTCGGCGTACTCCGCCCACAGCTCGGCTTCGGTGCGGCGGACGGCGGGCCGTTCCAGGCGTAGCGGCAGGAGGCGTTCGGCGAGGTCAGGCCGGATCACACCGACGTCGATGCCGGTCAGGAGCATGGGGCGGCGGTAGCCGACGCGGAACACGTCCCCGTCAGTGAACAGGGCGCGCTTGACGTTCTCGGCCCCGGTCACGATGCAGCACATCGCGTCGGACATGTCCGGGGTCATGTGGGAGAGGTTGTCCAGAGCGGTGATCCATCCGGCCGCCACGGCGGCCAGCAGGTTTTCCTCGTCCTTCGGTGCGCGGCGCAGGTCACCGCTCATGCCCTCGATGATCCGCAGGAGCATCCGGCCGGCGGTGGACTTGCCCGCGCCCTGCGGCCCGGTGAGGAACGGGGCCGGGACGGGCACGGACGGTCCGAGGCAGCCGATGAGCCACGCCATGGCCAGGCACTCGGAGCTGGCGTTCGCGAAGTTGCACAGCCGGAACAGCAGGTCGATGCCCTTCCCGTCGGTGTCCTTGGCGGGCAGGGGCAGCTCGCCCGTGAGCTGGGTGCGCCGCCAGCACACCTCGCGGGGGTCGGGAGTGAGGATGTCCCAGCCGGTCGGGTGGATGCGAACGGACTGCCCGTCAGTGCGCCCGAGGTCGAGCCACGTCGCCCCGTCGAATCCGGGGGCGACGCGGATGTGGACGGGCTGCACCGCCTCGGATAGCGCGAGCGCTTCGATCAAGTCCAGCGCCTCCTTGAGGGCGGTCCCGTTGAACACGCCGCATCCGTCCTTGAACAGGCCGACCATGAGTTCCTGGCGGTGGCTGCCGGTGGTGCCCTGGGAGCGGATCGGACGGGCCACGGGGTGGCCGTTCTTCTGCGCGTACACCGTCCCTTCGGCGGTGCGGAAGTACCGGAAGTGCTCTTGGGCGTAGTCCGCGATGACCTCGCGCGCGGGAGTCTTCTCGTCCTCGGACATGGCTACAGTCCCAAGCGGTTAAGGGCGTTGGTCCACGCGTCGGTGCAGTGCCGGGCGGTTTCGCCCTTGGCAGCCGCGGCGGTGAACAGCCGCGCCATGTGGGCGTCGGTCAGGCAGCCGCACCGGCCGTGCGTGGACAGCACCGCGAGGAACGTCCGGTACACGGTGGCGTGCACCGCGCTGGAAGCCTCGCTGATGCGCTGTTCCGCCATGGCGACGCCACGGTCCAGGTAGGCGGGCATACGGTGAGGGCACTTCCCGCCGCCAGCAACCCCAGGCATGGCGGTGGCCTGCGGCGCCGACCGGGCCGGGGCAGGCTCCTTGACCGCGAGCGCGCGCACGGTGCCGGGCAGGTCCACCAGCGTGCCCGTGCCCGGGCCGAGCCAGCGGGCGTAGGACATCAGCGACTTGATGTCCACGCCGTCCCGCACGCCGTTGCGGGAGCGCATCACGCCCCGGTACAGCCAGTGCTCACCACGCGTGGTGGCCACGGTCCGGGTGGGTGGCAGGGCGTCCCTGGCCCAGGTGATCGCGGCGGCGTTGTCGAGGTCCAGCACGGTCATGCCAGCGCCTCCGGGGTGGTAGGCCAGCGCTTCCGCGCGCCGCCAGGCGGCGGCCCAGTGGGGCGAGGTGATGACGTGCGGGTCGGTGGTGGCGGCGGCCCAGGCGTGGCACGGCCTTGGGCACTGGCAGGGGCCGGGCTTGAGCATGTTCGGGCGGTCTCCGCACCGGCTCTTGCGGCAGGCGGGGCAGTTCCCGAACGGGACCTTCCCGGCGGCGAGCGGCAGGGCCGGAACGCCGCGCCCGGCAAGGGTCAGTGCCTCGGCCAGCAGGCCCACCGGAGGTCGACCCGGACTGTTGGTGTTGGTCTGCATGTGGGGTCCTTCCGGTCAGTGGGCGCGTGCGGCGGCGATGTCGAGCTGCCGGTGGACCTCGACCAGGCGGCGGCCGGGCTGGTCGTTCCAGTCGTCGACGGAGCGGAACGCGCCCTGCGAGACGAACTGCTCCATGAGCAGCACCCGGGCCCGGGAGGCGGTGGCGGGGGTGCCGTATCCAGCGCGGAGCACCATGAGCTGTGCACCAAGCAGGCACACCGCGCCCGACTGGTCCCACAGGCGGCCCTGGGTCCAGCCGTGGGCGGTGAGATAGCGAGCCACCAGGCGCAGGTGCGTGGCGGTGTCGGTCGGGGTCGGTGCCGGGGTGCGGTGGCGGATGCGGTCGAGCCAGTTAGGAACCGGCCGGACCATGCCCAGGTCCCACGCGGCGGCCACGGTGCCGTACGGGTTCGGTGGCGGCACGGGGAGGGTGCGCGCGGTGGCGGGGAGAGAGGCCAAGTACGCCTCGACCTCCGCCACGAGGGTGCCGCCGTCGGCGACGAATGAGAGGTCCGGCAGCAGGAGCGCGCTCGGGCGCGATTGAGTGGTGCTGCGTGTGGTCATGGAGTCACTTCCACTTCGAGACTGGTTGGTGACTGTGTGTAGGGGGAGGGGGGCATGGGGGTGCCAGGGAAGGCGTTCTGGCGGGGGTTTTCGCAGGTTGAAGGGTGTGCCTCCCCAGCCTCCCTGTGACGCGTCGTCACAGGTCAGGTTGGGGAGGCAGGGTGAGGGAGGCGGGTAGGGAGAACTCCCTGCCTCCCTCGGTGGCTCCCTTTACTCAGCGTCACTTCTGGCGGTGTCGGCGTCGCGCTCCTCCAGGGCGGCGAGGACCTTGGCGCGGGAGACGACCATCTGTCCGCCGGACTTGTAGGGGGCGGCTCCGGCGGCCTCCAGGACCTCGGTGAGGGTCTGGAAGGTCCAGCCTTGGTAGTAGGCGCGGTTGCGTTCGGTGAGCTGCTGGATGACCTCCTGCGTGCGCACCCGCGCGGTGTCGCCCAGCACAGCGGCGATGTCCGCGAGGGGGTCCACGGGCTCCGTGTCCTTCTCGGCGGCGCGGGTGATGACGGCGGTGCGGGCGGCCTTGGCGCGGTCGGTGATCTCGATTGCGGCGGCGTCGTCGATGAAGTGGGTCCGCACGGTCACCGAGGACTGGCCCGGGGCCATCTGGATGCCGTCGCCGGTGACGACCAGGGTTCCCTTGTCGAGGCCCTGGCGGAGCAGGTGCGGGGACGCGCCGCCGTCCACGGCCTTGTCGCCCAGGGCCATGCGGGATTGCGAGTCGGTGCCGAGCACGAGGGCGGCGCGGATGTGCGCGCCCTCGCGGACCAGCTTGGGCAGGTTCTGGTCGGTGGGGTCCTGGGTGCCCTGCCACAGGGTGACGTTCACGGCGCGGCCCTGGTTGTGAATCTTGCGGGCGGCCATGAAGTACCGGCTGGTGGCCTTCACGCCGCCGTAGGGGCGCTTGTCCGCCCCGACGATCGGGCACATGAACGCCACCTGCGCCTCGTCCACGATCAGCACCAGCGGTGGGTGGACGGTTCCGGGCGGGGCCATCAGGCGGCGCTCCATCTCCTCCACGCCGTCCTCGACCATCTCGGTGACCTCGATGACGTGGTCATCGGTCGGGCCCTGGATCAGCACGGTGGCCAGGCCGTCGAACATGTTCCAGTCGCCGACGCCCTTGAGGTCGCCGATGCGGAACTCGACCGCGGGGTCGAGGCAGAGCCACAGCGCCAGCGCCCGGAGCGAGGCGGTCTTACCCTGGTTGGACAGGCCCGTGATCAGCATGTGTCGCTGGAACACGGTGAGCCGGGCGGCATCCCCGCGCAGGTCCTGCCCCCAGGGGGCGCGTCCGGTCTTGTAGTTCGCGGTGGTGGTGGGGTCGGTGACCAGCGGTGACGGGCCGATCGGCTCGTCCAGCGCCCCGGAGTCGGCGATCCACAGCCGTACGGTGCGCGCGGCGGTCGGGATGGTGATGAACACCTCGTGCTCGTGCCGGTTCAGGTTCTCCGCGAGCTTGCGGCGCCGCTTCTGGATCTCATCGGTGGAGACGCCCGTCGGCAACTGAACGTCGACCTCGACGCCGCACCCGGCGATCACGATCGACGAGAGCATGTTCCCGCCGCCGTCGCCCATCTCCAGGATGGACTTCCGCAGCGCGGAGATGCCCAGGTCCCGCAGGGCCAGCACCACCGCAGCGGGCGTGACCGGCTCACCCTCGCTGCTCCGCGCCGGCAGGGCCCACGCGGGGGCGGCCTGGCGCTTGCGGCCCGCGTTCCAGCAGGCCAGCAGCGCCAGCCACGGCAGCGCGGTAAGCAGCGGTCCCCACACCACGGAGGCGATGAAGACCACCATGTTGGCCAGGTGCACCGCGAACATGGTCGGGGCGATCACATCGGCGATGTGATGGCTGGTCATCGCCATGGCGATCCCCAGGGCCAGCAGACCGGCCATGGTGGCGAGCGACCCGACCAGCAGGCTCTTGGCGAGACGCACGGGTGCGGTGATGAAGTCCATGCGCCGCTGGTGCCGGGAGGTACGGAACGCGGCGGCGCGCTGCTCCCACTCCATCGCCACCTCGGGCTGACCGGCCGCCTCGGCGGCCCGCATCATCCGCTCGTACCGGGCGGTGGTGCGCGACTCCCAACCGCGCCGGGCCAGGATGCCGCCACCGGCCAGGGCGAACGTGCCGTGCCGCACCGTGAACCGCGCGGCAGCCTTCGTACGCTCGTGCGTAGCCGCCGCGCGCACCTTCCTGGCTGCCTGCACCAGGCCCGGGGGCAGCATCCGCCGGGCCCGGACCGGTGCCGCCTTGGGCTCCGGAGCGTTCTCGCCCAGCCGGTCGGGGAACGGCAGCACGGCGGCCCCGTAGCCGTCGGGGATCGCGTCTTCCACGGCCACCGCGGAGGCGGCCGACTCGTAGTCGTGGCTCACTGAAGCGTCCTTTCTCAGGCAGCGAGTGCCGTGGTGTCGTGGCAGGTCACGCAGGTTCCGAGCGTGCGTGGGATGACGTAGCCGACATCCCGCGCACAGCCCGGGCAGGTGCGGCGGGCCCGGTTGGCTGCTGCGAGCGCGGCGCGCTGCGCGTCGGTCATCGGCCGGACCGGTTGCGCGAGGTCGAGGCGGTAGAGGTACGCGCAGCGGATCCCGCCCCGGACCTTGCGGGACCGCCACAGGAGTTGCGCCGCGACCGGCTGACCGGCCGGGCGCAGATCACGGGCGCGGAGCTGGCGGCGCGTGGCGTAGCCGTCCGGGGCAAGCCGGAACGGGAACGTGGGGATGCCGAACCGGGCGCCGGTCGGGTCGTAGAAACGCATCAGGCTCCCTCGGCCGTGGCCATGACGCGCCGCCAGGCGGACCGCAGGCGGGTCTCTCCCGCGCTGTGACCGGCCGCGCGGAACCGCATCGCCAGCTCGCGGTAAGAGAGCGGCGGGGTCTCGCTGTCGCGCATCTCGGCGACGATCCGGTCCAGCTCCTCATCGGTCAGATCGGTCAGCCCGGGCGCGGCCTCCAGGGCGGGCAAGACAGCCTCGATCGGCCCCCACACGGGCAGGGTCCAGCGGGGCTGTGCCCCGGGTGTGACGCGGTCCGTCACGCAGGTCAGAGCGCGTGCGGTGCCGTCACCCTGCCGGGCCCCTTCCAGCCGCGACCAGGCTTCCGCGAGGTGTCCGGCGGTGCGGGCCTGCACGCGTGCGACGCGTGCCCCGGCGGCCGTCACGGCGGTCAGCCGGGTCTCTTCCGCGCCCGCCTCGGCGCGCAGCCGGGCTCGCAGCACCGCGGCTTCGTCCCGGGCCTCCTGTTGAATGGACTGGATGGCGTCCAGGGCGTTCGGGGTCAGCGCGGTGCGCTCCCACAGCCCGTGGACCAGCCACAGCGCCTTCGCCGCGATCGGGAGCCAGGCGACGGCCAGCCAGGCACCCGAGGATCGCTCCCCGATCGCGTGGACGACCAGGACTGTGGTGGCGACCAGGCCGAAGCACCAACCGACCGCCGTGATGCCGGTCGAGTGGTCGCCCTGCGCGGCGAGGCGGCGCTCGTAGGCGAGCGTGGCGAGCCACCCGCCGTCCAGTCCCAGGCCGACGACCAGGGCGATGGGCCAGGGCATCGAGGCCCCCAGCCACATCACAACCACGGCCAGGGTCAAGACCATGCTGACCAGCGTCATGGCGACAGCCGGAGCGACGGTCACCAGCTTCTTGGCGTTCACCGGGCACCCCCGAGCCACGCCTTGAGCACGATCAGAACCAGCAGGTAGGCCCCCGCAGCGCCAGCCAGCGCCGGAATGCCGTAGCGGTGGAACGCCCACACCACGGCGATCGCGGCGCACCAGGCCGCGACCTTGGCGACCGGACGGTCACCGGTGGCCGCCGGGCGGCGGACCTCGACATAGACCGGACGACGCTTCATGCCGCGACCCCCGCCCGGTGGGTCCGGCGACGCGCCGGGGCGGGGCGACGGAGCGGGACCGGGGCCTGACGCATCAGGAACTGGGCGTAGGCGGCCAGCTCCGGGTCCTCGCCCGTCAGGTCCGTCAGCACGTCGCGGGCGGCGTCGAGGCGGGCGGCGTGCTCGGTGTCGGTCTCGTCCGCAAGACCAGCGAACAGCTCGCGGTCGATGCCGAGCGCCAGCTCGGTGAACTCGAACGTGTCGTAGACCTCATGGCCTGCAACCATGTACTTCACGGGTCGTGCTCCCTTCGCAAGGAACGGCCCTTACAGCGGCTCCGGTGTTCCCGCACCGGAGCCGCGCGCCGTTGGTGGGACCAGCTGATTCCGGCTCCCCTCGGCTCCGCCCGTACGAGACGGGCGGAGGAGGCAACCGGCCGGCGCCGATGCGACGGAAGTTGGGTAGCGCTGTTCCTCACGCGGAGATCCGCGTGGCCGCCTACTTGGCACCGAGGAGAGGCGGCGTGATCCCCATGCAGTTGTCAAAGAACGAGCGCATCCCTGGCCCTGCCAGGCAGGACTTCCGGGCGCATCGGCACAGCTCAGAGCAGCCCAAAGAAGGCCCCTCCTAGTTGCTGCTGCATTCGCTGCATCAACTACTGCGACCGTACTCACAGTGTTTCTGCGAGTCAAGGGAAACTGTTACTCGCAGAGACGCAGCGACTATGCGAAACTATGAGTCGCTTCTAGGAGAAGGGCTGTGACCATGGGGTTTGGTCTTGTCGTCCGTTTCGTCGCTCACGATGAAGCCGCCGCGCGTGGCTTCGATGAGCTGGCAGCCGAAGCGCTGGAAGGGATTCGCACCCTGGAACCGGGGACCCTCGTCTACGCCAACCACGCAGTGCCCGACGAACCCAACGTCCGGGTCTTCTATGAGCTCTACGCGGACCGCGCCGCGTTCGAGCGGCACGAGGAGCAGCCACACGTGCGGCGCTTCCTCGAAGAGCGCGGGCAGTACCTCACCTCGTACGAGGTGACGTTCCTGGACGAGATCGCAGGCAAAGGCACATCGATCACGGGAGCCGCTGAGTGACCACAGAGGCAGAAGAGCGGCGCGCGTTCGGGGCGATGGTTGCGCAGCTCCGAAAGCAGCGCGGCATGAAGCAAGAAGACCTGGCCGCAGCGATCGGCCGCACCGCTAGCTGGGTGTCGCAGGTCGAACGAGGCGTTCAGCCGGTCGTGCGCCTCGACGTGCTGCAACTCCTTGCCGACGGGCTGGGGGTCTCGACACAGACGCTCCGACCGGAGGCGCCGGCGGCGCCGCTTCCTGCGCCTCCGCCTGAGGAGCAGGAACAGAACGATCTCGATGAAGCGCGGTTGCTCATCTCCGGGCATCCCGCGCTTGATGCCCTCCTGGCGGAGTCCGCCCCTCAGGAGCGACCCGACCTCGAAGAGCTTCGCGGGGCCGTGGACGAGGTGTGGGCCCTGACGCACGCCGCACGGTTTGCCGAACTGAGCGCACTCCTGAATCGCGTCCTGCCGCGGCTTGAGCGGGCATGTCGAACGGCTGCACCTGAACTGCGGCCAGAGTTCCAAACGCTCTTGAGCACCACGTATCAGGCCCTCGCCGCATCCTTTGTTCGCCAGGACGAGGCTGACGCGGCTTGGGTGGCGGCCGACAGGTCCATTAGGGCGGCAGAGCAGTCGGGCCAGGCGCTGCAGGTCTTCGCAGGCATCTACCGACTGGCTCAGGCGTTCGTCCGACTCAAGCACCTTGACCAGGCCGAACACGCTGCCGCCTCTGCGGTGAGCGCGCTTCGGCCCCATGCTGTGGCTGAGGACGTCTCTCCTGAGGAGCTGTCGCTACTCGGCGGACTGCACCTCGTGCTGGCCCTTGTGCACGCTCGCGCCGGCCAGCGCGTTGAAGCGCGGCAGGAGATCGAGAATGCCCGCCGCGTCGCAGCCCGGATCGGTGAGGACCGGAACGACTTCAACCTGGAATTCGGACCCACAAATGTGGAGATCCAAGCTGTATCGACCGCCGTTGACCTGGGTGACGCTGGGGAGGCGCTTGATATTGGGCAGCAGATCGACGCATCCGCGCTCTCGAATGAACGGCGCTCGCGGTTGCTCATGGACCTGGGTAGGGCCCACGCTCAGCGCCGACATATCGGCGAGGCGCTTGACTCGCTGCTGCGGGCGGAGGAGCTAGCACCAGAGACGGTGCGGACGCACACCGCGGCCCGTGCCAGCATCCGAGAGCTGGTCCTGCTCGCCGGGCGCTCCGCGCCTGTTGAGTTGCTGGGTCTGGCCCAGCGTGCTGGCGTTGCCGACTAGCTAGGCCGCCTGCGCTGAGCAATGCCGCGGCGGGTGGTGGCAAGAGCCGCCACTCGCCATCGCGCCGCAGGGCCAGCGGCACTGCCCACCAGCCGCTGAGCATGCCAACGTGGTGGTTGGCCCAACTTCGCACGCTTCGGCCGGCCGCCGACTCCACTGGTGTCCGCCGCAGCGCTCGCGCAGACTGAGAGAAGTCATCCCACGGATCGGCCGTCTGTGCCATTCTGATCGCCAACTGGGGGAGGCCACCGATGGAACCTGCTGTTGCGACTGCACTGGGGCGCGTTGCCGTCGCTGCCATCCAGCGCACAGGTGCCGCCGTGAGAAGCCAGCAAGGCATTGGGTTCCCAGAATGGGAAGAGGACCTAGACCTCTTCGGTGGCCTTGTCCTGCAGGATGCCAACGGTGAAGAAATTGCGATCCTGACACAAGATCAGGTAATGCAAATAGGCGATTTTCTCGACCTTCCATCCTGCATTGCACTCACCCAGTTCCTATTGATCTTCCGGCTGGGAATCCGCAACGACAACGATGCTGCGCCCCTAGCCGAAGACTATAAGGAATCTTTCGTCTCCTTGGCTGAAGATTTCTGCACTGAGCATGGCTACAACTGGGGAAACCTCGCCGAAGATATCTGGAATTTGCTGCTCCAGTATATGGGAACGCTGTATCCAAGCCGATCGGCAGTGCAGTTCCTGTCGTCGGATGGCTTGGCTCGTATGACTTCCTATATCGGCGTTACTGCGAAGATCGCTGGGGGTGTCAAACCTGCGAACGTCGCCTTCCGCGATATTGTCGACATAACCGGAGATTCGCGCAGGTATGCAGAGGCCAGGATGGCTCTCCACGACATCAGAGACGCCTCCGCTTCTCATTACACCGAGTTGAACCTGGCTCATACTCTTAATTATTCAGAAGGCTTTAGGTTCGAATACTCCGATCTATATGTTTCTCGAACTCTGCGTGTCCAGAATGAGCCCGAAGCCATTGATGACTCGTTCTTGAGTCGACCCGTGACGCGGCCCAGGTGCGTAGTCGTCGGGAGCCCGGGCGTTGGCAAGAGCACGATGGTGCGCCACTTGGCTCAGCAGCTCTCCTCGTCCGACGAGATGCACGCCGAGTATGCCCCCATAGTAATTCAGTGCAAGGAGTTTGCGGGCGCTGACACGTCAACTTTCATTCTCGAAGCGATGGTCAGAACCCTCAAGGAAGGCCTGCAACTCAATAACGTGGATCAGCGCCACGTCAATGATCTAGCCACCTTGGGCAGGCTCTTCGTCATCTTTGACGGGGTCGACGAGATTATCGACATAACTCGCCGTCGGGTATTTGTGAGCGCCATTGAGTCGTTCGGACGTCGCTACCCCTTGACCTCGATACTCGTAACGGCACGGCGCGTGGGATACCAGAAGGCTCCGCTCGATCCTAAGGAATTTCAGGTTTTCGCGCTGGATGATTTTAGCAATGCGCAGGTCGTGGAGTATAGTCAGAAGTGGTTCTCAGTCACCAAGAGGGAAGAGCAGGAATGCTGGAACTTCTTGCGGGAGACGGAAACTATTCCTGACGTCCGCGTCAATCCGCTGATGTTGTCGCTTCTTTGCTCCCTCTATCGAGCTCGGGGTTACATTCCCCAGAATAGGCGAGACGTCTACAGGTCCTGCGCAGACCTTCTGTTCCAGCGCTGGGATGCCATGCGCCATATCGAGCAGCCGACTGACCATCGTCAGTATGGTACGAGGCTCATGCAGGAACTGGCGCTCTTCTTCCGTCGGAGTCAGAACGCTCAGGCCGGCGTTGAAGAGCCACAGCTGCGGAAGATCATAGCCTCGTTCTTTACCGACACGGCCTCTGTCGAAGAAGAGGAAGCGAGGCGCCGCGCGGAAGACTTCCTGGAGTTTTGCGCAGATCGGGCTTGGTTGCTTTCGCTTCAGGGTGCAAGCGAGCGCGGAATCCGGCTTTTTGGCTTTACTCACAGAACTTTCATGGAGTACTTCGCCGCAGAGGCAATCGTCCGCAGGGCGCGCAGTCTCGACGACATCGTCGAGGAGGTAACTTCTGCATACGAGCGAGACGCGAGTTCTGTCCTGGCAGACGTCATCTTTCAGTGCGCCGATGACAAGTATGACGGTGGCGCAACAGAAATTATTAAGGCCCTGTTGGAAAGGGCCAAGGAAATCGCCGGACAGCAGGCTGACAAATATATACCGTTGTGTTTGCGTCTGATGAATGCGGTGCCGATTCCGAGCGCTACGTCCGACCTTATTTTCGATGCCGTGTTCAAGTACTGGGCTAAGTGCGACGTTGAGCGCACCGCGGTTACTTCAGTAGCCTTGTTTGAACTCTATCGCGATCCCCGTTCTCGACTTATTTCTAGCCTTGGTCAGAATCCGGAGCGTGCTCGGCTTGTACTTGAGCGGTGGGCCCGTTTCTACCTTCGGGGAGAGCAGGGACACTTTGACCCGAGCTGGGGGACGCAACTCCTAGAAGTTGCGCGTTCCTTCGACCCTGATCTTGCGGATGATGGTGCCCTGAAGGGATTCCTGCTTGACCAGGGCATCCTTAGTTTCACCATCGAAGGCGTAGATGATTGTTGGCCTGTTTATGTGCGGGCCTTTGGGGATTGGGTGCCCGGGCCGGTTGCATTGGACCTGGAAGACTCCATTTGGACTCATGATGGCAATGAGTTTACTTATGGCCATCTTGTCGCTCAATGGGTAGCGCATGTCCGTGAGTATGAGACGGACCCCTCCCCAGAGGCGATAGATGATCTGCTGAGCTTCATTATGGCAAGGCGCAGCGAGATCACTTATGCGGAGATTGCTGCAGCGCCTCATGGTGCCGAACTGCAAGAACTCCTGCTTTGGTGCTTCTGCATTATCGTTGAGGCAACCAGTACGTTTCGGCCCACGATTGAGTTCTTCGACGGTGCATACGGAATCGAATGGTTCGACAGGGCCGTGACTCTTCGATTCGAATCGACCTCCCCTTCCAAGCGGCTGACAAAGGATGCTGAGGCGCTGGTGGCGGAGGTGCGCGGACCTGATTGGCTGGCCGATTGGTGTGCGGGTGCCATCGACCTGTGCGCAGATGATGATCTCCTCTAGGGGAGCTGCCCGGCGTACCACCGCGCCGCTGGGCAGCGCCGACCCGGTCGCCTTCCGAGCGTGGCGTTGTCCTGGTCTTTGTCCAGTGCGCTGACGGACGCCTCTGTTCAGCAGAGTACGTTCACCGATCCCTACCTGGTGTTGAACGCCCACGGACGCCATCGAACGGCCGTGCGCACAGTTGGAAAGCGTGTTGGGGGCAACCCCTCACGAGTTCGAATCTCGTATCCTCCGCAGGTCAGAGGGCCCGCACCGCTTCGGCGGCGCGGGCCCTCTGCTTTTTCGTCTCAGTTGCAGTCTCAATCGACGGCGCCGCAGCCACAGGTCACGCCGTCAGCGGCCTTCGCTATGTTCCAGGCCATGACAGGCATAGACGATCAGCACGACGCGGGAGTCGTCGGCATGAGCGCCACCTCGGACATCGTCGCTCGCGTCCGCGAACGCGCGTTCCAAGAGAGGGGCGAGCTCCCCGCTCGGGTCGGCGAGTGAGAGGTCGCCGCAGCGGAGCGCGAACTCGGCTTCCCGCTACCGCGATTGCTGGTCCGGCTGTACCAGGAGGTGGCCAACGGCGGCTTCGGTCCCGAGTACCTGCTGCTGCCCCTGGTCGGCGAGAGCCGGACAGCGGTTGCCGGGTACGGCCCTTGCGAATACTGGCCCCACGGCGTCCTGCCGATCCTGGACTGGGGCTGCGGCATGTACGCCGCGGTGGACTGCCTGGACCCAGATGCTCCGGTCCTGCTCTTCGAGCCGAACGCCGACCCCGAAGACTGGGCGGAGGCTTGGTTCACCGACTCGCCGTCACTCGCACAGTGGCTGAATTCCTGGCTCGACGGCACTGGCTGGTGAGAGGAGGAGGTCAGGATGGCCGAGGATGCACCCGAGCCCCAGCCCTGGCTCGACGCCACGAGGCGGCTCGCCTCCTAGCTCAGGCAACGAACGTACGCTATTCTGTACGCTATGAAGACGATGAGTGCGACTGAGCTCCGCAGCAATCTCGCTGCCGCGCTCGACTCTGTCGAGAACGACGCCGAGGAACTTGTCATCACCCGGGCCGGCCATGAGCCGCTGGTCGTCGTCTCCCTGGCCGATTACGCGTCGCTCCGCGAGACCGACTACCTCTTGCGCTCCCCCGCCAACGCCGACCATCTGCGTCAGTCCCTTCGGGACTACCAGGAAGGTCGCACCCAGAACCGCGAACTGATCGACCCCGAGGACGCCACCGAGCAGTCCGCATGAAGATCCAGTTCACCGACGGTGGCTGGACCGACTACCTGTACTGGCAGGCGAACGACCGCCGCCTCCTCAAACGCATCAACCAACTCATCGACGACATCCGCCGCAACGGCCGCGAGGGCATCGGCAAACCCGAACCCCTGCGCCACGAACTCGCCGGGGCCTGGTCCCGCCGAATCGACCAGGAACACCGCCTGGTCTACGTCCTAGACGAGCAGGCCGACACGGTGTGCGTCATCGCCTGCCGCTACCACTACAGCAAGTAGCTCGTTTCGCCCTGATCGCCCCGACGCGTTGGGGCCCGGGTGGGGATGTCGGCCAGTTGCAGTTCCAGTTGCATTCACCTCCGTCCGCGAGTGTCCGGCCAGCCCTCGTCTGGGCACTTCTCCGCAGGTCGGGACGGTGGCGTACTCAGCTGAACCCCCGGACGAACAGTTGGAAAGCGTGTTGGGGGTAACCCCTCACGAGTTCGAATCTCGTATCCTCCGCACCCGCCCACCAGGGCAGATGAGGACCCGGATGCTTCTGCATCCGGGTCCTCGTCGTTTTCCGGGGTTGCGGTTGCCCTCAGCGTTGTCCGCCATGGGCCGCGCGAACCCCTTCATCGGTCTGCGCGTGCGGAGCCTGCCGGAACGTGCGATCAGCCCCCGCCGATGTCGACCTGTGAGGAGGGGAAGCAGGTCGGGGCCGGGTTGGTCAGCATGACGGCCAGGCTCCCGACGGACTTGTGGAGTGCGCCTGGCGGGGCTTCGTCGACGACCAGCAGGGTGTCGCCGTGCGGGACCGCGCCGGGGTCGAGCAGGGCGACGCGGCCGTTCTTCGGGTCCAAGGACATCACCTGGCCGAGGTGGCTGCTGTCGACCGGGGTGACCTTGGTGGGGCAGGTGGCCGAGGGGGACAGTACGACGGCGGGCAACCCCGTTCGGTGCAGCGCCGCCTGGAGCCCGGCGAGTTTCGTGCCGATGATCTCTAGGGCGACGATGTGGCCGGGGCGGACCGTCACGGTGTAGCCGACATCGCTGAAGACGGGCGTGGAGTTGCTGTTCCCGGCCGAGGAGGGAGCTGGTGCTGCCTGGGGGGTGGCGGGGCTGCCGACGGCGTGGGTTCCCAGGACGGCGGCGGTGACGGCGGCGGCCAACCCGAGCGAGGTGACCGCGATACGCCTGGTGTGGCGCTGCCGGACGGGCGTCAGTGAGAGGACGGGTCGGGCTGCGGCTCGGGCGGTCAGCTCGTCCCCGAGTCGCTGCTGGAAGTTCACGGGAGTGTCCACGGGGGTGTTCACGAGGCGGCCTCCAGAAGGGTGTTCAGAGATGGATTGGTCTGCGGAGTGACGCTCTTCAGAGCCTTGCGGGCCCGGTGCAGGCGCATCCGTGCGCTGGCGGCGCTGATCCCCAGCGTCTGGGCGGCTTCACGGATGGTCAGCCCGTCGACCGCGACCAGGTCCAGCACGGCGCGCAGCGGTTCGGACAACGCCGCGTGGAGCCCGGTCAACCGCCGAGCGGTGCGGGCCGCGTCGATGCGGGCCTCGATCGCGGCGACGTCCTGCTCGTCGAGCATCCGGTGGCCGGCGATCTGGGAGACAGCGCGCCGCTCTCGGGCGCTGCCACGGAAGTGTGTGGCCAGGACGTTGCGGGCGATGCCGTACAGCCAGGCCGCGGGCGTGCCCCGCCGGGCGTCGTAGCTGTCCACCTGTTCCAGCGCGGTCATGAAGATGTCGGCGGTCAGGTCGGCTGCCAGATGCACGCTGTCGGTACGCCGGGTGACGAAGCCGAGGACCGTGGCGAAGTTCTGCTGGTAGAACTCGGCGAACCCGGATGGGTCTGCCACGGGTGGGGCTATTGGGTGCTCCGTGGGCACGGACGCTCCTTGGGTCGAACGAGTGACTGCCTACGTCTCTACTTGGCTCCAGCGCCGAAAAGCGTCACATGATCCCATCGAGGGCCCAGCGGCGGATCGGCTTTCCAGTTCGCGCGCGGAAGCGGAGAACCACAGCTCAGACACCGTCTGGAGGCGGCCTGCACAGAGCAACTTGGGGGAAGGGGCCGCTCAACGAGCTACCGACGTCCCGCTGAGTAGTCGAAGTGATCCGGTACGACGTGTCGACTGACCAGACTGGAAGCCGTGACCATCCCCCGTAGACCGGAGAGCCTCTCCACACGCACCGCGACCACGGATCAGGTGTGGTACGCGGCCTATGGCTCCAACATGCACTTCGACCGCCTCAACTTCTACCTTGCGGGTGGCCGACCTCCGGGCGGTGCACGTACCTACCCGGGATGCCGTGATCCGCGACCGCCGCAGCAGATGATCCCCGTCATACTGCCTGGTCAGCTCTATTTTGCTTTGGAGTCAGGGGCGTGGACGGGAGGTATGGGGTTCTATGACCCGCTCGATCCCGGGGAAATGCCGGCACGGGCGTACCTCGTGACGGTCTCGCAGTTCTCTGACATCGCCGCGCAGGAGATGTACCGGGAACCCGGGGCGGATCTCGACCTCGGCGACGTGCTCGCCGTCGGTCGGGCAACGATGGGGGAGGGGCGATATGAGACGTTGGTCTGCCCTGGTCTGGTGGACGGCTACCCCGTACTGACTTTCACAGCGGCATGGCGGAGGTCCGAAGCCTCACTCAACAAGCCGTCTGCTGCCTATCTCCTCAACTTCGCCTCCGGGCTGCGGGAGTCTCACGGATGGGACACCGCGCAGATCGCCGACTATCTGGCAAGCCGTCCAGGCGCGGTCGGCGCGTGGGCGCCGGCGGAGATCGCAGGACTGCTCAGTACCTCGTAGCGTCTCAGCGTGAACCGTTGCCCACCCCGATCCCGATCCCGACCCCGATCCCGACCCCGAACCTGACCCCGACCCGCCCCGGCCGAACGGAGTGTCAGTCGGTGGGCAGGTGTGCCGCAGTTGGCAGGGCTCGGTGGAGGTGGGGGTTCTGACCTACGATCACCGCGTGGCCGACCTCCTCGAGCATGGGGAGGTCGGACGGGTGGTCGCCGTAGGCGTAGCAGTCGGTCGGGGCGACGTCGGGGTGCTCGGCGAGGATGCGGCGGACGGCGGCGCGCTTCGCCTCACCGATCATCGGGGGGCCGGTGATCTCGCCGGTCAGTCGGCCGTGCTGGATGGCGGGTCGGGTGCACAGTGTGTGGGCCGCGCCGATCGCCTTCGCCACGGGAGACAGCAGCGGAGGGAAGGAACCCGAGACCAGGACCACGGTCGCGCCCTGCTCCCGATGGCGACGCAGGGCCTGCAGGGTCGCGGGGATGAAGAGGTCTCCACCTCGTGTCTGTTCGGCGTACCAGCGGCGACCCCAGGTGTGCAGGGCGGTGGCCGTCTCCCCGCGCCACGTGCGGTAGTAGGTGCGGTTGAGCGCGGCTCGGGGCTCGCCCGCGGCGATGCGGGCCGCGAGGTGCCGCAGTACGGTGTCGGCGCGCTCGGCGCCCGTGCTGCCATGGCGCCCTGCGAAGTAGTAGGGGAGGAAGTCGATGAGGCTCTTCGGGCGGATCAGGGTCTCGTCGACGTCCGCGAAGACGAGGTAGGGCCGCGGGGTGTTCATGCCGGCTCCACGGTCGAGGTCAGGGTCATCTCGTCTGCTTCCGGTATGAGGACCGTCGACGCATAGCTCTCGGCGGCGGTGTCCAGCCGGAGCGCGCCGTGGGCGGTGACCGTGTGCACGTCGCGCCAGCAGCGTTGCAGCACACCGGTGTTGTCGCGGACGTGTGCGCCGCCGGTGCGGAGCAACCGCTCGACCGCCGTCACCAGAAGGTCGCTCGCGAAGGCGGCGTCCTTGCGGTTCCTCGCGACCGTGGCGGGAGTCGGGTGCTCGACATCGGCCCGGTCCGCCGCGCGTTCCAGCAGCAGCGCGGCGGCCTCGATCTCGGTCGAGGAACGGGCCAGCGTCTCGGCCGCCGGACCCGCGGTCTGAGCCGCAGTCTGACCTGCGGTCTGGGCCGCGGTCTGGGCCCGCGAGGTGCTGGCCCAGGTCATCCACGCGTGCAGGGCGTGTCGGGCGGCGCCGAGGGCGGGAGCCGCGAGGAGCAGTGGTCCGCCGAGCATCGCCGGCGCGGAGTGGCAGCGCGAAAGGCCTGGCCCGCTCGTCCCGCCGAGCAGTGTCGTGAGCGGTGCGCTGCGGTAGTGGGGCAGGTCGACCTCGGGGAGGACGACGCTGTGGCTGCCCGTTCCACGCAGTCCGGTGCTGTGCCAGGTGTCCTGGATGCGTAGTAGCTCGGTCGGCACGGCGAAGACGCGCACCGTCACGTCGCCGCTGAGACCGCGGGGTTGCTCGCCGTCGACATCCCCGCCGCGGACATCCTCGCCGTGGACGGGTGCCGCGAGCAGTACCCACTGCGCGTGCTCGACTCCGCTGACGCAGTGCCACTCGCCGCGCAGTGACCAGCCCTCGGCCGTGGCGGTGGCGCTTCCGCTGGGCGGCATCAGAGCGGCTGAGATCCGTACGTCGGGGCCTGCGCCCCAGATCTCCTCCTGGCATTTCTCGGGCATGAGGGCGGCGTAGCGGCCGTGTGTTGCCCAGAGACCGGCGCACCAGGCCGCCGAGGCGCAGTCGTCGGCCAGCGCCGCGACCTGGGTCAGGAGCTCGGCGTAGCCTCCCGCTCGGCCTCCCCAGCGGTGTGGGACGAAATGCCCGGGGAAGCCCGCGGTGGTGACGGCCGCGACGGTGTCGGGGTGAAGTATGCGGTCCCGGTCCGCCGCTGGGGCGTGCAGAGCGGCTGTTGCGGCGGCCTGCCCCAGGGCGGTCACACTGGCGGATGGCACGGAATGCTCCCTGTGAGTCGGGTCCTGTTGTGGATGTACATAAAATTCGTTCATGGCGGTATGTTTCATTCGCAACGATTGCTCTGTGGAAGGGAGGACGTTGTGAAGCAGGATCGTTCCCGGCGTAGCCACGACCGGATCCTGGCTGCCGCCGCGGTGGAGTTCTACCGCTACGGTTTCGCGGCAGCCGTCCTGGAGCAGATCGTCGAGCAGGCCGGTCTGACCAAGGGAGCCCTGTATGGGCACTTCGCCTCCAAGCGACAGCTCGCTGACGTGCTGATCGACTATGTGGACGAGGTGGCCGCAGCCCTGGTGGCCCAGGCTCCGCCGGGACAGCCCGTGTCGACCGCGCTGGGCCGGTTGTTCGGCGCGTTCGGGGAGCGGATCGCCGTGGACGTGCGCTTCAGGGCCGGCCTGCGGCTCTGCCTGGAGGAGGCCCGGGCCGCGGACAGCGAGCCGATGGTTGTCGCGACGGTGCGGCAGGGTGTGCGGGCCGTCTGCGAGGTGGCGGGCCCGGAGGGCCAGCCCCGATGGGCCGCGGACACAGAGGCGGTGGCCGATCTGGCTCTCGCTCTGCTTTTCGGCTTCTGCGGCCCGGGGCTGGGCTCCACGGTCGAGGATCTGCCCGACCGGCTCCTCCGCATCCAGGGCGTTCTGCTGCTGTTGGCGGAGGCGGCGACGTGACGTGGGGGCACCGCTGACGGCTCCGGCGCGGAGCACGTCAATCGTTTGAGGCGGTGTCAGGCCGGTGGTGCTCCGGCTCAGCTCGCCAACAGGGAGGGGGAGTCGACCGCGCGTCCGGATGCGGCGGACCGGATCCACTCGGCGGTCGCGGAGGCGATGACGCGGTCGTCCTGACGGGCCTCGATCAGCAGGCTGTTGACCACGGCTGCGTGCGGGCCGTGAGCTGCCTGCGTGTGCGGGTGCGCCACCAGCTCGATCGGCTCGTCGAGTTCGGCGAATGCCAGGCAGTCGGTTCGGACCGCGGTCAGTGCGCCGGGGCCGCGGTCGGCGTCGAACGGGCCACGGTCGGGATCGAACGGGCCGCGTGCCGCATCGAACGGGCCGCGTGCGGAGTCGAAGAGCGCGTGACCGAGCTGCCGGAAGCCTTCCAGCAGGACCATCAGCGGGATGTGGTCGGTCGCGTGGTCGAAGAGGATGGCGTGGTCGGGATCCGCGTCGAGCAGCCACGCGCCGTCGGGCGTCCGTTCCAGCACGCTGTCCTTGTCCCGCAGCCTGCCCACCTCGCGGGCGGGAAGCCGTCGGGCTCCCTCGCGGGCGCTGGGCGAGGGGAGTTCGGCGGTGCGGCCGGACCGGCGCCGCAGCATGCCGTAGCGGCGATCGTCCACCGCTATGACGGAGAGCGAGCCGTGGCCGCAGGGCCGGCCGCCCACGGTCAGGACTGCGTCCAGGCGCATGCCGTGTCGCTTCGGCTGGTACCCGTCGGTCCAGCTCCACGTGGCCTCGAGGACGAGTGGCAGCGGGGCGCCCGCGACGCGCAGCAGTTCCGGCTCGGTGATCTCGAAGTTGAGGTCGCGTCCGATGAACCGATGGCCGATCGGAACCTCGTAGTACTCGTGTGCGAGGTACACGATCGTCTGCCGGATCGTCTCGGCGAAGAGCAGTGGATCGCTCTGCCCGCCGGGGTCCGGGGCGTACAGGGCGTGGTCGCGCGGCCACTGGGCGGCGACGAGGAAGTGGTCGTCGGACACCTTCACTGCGTCGGTGAGGAACACCTCCGCCACCGCCGCCCGGTGGACCAGGTGCCGCGGGACCGGCCTGAGAAACGTGAGTCTCGGGTCGACTCCCGACTCGCTGACCCCGAGCAGGCGGCCGGTGTCGACTAGGGTCTGTCCATTCACGTTGGAGCGCATGGTATAAATCCCCCTGAAATGGGCACGAGCTTACGAACGAGCATTCGAATCGCAGGCGGTGCAGAAGGAAAATATACCTACGAGAAGGTATATTGCAAGCAAGAACAGTGCCAGGAGGAAACGTGACGCCGACTGCTGACATCGGACCGGACCGGGGGAGCCGCGCGACAACCAACGCGAAGGGGGACGCACTCAAGCAGGAACGCGCGCTGCGCACGCGCGAGGCCGTGCTCAACGCCGCCGCCCAGGCGTTCGCCGACAAGGGCTTCCCCAGTGTCACCGTGCTCGACGTGGCGCAGTTGGCGGGAGTGACGAAGGGGGCCGTCTACTTCCATTTCGCCAACAAGGAGGGGCTGGCTCTCGCGGTGGCCGACGCGTTCTATCGCCGACTGCCGCGCATGGCCCAGGAGGTGACGAGCCTTGGACTCTCCGCGCGCGACACCGTGACGGAACTGCTGACCCGCACCGCCGTCGCGTTCGCGGACGACATCGTGACCCGGGCCGGTGCGCGGCTCCAGATCGAGCGGGCGTTCATCGACGCCGCGCTGCCCACCCCGTATGTGGACTACGGCGAGATGCTCACCGCCCTGCTGGTGCAGGCGCAGCGTGACGGGGAGGTCACGTCCGAGATCGCGCCGGAGGTGCTCTCTCGGGTCCTGGTCTCCGCGTTCTTCGGCGCGCAGCACATCTCCTGGGTTCTGAATGACCGTCAGGACATCCGGGAGCGCGTGGACGAGGTGCTGGCGGTGGTGCTGCGCCGGAGTTGATGCGGCAGACGTGTGCCACTGGATGTGGCGCACGTCACTCCGTGGGCTCTCGAAATATACCTTTGCGAAGGTATTATTTTGAGCGTTCAGTTCGGAGCAACGGGTAAGGAAGGAGTGGCATCGATGTCTCACGAGCATCTGGAAGTGGCGATCGTCGGGATGGGGCCGCGCGGCTTGTCCGTGCTGGAGCGGTTGATCGCACGCCTGGCCGCTGCGGGGGAGTCCCGCCCGGTTCGGATCCGCACCATCGACCCGGGAGAGCCGGGCGCCGGCCGGATCTGGCGTACGGATCAGCCCCTATGGCTGTTGATGAACACCGCCGCCGGGGAGGTCAGCCTCTACTCGGGCGAGCCGGACGGAGGGCCCTGGCGGGCCGGGGCCGGCCCCTCGCTCCACGCGTGGCTGTGCGAGGAGTATGCGCAGGGCCGGTACGAGTCCCTGGACGACGCGGAGCCGTCGTCCAACACCTATGCGCCGCGCCGCGTGTACGGCCGCTACCTGCGCGACGTCTTTCGCCACATCACCGCGAACCTGCCGGCGCAGGTCACCGTCGAGGCCGTGCAGGGCCGGGTCGGTGCCGTCCGGCGCGGGGAGGACGGCGGGTACGTCCTGTCCGTCGGCGGCCGACCGGTCCGCGCCGACAGGGTGGTCCTGGCCACCGGCCACCCCCGTACCAAGGCAGGCGCGCTCGACCGCGACCTGCTCGACTTCGCCTCTCGCCACCGGGGTGTCCGCTATCTGCGGGGTGACTCCGCGGCCGACATGGATCTGGACTTCATCGAGGCGGGCCAGCAGGTCGCCGTCCTCGGTCTCGGCCTCACCTTCTACGACGTGGCGGCCCTGCTCACGCTGGGACGCGGCGGGCGCTACGAGCAGACGCCGGACGGACAGCTCGTCTACCACCCCTCGGGGAAGGAGCCGCACCTGGTGGCCGGGTCGCGCAGCGGACTTCCGCTGCTGGCCCGCGGCCGCAACCAGAAGGACGCCCACTACCGCTACACGCCGCTCTTCTTCAGCTCGGAGGCGGTGGCGCAGGCCCGTGCCGACGCCATGGCTGAGGCGGGGACCCTCCAACTGAGGTTCCGTCAGCACGTGTTGCCGTTGGTGCTGCGTGAGGTGGAGCACGTCTACTACCGCACGCACATCAGCCGTCGCGACGGCGAGACGGCCGCGCAGGCCTTCACCGCCCGCTACCAGGGTGTTGCGGACGACCCGGGCGAGCTGGGCAAGCTGCTCGCCGACACCGGGCTGTCCGATGTGCCGCCGATCGACCTGGAGGCAATGGCCAGACCGTTCAGCGGCGAGGAGTTCACCGGACCGGATGCCTTCCACGAGCGGCTGCTGGCGGTGCTGCGCAGCGACGCCGCCGAGGCCGAGGCGGGCAATGTCGACGGGCCGCTGAAGGCAGCGCTGGACATCCTGCGCGACACCCGCGGCGTCATGCGGGAGGCCGTGGAGTTCTCCAGCCTGCACCCCGAGTCGCAGCGCGACGAGTTCCTGCGCTGGTTCAACCCCATCAACACCATGGTCTCGGCGGGGCCCCCGTCCGTGCGCATCCGGCAGACCGTCGCGCTGATCGAGGCCGGGGTGCTCACCGTGGCCGGGCCCGACCTGCGCATCGAAACCGACGAGGACGCGGGGCAGTTCGTGCTCTCGTCACCCCGGGTCCAGCAGTCCGCGACAACCGCGCGGGTGCTCATCGACGCCCGGATCCCGCCGGCGAGCCTTACCGCTGACGCGTCCCCGCTGATGCGTCAGCTCGTCGCCGACAGCCTCGCCTCACCGCACGTGAACATCAGCCCTCGCGACGGCGCCCGGTTCACCACCGGGGCACTGGCTGTCACCGGCAAGCCGTTCCGCGTCGTCGACGCGGCCGGCCGGCCTGCGCCAGGCCTCTACGCGCTGGGCATCCCTACCGAGGAACTGCGCTGGTTCACCCAGATCGGAAACGGCCGCCCCGGACCGATGGTCGCCTTCCACAGCGACGCGGACGCCATCGCCGCCGACCTGCTCGCCGAGCCCCGCCGGCCCGGACACACGCAGCTCCACCACAACCTGCCCGCCACCCGCCTGCCCGGTCTCCAGGCGGCCGTCCGAGCCACCCGGAGCGAATGACCATGATCGGTCACAATCCCGACGCGACCCGCGAGTTCATGGCCGCCCGCGACCTCCTCCTGGAGCTGCGCGAGGACCACGACGCCGCCGTGGCGCGCTTCGACTGGCCCCGCCCGAGCCGCTTCAACTGGGCGCTGGACTGGTTCGACCAGGTCGCCGTCGGCAACACCCGCACCGCGGTCCGCCTCGTCGACGCCTTCTCCGGGCACACCACCGGTGGTGTGCCCGTGGCGACCGGCGTCAGTTACGCCGAACTCGCCGAGCGCTCCAACCGGGTCGCCAACTGGTTCCGGGCACTGGGCACCCGGCGAGGCGACCGGATCCTGCTCATGCTGGACAACCAACTCGCGGTCTGGGAGTCGGTCCTGGCCGCGATGAAGCTGGGCGCCGTCGTCATACCCACCTACACCTCGATCTCCGGCGCCGACCTGGCGGACCGTCTGACGCGCGGTCAGGTCACCCACGTCATCACCGAGGAGCATCTCACCGACCGGTTCGAACCGGCGCCGCCGCACCTGGTGCGGATAGCCACCGGCGACCGCCTGCCGGGCTGGCACTGCTACCAGGACTCCTACGCCGCCCCCGCGGGCTTCGTACCCGACGGCGACACCCTGGCCGGCGACCCGCTCTTCGTGTACTTCACTTCGGGCACCACCTCCGCGCCCAAGATGGCCGCCCACACCCACGCTTCCTACCCGATCGGACACCTGTCCGGGATGTACTGGAACGGGTTGGTCCCCGGTGACGTGCACGCCAACATCTCCGCGCCGGGCTGGGCCAAGCACGCCTGGTCCAGCTTCTTCGGCCCCTTCAACGCCGAGGCCACCGTCCTGGCGGTGAATCTGCCGCCCGGCGAACCGCACCGTCTGCCGGGGATCCTGGACAAGGAGCGGGCGACCAGCCTCTGCGCGCCGCCGACCGCCTGGCGCACCCTGGTCCAGCACGACCTCGGCCGCCGCCCGTCCGCGCTCCGCGAACTCTCCTCCGTGGGCGAGCCGCTCAACCCGGAGGTCATCGAGCGGGTGCGTGCCGCCTGGGGCCTGACGGTGCGTGACGGCTACGGGCAGACCGAGGTCACGGCGCTCGTCGGCAACACCGCCGGGCTCCCCGTCCGCCCCGGGGCGATGGGCAAGCCGCTGCCCGGCTACCCGATCCTGCTCATCGACCCCAAGACCAAGCGTCCCGCGGACGAGGGGGAGATCTGCATCGACCTCTCCCGGGCTCCGGCCGGGGTGATGACCGAGTACCTCGGCGATCCGGCCAAGACGGCGGCCGTCTTCGCGGACGGCTACTACCACACAGGTGACATCGCCCACCGCGACAGCGACGGCTACCTCACCTACGTGGGACGCCGCGACGACGTCTTCAAGTCCTTCGACCACCGCATCTCGCCGTTCGAGCTGGAGAGCGTGCTGCTGCGGCACCCGCTGGTCGCCGAGGCGGCCGTCATCCCGGTGTCCCACCCGGTGGGGATGTTCGTCCCCAAGGCGTACGTGGCACTCGCGGCGGATGCCAGCCCGGACCGGACGACGGCGCTCTCCCTGCTGGAGTTCGCGGCCGAGGAGCTCGCTCCGCACCAGCGGATCGCCTCCGTCGAGTTCGCGGACCTCCCCAAGACCACGTCGGGGAAGATCCGCCGTGCGGAACTCCGCGCCGCCGAGGAGGCCCGCAGGGCCGGGCGGGCGACCTCCCGGGCCGACGCCACCGACGCCACCGACGTCGAGACCACCGAGTGGCACTCGGACGACCTGCTCGGCGGCGTCCTCCAGTCCGCTCCGGGCCTGTGACACAAGCCAGTTGACGTCCTTCGCCTGACGTCCTTCGCCTGACGCCCTCCGGGCGGTCACCCGCCACGCTCTCGCGCGCTTCGGGCAGCCCCCCGGAGCCCGTCGCACCTACCCGCATCCACGAAAGGGACCAGACAGTCATGTCGGAACTCGAGTACATCCCGCAGCCGCGCCGCGTCGAGGTGATGACCGACCTCCTCGGCGAGGGCCTGGTCAACGGCCAGGTCGAGTGGCGCCCCTACGTCCAGCCCGGCCGGGAGGCCGTGGACGTCCGCTGGCTCTACACCGGCGACGACACGGGACCGGACGGCGCCGAAGCGTACATAGCCCACTTCCGGCCCGGTGCACACGGCGACCTCCACCGCCACCTCGGCTTCGAGCTGCTCTTCATCCTCGACGGCGAGCTCGTCAACGACAACGGCGACCGGTACCAGCCGGGGACGCTCGTCGTCGAGCACCCGGACAGCATCCACCGCGTCTCCAGCCCGAAGGGTTGCAAGATGCTCGTGATCCGCGAGAAGCGCACCCTGCCGCTGCGTCAGGGCGAGCTGCCCGACACCGCACTCGCCCTCGACGGCGCCCCGCTGTCCACGCCGGCGGCGTGACCTGGGAAGGGCGGCCGGCCCGTCACGTTCCGGGCCGGCCGCTCTGCCCCTCCCCTTCCCGTTGACGCACCACCAGGAGATGACGTCGTGTCCACGTCCACCTCATCCTCGTCCGCCGCTGCGGTCACGAGCTCAGCCACCGCCGCACCGCCCGACATCATCACCGGCCGCTCCGGGCGCACGCACTCCGCCCGCTACAAATGGGGCATCCTCGGGGTCGGGATCGGAGCCCAGGCGGCCTTCAGCGCAGCCTTTCAGGGCATCCCCACGTCCGGCTCGCTGCTTCAGAACGCCTACCGGCTCAGCCCCGCCGAGCTGGGCCTGGTCATGGCCGCGGTCACCTGCGGCATCTTCATCACCGACGTGTTCTGGGGAATCGTGTCGGACCGGATCGGCGAGCGGAAGGTGCTGATCACCGGCCTGACCGGCACCGTTCTGGCGCTGGCCGCGGTCACGGTGTTCCTGGTGCCGAACGGCGGGGCCGTCCCCTCGTACGTGGCCCTGGCGGCGGTGCTCTTCCTCGCCGGCGCGTTCGGCGGCTGCGTCAACGGAGCGTCCGGGCGAGCCGTGATGGGCTGGTTCCCGCCGCACAAGCGCGGGTTCGCGATCAGCCTGCGGGTGGCGGCCGTGCCGCTGGGCGGTGCGATCGGAGCCGCCGTGCTCCCGCCGCTGGCGCTGGGCGCGGGCTTCCGCTGGGTCTTCGGCTTCCTCACGGTGTTCACCCTGCTCGCCCTGCTCGCCGTGATCATCTGGCTGGACGAGCCGCCGCTGGCCACGACCAAGGCGAGCGGCGGCATGGCCGCCACCACCGTGGCCAACCCCCTCAAGCGCTGGGACATCTGGCGCGTCGCCCTGACCGCGTTCCTGCTCGACCTGCCGCAGTTCACCGTGCTGACCTTCGGCTCCGTCTTCCTGCACACCGTCGAGCACCTGCAGCTCTCCACCATCGCGGTGCTGCTGGTCGTGGTTCAGGTGCTGGGCGCCGTGTCCCGGGTCTGGGGCGGCCGTTGGACCGACCGCCGGGGCGGACGCAGCCGTCGGATGATGGTGGTGGTGTACAGCTGGCTGATCACCGCCGGGTTCATCGGGACAGCGGTCTTCCAGTCCGCGCCGAGCTGGGTGGACGCGACGCTCCTGGTGGTGTCGGGCTTCCTGGCCTGCGGCTGGCACGGCGTGCACTACGCCGAGATCGCGATCATGGCCGGCGCGGAGCGTTCCGGAACGGCGCTCGGCCTGGAGAACACCATGGTCTTCGGCGGTGCCTTCGTGACCCCGCTGCTGATCCCCGCCCTGCTGTCGGTGTCCTCCTGGCCTGTGGTGATGCTGCTGATCGGCGCGCTGCCGGCGCTGGTCTCCGCCGTGATCATGCCCCGCGGCCCGAAGGCGGTCGCGTCGTGAAGTGCGCGGTGGTGACCGGTGCGAGCAGTGGTATCGGCGCTGCCACCGCCCGCGCGTTGGCGGCGGCCGGATACCGGGTGGTCCTCGCTGCCAGGCGCAAGGACCGGCTGGAGGCGCTGGCCGATGAGCTGACCCTCGCCGGTCACCACGCGGAGGCGCACACGCTGGATGTCACGGACGAAGTCGCGGTAGCCGAGCTCGCCGCCCGGCTGGACCGCTGCGACGTGCTGGTCAATGTCGCCGGCGGGGCGCTGGGGGCCGATCCCGTCGAGACCTCCGACCCGGAGGACTGGCGGGAGATGTTCGAAGCCAACGTCGTTGGCGTGCTGAACGTCAGTCAGGCGCTGTTGCCCGCGCTACGGGCGAGTGGTGACGGCACCCTCGTCATCGTCTCGTCCACTGCGGCCCTGACTCCCTACGAGGGCGGCGCCGGTTATGCCGCCGCCAAGCACGGCACGCACGCCGTCGCCGGAACGCTCCGCCTGGAGCTGTGCGGGGCGCCGGTCCGGGTCATCGAGATCGCTCCCGGTCTGGTGCGGACGGAGGAGTTCGCCCTCAACCGCTTCCGCGGCGACGCGGAACGGGCCGCCGCGGTCTACGCGGGGGTTGCGGATCCGCTTTCCGCCGAGGACGTCGCCGAGACCATCACGTGGTCGGTCACCCGGCCCGCCCACGTGAACGTCGACCTCCTGGTACTCCGCCCCCGGGCACAGGCCGCCCAGCACAAGCTGTATCGCGAGCCGGCTGACCGCTGAGGGAAGCGCGTCGTGAACGCAGGCCCTGACCGCCCTGCGGCGGGCCGATCCCCCCTCGCCCGTCAGGGCATACGAAAGCCCCGACTGCTCAGCAGTCGGGGCTTTCGACGGCTCGGTTGCTGGGGCGATGCCGGTGAAGCGGAGCAGTGCCCCCCGGCTGCCTGGCCATGAGCCCCGATTTGGCTCTATGGGATTCCAGGGGCTCCAGAGCACGGTGGATGTGCCTGTTACACCATCGGGGGGTTCGCCTTGTCTAGAGCGGTTCTGAAACGTCAGCGGCTTGCGGCCCTGGCTAATGAATTGACGGAGCGTCAGTTCGACGCGTCGACGCCCTGGGCGAGATCGCGGGGCCGCGGGTGCGCTGCCCCTCGTTGCCGGTCACAAAACTGGTGCTCGATCGGTGAGGGTGGCAAGAGCATCGAGAAGCACCCTGAAGATCGGCATAGGCGCGCCGGAGTCCCTCGACCCGGCGAGCTGCTTCGACCACGACGGAGCGCTCGTCCTCGGACTGCTGACGGACACGCTCGTGGCCTGCGAACCCCGAAGCGGGGAGCTGCGGCCCGGTGCGGCCGCAGCGTGGGAGGTCACCCCTGACGGGAGACGGATCGTTCTGCGGCTCCGGCCCGGCGTCCGGTTCCACCACGGGAGGCTGGTCACCGCAGCGGACTACGCCTACTCGCTGTCCCGGGCGGTCCGGCCGTCGACCGGATCGCAGATCGCCTATCTCCTCTCCTTGGTGGACGGTTTCGACGAGGTACGCGCGGGCCGTGCGGAGATCCTGAGCGGCGTCCGGGCCCTCGCCGCCGACCGGCTGGAGATCTCCCTGTCCCGGCCGTTCCACGAGATCGCCGCGGTTCTCAGCCATCCGATCACCGCGGCGGTGCCCCGGGAACTGTGCGAGGGCAGGCCAGGGCTGTTCCGTCGGAGCCCGGTCGGAACCGGGCCGTATCGCTTCACCGAGGGATCCGGCGCCGGGGACGCGGTGCTCGTACTGGAGCACCTCGACGGCTACTACGGCGCGAATTCGGCTTTCCCGGAGGGAGGTGCGGGCGGGCCGCGGCGGGTGGAGTTCCACGTTCTCGACGACGCGGATGCCGCGTACCGGGCCTGGCAGTCGGGCCGGGTGGACATCGTGGAGGTTGCCGACGGCCGTGCCGGGGACGCCCGCCGCGCGCAGGACGCGTACCGGGTCACCCGGTGTGCTTCGCTGACCTATCTGGCGTTCCCGGTTCAACACGCCCCCTTCGACGACCCGTTGGTCCGCCGGGCGGTGGCGATGGCGGTCGACCGGAGCCGGTTGTGCGAGATCGCGGGGGCAGGAGAAGTGCTGCCGGCCGCTTCGGTCATCCCGCCGAGACTTCTCCCCGGAGGGAGCGAGAGCTCTCTGCCGGGGCTGCCGTTCGATCCCGAAGCCGCGCGTCGGATTCTGGCCGGGTGCGGCGCCGAGCGGAGGTCCGTGCGTATCGTGCTCGACGGTGACCGGGGACACGGCCAGTGGGTCGCCGCCGCCGCCCGTCAGCTGGCGGCACATCTCGATTGGACGGTGGAGGTCGACGCGCTGCCGCGCTCCGACTACCTGCGCTGGTTGCAGCGGCCTGACGCACTCTTCCGGGCGACCTGGGTGAGTGACTACCCGTCCGTGGACACCATGCTCTTTCCGCTCTTCCACTCCGCCGCGGCCGAGGCCGGTGGCAACTACGCCGGCTACCGCAGCGCCCGCGTCGACGAGCTCATCGATGCGGCCCGTGCCACAGCCGATCCGGTCACGAGGCTGCGACGCTACCGGGACGCCGAGGCTGCGGTCTGCGCCGAACTCCCGATCCTGCCGCTCTGGCACGGGACGATGCGGCACCTGGTCGCGGCCGGACGGTTCGAGGTCGACGGGGACCCGATCGACCTCTTCGGCGCGCCGTGCGCGCGACTCTTCCGGAGTCGGATCGATGAACGAGCGCGATGCGAACTGCGGTAGGGCCGGCTTTGATGCCGCTTACGGGCAGGAACTTGTCTGATCAAGTCGCGGAAAGTTGCAGCAACTTGTCCGGTCAAGTTTGGTCTACATTCTTCCCGTCGACAGCGGCAGCCTGTACTTATGTCCCGTCCATGACGCCCGTCAGGCACCACCCTCACGACTGGACGAGGTACACCATGCGTATGCGCCGGAGCGCCCTGGGCGGGCTGCTCGCCCTGCTCGGCACGCTGATCGTCGCCACCCCGGCCCCCGCCCAGGCGGCGGGGAGTACGGCGGCGACCGCGACGAGGACCAGCGGCAACCTGATCGTCAACGGCGATGCGGAGGCCGGCGGCTTCTGCACGAACGACTGGAGCGCGGCCACCACGGTGCCCGGCTGGACCGTCCAGTCCGGCGGCATCAACGCGATGTGCCAGTCGGTCGCGTCCTTCGGTTATCCGAGCGACGGCAGCACGCCAGGCAAGGCCTTCTTCGCGCCGGGCAACTTCGGCGACGGCTCGATGAGCCAGAACGTCGACGTCTCCTCCGCAGCCTCCGCGATCGACGGCGGCGGCGTGCACTACGACCTGTCCGGCTGGCTCGGCGGCTGGACGGTCTACGGCGGCTACGTCGCGGTGAGCCTGCACTTCCAGGACGCGAACGGCAACCCCGTCGGCCCGGCCGCCAAGCTGCCTACCGTCTCCGCCACCGACCGGGGCCTGTTGAGCAAGTTCCTGTCGCGCAGCACCACCGGATCCGTGCCGGTCGGCACCCGGCACATCCAGGTCGAGGTGCAGTTCCTCGACACCTCCGACGAGACCGGCTACCTGGACAACCTCGCGCTGACCCTGGACACCCCGGTCGCCGCTCCCAAGCCGCCGGCCCCGCCGGTCTCGAAGGTGCCGGGCTACGACCACGTGTTCACCGTGATGATGGAGAACACGGACTACTCCGAGATCATGAACGACCCGGCGGACACGCCGTTCATCCACAGCCTGATGGCCAAGGGTGCGACGATGACCGACTCCCACGCGGTCTACCACCCCAGCGACGAGAACTATCTGGCCATCGCGGGCGGCGACACCTACACCAAGGGCGCCACCTACTGGCCGAACATCAACTCCCCCGAGCGGAACCTGGGCGACACGATCGAGGCCGCCGGCAAGACCTGGAAGGCGTACGAGCAGGGCATGGGCACCCCCTGCAACGCCAGCAAGGGCGGCGCGGACAGCTACTACGAGCCCGACGACGCACCGTTCATCAACTACGCCGACATCAGCGGCAACGCGGCCCGCTGCGCGGCGCACCTGTTCGACACCACGCAGCTGTCCACCGACCTGAAGTCGGCCGCGACCACGCCGAACTTCTCCTGGATCGCTGCGGACGACTACTACGACGGCGAGTCCTCCGGCGACGGAAACGCCACCAGCCTGAAGACGCAGGACGGTTGGCTGCAGCAGACGCTCGCGCCGATCATGTCCTCGCCCGCCTGGACCAAGCAGCGTTCGCTGATCCTGCTCACCTGGGACGAGAGCGAGAACGAGGGCTACGACCACGTCGCCACCATCGCGGTCGGCTCGCAGGGCACTGTGCCCGCCGGCACCACCAGCCCGCTCCACTACGACCACTACAGCGTCGCCCGCACCATCGAGGGCGCCCTGGGTCTGCCGGGCCTCACCGCGAACGACACGTACGCGACCCCGCTGAACGCCGCGTTCGCACCCTCGACCGCGAAGTCCCCGACGCTGACCGGCGATCTCAACGCGGTGAGCAACGGTGGCAACGTGACCTTCCGCTACTCGCTGCCCTCCGCCACGCAGGTGAGCGCGGAGAACTGGATCGGCGTCTACCCGGCGGGGGTGAAGCCGGGCGCGCAGTCCTCGCTCACCTGGGCCTACGCCCCGAACCAGAGCGGCGCTGTCACCCTCTCCACCAGCAAGCTGAACGGGGCGGGCAGCTACGACGTCTACTACCTGGCCGACAACGGCTACACCGCCCTGGCCGGACCGTTCCGCCTGACCGTCGGCTGACGGTGCTGTATTGACGCTCCGTCAGATGTGAGCGAGGTTCCCACGGGGAATGAGGACCGCCCGCACCGCCGGTCGGGGACCGGCGGTGCGGGCGGGTAAGGCAGTCGGTGACGGACGGGCCGTCAGCTGGTGATGCTGAAGTAGAGCCAGTTGCCCCAGGTCGCCGCGTTGATGCCGTCGCCGCCGTACTCGGGGGCGATCCGGAAGTGCGAGCCCAGCGGGAAGCCGGTGAGGTTCAGCTGGATCCAGACCACCCCGTTGCTGCCGAGGGTGAAGCAGCCCTGCGGGGTGAGGATGTGCCAGCCGCCCGAGTAGTACCACTGGCCGGTCAGGGTGATGCACTGGTCGGCCTTGTTCGGACCCACGGCGATGCCCATCACCGGCGGCTTCGCCTGGTGGAACAGCTGGAACCTGTAGCCCGCGTACGAGTTGCTGCCGTACGCGTTGTCGAGCACGTCCGCGATCTCCGCGTAGCCGTTGACCCATCGGCCCGCCCACGCGGTGCCGTAGAAGTAGTCACCGGCGAACCAGGCGGAGAAGCGGGTGTTCCGGGTCACCTTGTACCAGGCGGAGAGGTTGCCGTACCGGTCCACCGTGCCGCGCGCGACGAGCGTCTGCGGCATACCCACCGGCAGGGCGTCGATCTCGACCGTGCGGCCGTTCCAGGTCCTGCCCAGGTGGGCGGTGACGTGGGCCCAGCCGCCGTAGGAGTAGCCGCTGCTGTTGGCGGAGATGCTCACCGTGGTCGCGCTGCGGGCGATGTTGATCGTTGCCGACGCGCTGACCGCGCTCTGCTCGCTGTCGCCCGCGTAGCCGATCCGGTACGTGACCGGTCCGCCGATGCTGGACGTGTCGGTGAAGTGCCAGCTGCCGTCCGCAGCGGTCACGGGCTTGAACGCGGTCAGGTACCCCGCGGGGTGCGCCAGGTCGACGCGGGTGACGGAGAGTTGGGTGTCGGCCGGGATCGGCAGCTGCGAGCTCACCTTGCCGCTGACGGTGTACGCCTTGCCGACGGTGCCCGACGCGGGCGCGGAGGCGGTGAGCGTCGGCAGGACCTTGGTCGGGTCGGTCAGGACCTGGAGGCCGTACGCGGTGCCCGTGGCGGTGTTCTGGCCGGCCAGCGCGAAGACGCGTGAGTCGTCGGGCGCCCAGGCCAGGGCACTCGCGTTGGACGGGTAGGTGTGCAGCGGGGTCTGCGAGCCGGCCTTGAAGACGTAGACGGTCGCGCCGCTCGACTGGGCGACGTACCCGTCCGGGGAGGCGGTCCCCACAGAGGCGTTGTTCGGGTAGCTGCCGACCTTGCTGAACTTGCCGTTCGCGTAGCCGTCGAGCAGGGTGCCGTTGACGAGCACCTGCGAGGCTCCCGGCACGAGGCTGATGTCGTTGATGCCGGAGTTCAGCGAGTAGTCGCCCTGGTACCAGGCGGTCAGCTGAGGTGTCCCACTGGAGACGTCGAGTACCGCCATCGAGTCCGTGGACAGGCCGGTCTCGGCGAGCGCGAGCGCGCCCGGTGCGGACGGCTGGGTGCTCGTCAACGCCGGGTTCCAGAGCCCGGCACCGACGCCCGCCGGCATCTGTCCGAGCGTCACCGCGCCGGCCCCGCCGGAGGTGTTCACCGAGGGGTCGACGGAGCCGAGGTTGCCGGACCACTGGTCGCCGTAGGTGAACCAGAGCTTGCCCGAGGTGAAGGCGAGGTGGGTCGGGCCCTTGGTGGTCGCCACCGGGTAGGTGGCCTCGACCGCGAGGGTGCTCGCGTTGAGCACCACCACGTCGTGGGTGGTGGGCTCGGCGGCGTACAGCGTCGTGCCGTCCGTGGAGACGGCCAGGTCGGAGACCCCGGCGATGCCGCTGACCGTGGCGAGGCTGTCGCCCGAGTAGTCGGCGGCGGTGACCGAGCCGGCGGTGCTGTCGCCGACGAAGACCCGGTCCAAGGGTCCGTCGACGGCCATCCCGCCGAAGGCGGAGACGGTGACCGGCGCCGATGCGGCGGTCTGCGCCGAGGCGCGGGTCGCGGTGTGTGCTGCCGCCGGTGCCGACGCCGCGGCGGTGTGGGCCGTGACGGGAACCGGTACCGCGACATGAGCCGTGCCCGACGGCGGTGCCGTGATGTGGGCCGTGAGACCGGCCCCGCTGGTGTGCTCGACGGAGGCGGCCGATCCGGCCGCCGCCGCAGGCCCGGCGGTGGTGACGCCGAGCAGGACCGCGCAGGCGGTCACGGTGCAGAGGCTGCGCTTGCGCACAGTGTTGTACCCCCTGAGGAAAGCCCGGAATGACCGGGAGGAGTGGTTGCCGCGTGGGGCCTGCCGCGATGGGACTGCGGAGGCGTCACGTGTTCGGCAGGACGGATCCTAGAGCAGGCGTGCGACAAGGCGAACGGGTTATCGACGCATTCTGCGGAGGGTGGGTGCGGTAAAGGCGCAGAAAAGGCATGGCGGAGGAGCGGCGGAGATGTGGTGGAGGCCCTGCGGCCACGGGCCCACACCCGTACCAGCACCCGTACCAGCCACTTCGCACGACTTCGCCCCGTCCCCGGAGTTGACGGAATCGACCAACATCATCCGCGTTCCGGTCGGGGCCCTGCCACGTAGCTACGGGGTCATCTGCGCGGCCAGGGCCGGGGGAGTCGTGTAGACCTCGGACGGCATGCAGCTCGGGGCAGTAGATGAACAACTGCTCGCCGACAGCCAGGTGGTGGCGGGTCTGGAAGAGGAGATCACGTCAGCAGGTGGCCGACGGCTGCGACGCCGTGGGCGCTGTCCCGTTCGCCGGCGTTGCCGAAGCCCAGGTGGCCGCTGACCGCATAGCCACGGCTCCCCAGCGGCACGGCGAAGGCCCCGACCGCTCGGCGATCGGGGCCTTCGGGTTCGGGCGTTGCGCTGTGTCAGGCCCTCGGGGCGAAGATGCCGAAGACGGCGCCCTCGGGGTCGCGGATCACGGCGATCCTCGGGCCGTTCTCCATCTCGACGTCGACCGGGCCGTGCATGAGCTCGGCACCCAGACGCTTCGCGGTCTCCGCCGAGGCGTCCACGTCGGCGACCAGGAAGAACGGGCTCCAGAAGGAGGGAACCTCCGGCGGGAACTCGTCGCCCATCTGCATCACGCCGCCGAACATGTCGTCGGCCAGACCCACCATCTGGTAGACGTCGTTCGGCCAGACCTGCCAGCCGAAGACGGTCTTGTAGTACTCCACGGCAGCCTTCGGGTCCCTGCTGGACAGATCGATCCAGCCGAAGGAGTTCGGCTCGTTCACCACGCCGAAGCCCTTGAACCCCCGGGCCTGCCAGACCGCATGCGGTGCGCCGCCGGTCGGGTCGCTGAGCAGGGCCCAGCGACCCAGGTCGCCGACCTCCATCGGCCCCATCCACAGCTGCGCGCCCGCCGACTTGGCGGTCTCGACGGTGGCGTCGGCGTCGGCGGTGGCGAACGACAGCAGCCACATCACCGGCTGTTGCGGGTTCATCAGCGGGGCCACGGCGGCTGCGGGGGAGCCGTTAAGCGAGAACGTGGTGTAGCCGCCGTACTGGGGGTCCGGGTCGGTCTCGGCGGTCCACCCGAACAGCCCGCCGTAGAACTTCTTGGACCCCTCCATGTCCTTGGTGCTCAGCTGCGCCCAGCAGGGAGAGCCTGGGATGATCTCGGTCACCTTCAAAGCAGTGCCTCTCGACGCGGTGTGCTGTGACGGGGCCTGGGCCCTGGACCCTGGACCGGATCCCCAGCTAACCCACGGGAGCGGGCGGAAGCCAGGAGGCTCGCGAGGACGAATCCGAGGAGCGAATCCGAGGAGCGAATCAGCGAAGGGGTGCGGACACGGATCAGGCCCGGCCGAAGCCGGGCCTGATCACGTACGCGGGACGGTGCCGCCGAGGTCAGCTGCCGGTGCCGCAGCGGTACAGCTGCTGCTGCGTGGCACTGCGGGCGCCGCCGAAGCCGCCAGCGCCGAACCCGCCTCCGCCGAACCCGCCGCCGCCGAACCCTCCGAACCCGCCGAAGGCTCCGCCTCCGCCTGCGGTTCCGGAGGGCGACTTCGTCGACGAGGTGCCGGTCGAGGTGCCGCCGTAGTCGCCGGCCGGGACGACGGTGCAGGACTGGCGGACCCAGTTCTGCACGGCCGTCGTCGGCGACGTGCTGCCGCCGCCTCCGCCGAAGCCGCCCATGCCGCCGCCACCGAGCAGCACGTAGTGCAACTGACCACTGCTGACCAGCTGTTGGAACTGCGCCAGGGACGGGCTCGGTGCGTCACCGGAGAAGCCGCCCATCGGCAGCACCTCCTTGCCCGTGGCCAGGATGTACGGCGACGCGGTGCTCCAGCTGGTGGTCGCCATCAGGTAACGGGCGCCGTCCGCGTGCGCGGAGACGTAGGTGAACAGTTGCTGCTGCTGCGCGGTCAGCGAACCGGACGAAGATCCGAACCCGCCGCCACCGGCCATCCCGGCGCGACCGCTGCCGCTCTTGCCGGACCGGTCGCCGAACCCGCCGAATCCGCCCGCACCGGCCGCGGCACCGCCGAAGCCACCGAATCCGCCGGATCCCTCTGCGCCGCCGAAGCCCTCACGGTGTCCGCCGCCGGGCGCCGCAGCGCCGCCGCCGAAGCCCTGCGAGGACGCGGGGCCGACCGTGCCCATCATCCCGGCCATGCCGCTGCCGGAACCGCCCAGCACCGACGTCGCCCACGCGGCGGGAGTCGCGACCACCGCGACCAGACCGGCCACCAGGCCCGCCACCGCGATCCGCCGACCCGAGAAGCGCGGCATCTTCGCCGCGTACAGCAGCCCCAGCGAGACCACGCCCGCGACGATCGCCAGCCACATCGCCCACGGCCGGAAGGAGGGGTAGGGGTCGGAGAGCACCACGGCGTAAGCCACCGTCGACACGATCGCGACGGGCAGCGCCCACACGCGTCGGCCGCCCGCGCGGTACCCGCGCCAGAGCTGCACCAGCCCCACGCCGCTCAGCGCGGCAAGCGGCGTCGCGATGACGCCCATGTAGTAGCTGTGGCCGCCGACGCTTCCGGCGCTGAAGGCCAGGAAGAACATGGCGAGCCAGGTGCCCCACATCAGAAACCCGGCGCGCAGCGCGTCAGTTCGAGGCCTGCGCCGACTCCAGACCAGGCCGAGGACGAGGGAGAGCGCGGCGAGCGGGTACAGCCATCCGGTCTGCGAGGTGATCGCGGAGCCGAACATCTTGCCCCAGCCGCTGCCGGCACTCCCGTTGCCGAGCGCCATGGCCGCCGAGGCCATCGCCTTGGCGGAGGTGGTCCCGGAACCGGAACCGGCACCGGACGCGGCCGAGCCGCCACCCGCCGTCCCGGTCCCGGTCCCGGCGCCAGCGCCGGTGCCCGAGTGCGCGCCGAGGCCTGCGCCGCCGCCCCCGTGGCCGCCCTTGCCGCCGCCGAACATGCCGCCCTGGACGCTGCCGCTGTCGGACGCGCTCATGCCGACCGAGGAGAAGCGGTTCAGGAAGTTGTAGCCGACCACCATGCTGAACGCGGAGTTGTTCGTCGTCCCGTCCACGTACGGGCGGTCCTTGGCCGGGGTCACCGTCACCAGCAGGATCCACGACGCCGAGACGGCGACCGTCACCACGCCCGCCAGCGCCACATGCCCGATCCGGCGGCGCAGCGTCGAGGGCGCGGACACCAGGTAGATCACGGCCAGCGCGGGCAGCACCGCCCACGACTCCAGCATCTTCGTCTGGAAGGCCAGTCCGACCCACACGCCCGACATCAGCAGCGTCCGCAGCCGTCCCGTCTGCGCCGCGCGCTGCGCCGCCTCGGCCGCGCAGATCAGCAGCAGCGTGAACGCCGGGTCCTCGACGGAGGTGCGGAACAGGCCGGCGATCACCGGGGTCAGCGTGAACAGCCCGCAGGTGAGCAGCGCCGCGTTCGCTCCGGCCCAGCGCTGTACGGCCTTGTACAGCACGAGCACGGCCAGCACGCCCTCGATCGCCTGCGGCAGCGCGACCGACCACGGGTGGAACCCGAAGATCCGCGCGGAGAGCGCCTGCGGCCAGACGAAGCCGGGCAGCTTGTCGAGCGTGATGGTGCTCGCGGGGTCGAACGAGCCGAAGATGAACGCCTTCCAGCTCTCCGAACCACTGCGGGCGGCGTTCGCGTAGAAGCTGTGGAAGGCGGCCTGGTCGATCCCCCATGCGAAGAGCACGGCCGCGACGACGGCGATGCCGAGGAGCGCGGGTCTGGCATAGCCGGGCTGGTCTTCGGGGGATTGCCAGAACGCTCTCCGACGCCGGGGCCTGACCGGCACCGACTCCGGAGGCGCGGTGAGCACACTGGTAGCCATGCGGGCAGGCTCTGCGGCCAAGATGAGAATTTCCTCAGGAAACCGCCCGATTGGGAGGGATTCACACCCGTCCCACGTCAAGGTCTTGCCCGAGCATGAACATGCCCGCCCCGGTTGCGGTGCGTCTGCCACCGTCGAAACGCGCAGGTCGCGGACGTCCCTCTCCTACAGGTTGCGGTAGACCTCGCGGCGGTTTCCGACTCGCAGGACCCACACGCTCAATTGACCGTTTTCCACCGTGTACACGACGCGGTAGTCCCCGACTCCGTCCGGACCGTTCTTTCGTGATGACGACGGAGATCACCAGTGTCCGGGCGTAGCGGCGCACACATCGTCGGAGACGGCGCGGGCCCGTTCCTTCCCGGTTGAAGCGCCCGCGCCGTGCCAGGATGCGGGAATGGCGACGATGAGCGAGGCGGAGTGGCAGGCGTTCGTGCTGGCGGGCACGCGGACCGGGAAGCTCGCCGTGACGCGGCGGGACGGACGGCCGCACGTCACCCCCGTGTGGTTCCTGCTGCACGAGGACGAGCAGGTCGACGGGCGGCCGGTGCTGCTGTTCAACACCGGGGAGAAGTCGGTCAAGGCCGCTGCGCTGCGGCGCGATCCGCGGTTCGCGCTCTGCGTGGACGATCAGCAGCCGCCGTTCAGCTTCGTGATGCTGGAGTGCACGGTGCTCGAACTCGTCGAGGACCTGGAGCAGTTGCGGCGCTGGGCGACCCGGATCGGTGGTCGCTACATGGGCGCGGCGCGGGCGGAGGAGTTCGGCGCGCGCAACGCCGTTCCCGGCGAGTACCTGGTCCGGGCGCGGGTGGACCAGGTCGTCGCGATGAAGGACGTGTCCGGCTGAGCAGCCGTCAACGGCCGAGCGGGATCAGTACAGTGCGGCCATGAGGGAGATCATCGACGAGGTACGCCGTTCGCTGGACGGGTTCGCCGGGCAGCTCGACGGGATGAGCGACGACGAGGTGCGGGCTCCGTCAGCGCTGGCGGGGTGGAACCGGAGCCAGGTCGTGGTCCATGTGGCCCGCGCCGCCGAGGCGTACCAGTGGCTGGTGACGCTGGCCGCGACCGGCCGTGAGCCCGGCCCGCGCGCGGACGGGGCGGCGCTGGCGCGGGCCGTCGCGGAGGGCGCCGACCACGGAGCCGCCGCGCTCGCGGCGGATCTGCGTGGCAGCGTGGGCGGGCTGCTGGACCTCGCCGCGACCGTCCCGGCGGAGCGGTGGGAGGTGCTGGTCACCGCGCTCGGCGGCTACCGGCATCCGGCGTGGTTCACGCTGTACCGCTGCTGGCGCGAGCTGGAGCACCACCGCGTCGACCTCGCCGCCGACTACAGCCCCGCCGACTGGCCTGCCGCGTACGTCACTTGGGCGCTCGACAGCACCGCCCCCGGCCTGGCTGCCCGGGACTTCCCGGTCACCCGGATCGAGGCGACCGACCTGGGGCGGGAGTGGCAGCTGTCCGCCGCAGCGAGTGACCCGGTGGTGACCGGCCCCGGCCACGCGCTGCTCGGCTGGCTCAGCGGCCGGAGCGGCAAACCCGGCGCTGAGCCCGGGGCCGAGCTGGGCGCCGAGTCCGGCGGCAAGCTCGCCGCTGAGCTCGCCGTCACCGGTGCGGACGGGGCCACGCTGCCGACCCCACCGCCGTGGCCCTTGCCGCCAACTCCCGCCTGGGGGTGAGCAGCTGACGGCGAGGGCCCGGGCGCGTATCTGCTGCCGCTACGCCTTGCTCTCCGCGTAGCCGCGCAGGAAGAGGGCCTCGGCCAGCGAGAGTCGCTCCAACTCCTCCGGCGAGACGCTCTCGTTGACCGCGTGGATCTGCGCCTCCGGCTCGCTGAGGCCGATCAGCAGGATCTCCGCCTGCGGGTAGAGCGACGCCAGCGTGTTGCACAGCGGGATCGAGCCGCCCTGGCCCGCCACCTGCATCTCCTCGCCGTCGTACGCCGTCGAGAGCGCCTCGGACATCGCCGCGTACGCCGGGCTGGTGACGTCGGCGCGGAAGGGCTGGCCCTGGCCGCGCGGGGTGACCTCGACCTGCGCGCCCCACGGGGCGGCGGCCGTCAGGTGCGAGGCCAGCGCGTCCTGCGCGTCGGCGGCGTTCAGACCCGGCGGCACGCGCAGGCTGACCAGCGCCTTCGCCTCGGCCTGCACGGACGGGGTGGCGCCGACGACGGGCGGGCAGTCGATGCCGAGCACGGTCGCGGCCGGCCGGGCCCAGATCCGGTCGGCGACGGTGCCGGTACCGATCAGGCCGACGCCGTCGAGCACCTTGGCGTCGGAGCGGAACATGGCCTCGTCGTACTGCAGGCCCTCCCAGGTCTTCCCGGCCTGCGCCTCCAGGCCGGTGACCACGGTCGCGCCGGTCTCGTCGCGCAGCGAGTCCAGCATCCGGATCAACGCGGCGAGCGCGTCCGGGGCTGCGCCGCCGAACTGGCCCGAGTGCAGGTTGCCGCGGAGCGTGCGGACGCCGACCTCGACCAGCGTCATACCGCGCAGCGTCGCGGTGACCGTCGGCAGGCCGACGCGGAAGTTGCCGCAGTCGCCGATGACGATCGCGTCGGCGGCGAGCAACTCGGGGTGGGCCTCGGCGTAGCGCTCCAGGCCGCCGGTGCCCTGCTCCTCCGAGCCCTCGACGATCACCTTGACCGTCACCGGCACGCCGCCCTCGGCGCGCAGGGCGCGCAGCGCGAGCAGGTGCATCAGCACGCCGCCCTTGCAGTCCGCCGCGCCGCGGCCGTACCAGCGGCCGTCGCGCTCGGTCAGCTCGAACGGCGGGGTGTCCCAGGCGTCCACGTCCAGCGGCGGCTGCACGTCGTAGTGGGCGTAGAGCAGTACCGTTGGCGCGCCCTCGGGGCCGGGCAGGCAGCCGTAGACGGACTGCGTCCCGTCCGGCGTGTCCAGCACGTCCACCTCGGCGAACCCTTCGGCGCGCAGCGCGTCCGCGACCCAGCGCGCGGCCTTCTCGCACTCGCTGACCGGGAACTGCCGCGGATCGGCGACCGACTGGAACGCGACGAGCTCGGCGAGCTCCTCCCGCGCACGCGGCATCAGCGAGGCGACCGCCTCGGCGAGGGCCTTGGCCATCTGTGCTCCTTAGCTCCTTGTGGGTGCTGGCAACGGGCCACGCGCAGGGTGCGCAGGGTTCCGCGCCGTGCCCGTGGACCGGGAAATCTCCAGCCACTCTAGATCGGCCGCGAGATCCGTCGCGCCCGGGTTGTCTGAGAGGGCTTGATCAGGAGACCCGGCGGTAGCGGAAGTGGCCGCGGATGTGGCGGTTGAAGTAGCGGCCGAGGCTCTCCGCGTGGAGCAGGCCGTCGTGGACCGACGGCGGGACGGCGGCGTAGTCGTAGACCGTCCCTGCGATGAACTCCAGCTCCAGCAGCCGCCCCGACGCGTCGCAGCCGACCGCGCGGAGGCAGGAGGAGTCGACGCTGCTGCGGCGCATGGTTCCAGGATGGGTCCGCGGGTCTGCGCCCGCCCGCCGGGAGCGCGGGGACGGGAGGGACGGCGGGCGGGAATCCGGTCGCGGGGCGGGGCATGGGCGTGCCAGCGTGGGCGGCATGACTGGCGTGAGTGGCGTGAGCGGTGGCGGAGGTGGGCGCGACCCGGAGCGGCATCGGGGGGACGGCCGGTGGTTGGCGGGGTTCGCGGGGCGGCTGTACGTGGTGTGCCCGAGGTGCGAGGGACGGGCGGTGGTGTTGCCGAGGCCCGGGACGCAGGAGGTGAAGTACACGAGCGCGCTGCTCTTCCTGCCGCGTCGGCTCTCCTGCGCCGCGTGCGGGGAGCACCGGAGTTGGCGGCCCGGCATGGAGCGCGCGGGCCTGCGCGGGGTGACGCCGGGCGGGACGGAGGACCCGTTCTTCGGGGAACCGCTCTGGCTCCAGACCCGTTGCGTCGGGCGGATCCTGTGGGCCTACAACGAGGAGCACGTCGACGAGTTGGCCGCCTTCGTCGGCGTGCGGCTGCGCGAGCGCGGACCGACGCCGACCCTGGCGATGATCTCGCGACTGCCGCTGTGGATGAAGCGCGCCGACAGCCGGGACGAGGTCCTGGCCGGACTCGACCGCCTGCGCGACCTGGCCGCGCCGGAGCGCGACCGCCCGGCGGACCGCTCGGACGCCGCCCATGTCCACGCGACGCGTCCGCGCCCGCACCTGAGCCTGCTCTTCCGCGGTGGCGCGTATCCCGCCGATCCGGCGGAGTAGGCACTGCCGTACGGCGCGGCATGTCACGGTCCGGGGCGCTCGGCTGTCCTCCTGTTGGCAGCAGATGAGGCGAGCGGAAGGCGTGGTGCGGATGAGCGGCGGCACGGTCGTGGTGACCGGAGGGACCGGGGTGCTCGGGAGGGTTGTGGTCGAGCGGCTGGTGGAGCAGGGGCGGGACGTGCGGGTGGTCAGTCGTCGCCCCGCGACCGGCGGTGAGCGGGCGTACGGGTGGGCTGTCGCCGATCTGCAGCGCGGGAGCGGGGTCGCCGAGGCGCTGGACGGTGCGGACGTGGTCGTGCACTGCGCGACCGCGTTCGGGCGGGGCCAGGAGGCGGCGCTGGCGCGGAACCTGGTGGCGGGGGCCAGGGCTGCCGGGGCCACCGCCTCCGGAGGCGGGCCGCACCTGGTCTACGTGTCGATCGTCGGGATCGACCGGATCCCGCTCGGCTACTACCGGGCCAAGGCGGAGGCCGAGCAGGTCTTCGCCACGTCCGGGCTGCCGTACACGATCCAGCGGGCGACCCAGTTCCATGACCTGGTGCGGACGTTGTTCGCGGCGGCGGCCAAACTGCCGGTGGTGCCGGTGCCTTCGGTGCGGTTCCAGCCGATCGACGTGCGGGACGTGGCAGTTCGGCTCGCCGAGTTGGCCGCCGCCGAGCCGGTCGGCGGACAGGCGCCGGACATCGGCGGCCCTGCCGCTCGGGACGCGCGGGACCTGGCCCGCGCGTACCTCGCCGCGACCGGGCGCGCGGGCCGTCCACTCTTGCCGCTGCGCCTCCCCGGCCGGGCCTTCGGCGCGCTGCGAGCCGGGGCCAACCTGGTGCCGGGCGAGCCCTACGGGCGGATCGGCTTCGAGGAGTACCTCGCCGGGCTCGACGCGCCGAAGCGGCTCGCCTACCGGAAGCGGTGAGGTGAGGGCGCGCCGCTCGCTACTCCAGAACCAGCCAGGAGCGGTGCCACAGCAGCGCGCACTGCCGGTCGCAGCCCAGACCGGCCAGCGGCTCGCCCGCGCAGCGGACGCCGTCCAGCTGGTACCACTCGCCGACCTGGTACTGCCAGCGCGGCAGCGCCCTCGAGCGGACCTCGCCGAGGACCGGCAGGCGCATACCGACGAAGCGCGCCATGGCCGTGTGGAAGGGGACGCCCAACAGCGAACCCGAGGAGTCCAGTGTCTGCTGGATCTCCTGCAGGCTGCGGACGGTGGCGTAGTGGGCGGGTTCCGGCCGGGGCGCGGGCGTCTGCGCCGGTCGGAGCCACTCGTCGCGGAAGAGCAGCGCGCAGCCCAGGCCGCAGCCCGCGTCGCCGGGGCCCGCACCCGCGCAGGTCGCGGCGTGCAGGGTGACGGTGCGGGCGACGCGGCGCATCCGGTAGTGGTCGTCCATCATCCGCCGGACCACGTGCTCGACCTGGTACGTGCCGCCGCAGAAGCTCCACTGGCTGCCGGTGAACCAGAGGCCGCGCAGGCGGTCCGTCGCGTCCAGCGTGGCGCGGATCTCCTCCGCGCTGCGGACGGTGACCCAGTCGCCCACCGAGTAGCTCGACGGGGTGCCCTGGGTGGGGATGCCGGACAGACGCATGCGTGCGTGTTCGCGGATCCGGCGCGTCGGGCGCAGCACGCCGAACGGCGGGTGGGCATGGATCGGCAGGCCCTCGTACTGGCAACGTGCGGCCTGCAGCGGCAGGTGCGCGGTCGGGGCAGGGAGGTTGGGCATGGGGCGCGGAACTCCTCGTCGTTCCTCGTCGCTCCTCGTCGGCGGAAACCGGAGAGGAAGGTCCGGTTGCGGTGCCGATGCTAGGGCCGCCATGCCCGCGCAACGCCGTGGCCAACGGCTACCTCACCTGCTCGTGTGAACTACGGCTACGTGCATTGACGTTGTCCCGGTTCCGCACCGGCTGCCACGGAAGGCCGGCACCGCCGTTGCTGTCAGTGCGGCGGGATACCGTACGGGCCAGATACCCATACGGGTCGTCCGGGGCGTCCAGATCGTCCGGGGCGTCCCGGCCGTCGTGCAGGAGGCAGTCGTGACCGAGCGTTCCGAGCCGGCCATCAAGGCGCGCAAGAACGGCCTCTATCCGGGCGTCAGCGCGGAGCTCGCCGACGCCATGCGGCATGGCTGGGCCGACACCGAGCGGCACGACCTGGAGCCCCTCCCGCAGGCCGCGCACACCGCGCGCCGCCGCGCCGAGCTCTCCGCCCGCTTTCCGGGCGAACTGCTGGTCGTCCCCTCCGGCAACCGCAAGGTCCGGGCCAACGACATGGACTACCCGTTCCGGCCCTCGACCGAGTACGCCTACCTCACCGGCGACCAGTCGGAGGACGGCGTGCTGGTGCTGACCCCGACGGCGCAGGGCCGCGGCCATGACGCCGTCGCGTACGTCCTGCCGCGTTCCGACCGTGACACCGGCGAGTTCTGGCTCGACTACCACGGTGAGCTCTGGGACGGCCGCCGCAACAGCCTGACCGAGAACGAGCGCCTGCTCGGCCTTCCTTGCCGCGACGTCCGCACGCTCGCCGACGAGCTCTCCGCCGTCACCGGCCCGGCGGTCCGGGTGCTGCGTGGACACGACGCAGGCGCCGAGGCCGCCCTGGGCGACAGGTCCGATGCCGGGCGGGATGAGGAGCTGCGTGCCTTCCTCGCCGAACAGCGGCTGGTCAAGGACGAGTTCGAGATAGCCGAGCTGCGCTCCGCGTGCGCGTCGACGGCCCGCGGCTTCGAGGACGCGGTGCGCGCGCTGGAGCAGGCCGAGGCCACCTCCGAGCGCTACCTCGAGGGTGTCTTCTACCTGCGTGCCCGCGTCGAGGGCAATGCGGTCGGGTACAACTCCATCTGCGCCGCGGGCCCGCACGCCACGGTCATGCACTGGGTCCGCAACGACGGACCGGTCCGCTCCGGCGAACTCCTGCTGCTGGACGCCGGGGTGGAGACCCGCCACCTCTACACGGCCGATGTCACCCGCACTCTGCCCGTCGACGGCCGGTTCACCCCGCTCCAGCGGAAGATCTACGACGCGGTCCTCGCCGCCCAGGAGGCGGGCATCGCCGCCGTCAAGCCGGGCGCGGCCTACCGTGACTTCCACGACGCCGCGCAGCGCGTACTGGCCGAACACCTGGTCGCCTGGGGCCTGTTCGGCGACCGGCCGGTGGACGAGGTGGTCGCGCTCGGCCTCCAGCGCCGCTGGACCCTGGCCGGCACCGGCCACATGCTCGGCATGGACGTCCACGACTGTGCCGAGGCCCGCACCGAGTCCTACGTCGACGGCACCCTGGCGGCGGGCATGGTGCTCACCGTCGAACCCGGCCTCTACTTCCAGCCCGACGACCTGACCGTTCCCGAGGAGTACCGCGGGATCGGCGTCCGCATCGAGGACGACCTCCTGGTCACCCCGGACGGCAACGAGAACCTCTCCGCCGCCCTTCCCCGCGACGCCGACGCGATCGAGACCTGGATGGCCGCCCTGCGCGGCTGACGCTCCGAGCGGCCTCGCCAAGGTGCCGACAGGGACAGCTGCCTGACGCTAGGTCAGGCAGCTTTCGGGGAAAGCCGGATGGACGGCCGGGGATCAGCGTTTGGACAGGCCCGGGCCGCCGGGTCCGGTCGGGCCGTCGAAGCCGCTGGGGCCGCCGCTGGAACCGCCGGAGCTGCTCGGACCGCCCGCATCGCTGTCGGAGCCGCCGCCCGTTCCGCCCGTTCCACCCGTTCCACCCGTTCCGTTCGCGCCGCCGGTTTCGCCCGGTCCGCCGACGTCCACGGAGCCGATGTACTCCTGGGTCTCCTCGGCCGGGAGCCGGACCGCACGGGCCCAGTAGTAGATGACCAGGCTGAACAGAGCCACCGTCATGATGTCCCACCACAGCGGCAGGCGGTTGGTCGCTCCGCAGGACGTGGTGCTGGCGGGGCCGCTGCTGCAGAAGCCGCCCTGCCAGGAGATGACGCCCATGCCGATCAGGTACACCGGCAGCCACTGTGCGGACTTCCAGTCCAGGTGCGGCGTGTTCGGGTTCAGCTTGAACACCACCGACGTGCCCACCAACAGGTAGCCGAGGAGGATGCCCAGGCCCAGGCGCCACAGCGTGTCGAAGCCGGACCAGTAGATGATCAGGTTCGCGACGATGAACGCGACCGGTGACCAGAACCCGCCGCCCGGAAGCCGGTACGGACGGTTGCGCGCCGGGTCGGAGATCCGCAGCACGCCGAAGGCCAGCGGCGCGCCCGCGTACATCAGCACGCTCGCCGAGGTGATGAAGCCGACCAGCTTCTGCCAGGTCGGGAAGGGCAGGAAGACGACCAGGCCCATCACGAAGGCGAAGAACAGGCTGAACCACGGCACGCCGCGCTTGGTGGTCCGCTCGAAGATCGACGGCACATAGCCGTTGCGGGACAGTCCGTACGAGACGCGGGACGTCGCGGTGGTGTAGATCAGGCCGGTGCCCGCAGGCGAGACCACCGCGTCGATGTACAGGATCGTGGCCAGCCAGCCCAGGCCGACCGTGGTGGCCAGACCGGCGAACGGGCCCGCCTTGCCAGCGAAGGACAGGTTGGCCCAGCCGTGCGCGAACGCGCTGTGCGGCAACGCGCCGATGAAGACCACCTGCAGCAGGATGTAGATCGTCGCACCGATCAGAATCGAGCCGATCACCGCGACCGGGATGTCGCGCTTGGGGTTCTTGCTCTCACCGGCCAACTGGTCGGCCTGCTCGAAGCCCAACAGGGCGAAGATGATGCCGCTGGTGCTCACCGCCGAGAGCACGCCCTTGGCCCCGAACGGCGAGAACCCCTGGTAGGCGAAGTTACTACCGTGGAAATGGGTGGACGCGAAGACGATGATGGTGAAGACCGGGATGGCGATCTTCCACCACGTGGCGGCGGAGTTGGTGTTCGCGAGCACCCGGATGCCGAACCAGTTGACCACGACGAAGAAGGCCATGAAGGCCACGGCCAGGGCGTAGCCGCCGCCGGTCAGGTGGTTCTTACCGGTCTGGATCCAGGTGGCGTGGACGCTGAGGTAGTTCAGCGCGGCCAGCACCTCGATCGGCGCCACGGTGACCGCCTGCAGCCAGGAGAACCATCCGAAGGACGCGCCCGCCGCGGTGCCGAAGGCGTAGTGCGGAAACCGGCCGGTCCCGCCCGCGACCGGATAGGCCGCCCCGAGCTCCGCGTGGACGAAGGCCAGGATGATGATGGCGCCGGCGCCGATGCCCCAGGACACCAACGCCGCAGTACCAGCCGCCTGCGCGGCGAACAGCGCGCCGAAGAGCCATCCGGAACCGATGATGGATCCTACGGAGGTCCAGGTCAGGCCGATCAGCCCGATGTCACGTTTCAGTGCGTGTGAGGGCGCCCCCTTGGAAGGCGCGGTCGCGGTAGCCATACGGATTCACCTTCGTTCCGACGTTCCGACCGGGTCAGAGTCGGCGATACCGGTGATCCGTGCGATCGGGGCGCCCGAGCGGGCCGAGGGAACGGGGCGCCACCGATATCGGCGCCTGGCTGCGACAACTGTGCACGTGACGTGTCCGGTGAGATGACAAGTCCAGTGACAAGACCAGCATAGGAAGCAGACGCAGAGTGCGCCGCCCGGACGCATTCGGTGCCCCACACACCTCGCTGCACACCGCGCTGAACCTTGCTGGGACGTTTTCCGGCGCCCGGACGCATTCAGCGCGGGTGAACAGCGCTAGGGTCTTGATCCGCAGCAACGTGGGACAAGCAGGAACGGCAGGAACACCGGAACGGCAGGAACACCGGAAAGGGGCGCGCGAGGATGTCTGGCGACGAGGCCGTGATCGGCTGCACCGGACGACTGCTCATCGCCACCCGCGGCAGCGCCGGACCCGGTGAAGTGCTGGTCCGGGTCCGCGGCGGTACCGAGGCCTTCATGGCCTGGTCGGAGGAGCCACTGCCGGTCGGCGCCACGGTGCTGGTCATCGAGTCGCGCGGGGCGCGGCAGGTGGACGTGATCGAGTGGGCCGACCCGGACGACCAGGTCTGAGCGACCAGGTCCGGGGGCGGCCCGGAAGCGGCTCGGGGCGGGAAATCCCAAGGGAGCCAGGGAAACCGACGGAATCCAGGGGTAACCCGGGAATCCGAGGGAACCATGGGGACCACGGGAAACCCGCCACGAGGGCCGTACAGCTGCAAAAACGGGGTTTTTCTTCTTCAGAGGAGACAAGAGAGATGTTCGGTTACCGCGTTCCGGCCCCCGACGAGGCGATGTTGATCTCCGGTGGCAGGCGTGGGCTCGGGGGAGCACCGTTCCGGGTCGTCACCGGCCACGGCAAGTTCGTGCTGCCGGTCTTCCGCAAGACCCGCTTTCTGACTCTCGCCATGTGCGAGTCGGAGGTCGCCGAGACCTGCGTGACCCGTCAGGGCATCGCGCTCACGGTCCGCGCCGTGATCGCGTTCAAGGTGGGCAACGACCACGAGTCGATCGTCAACGCCGGCCAGCGCTTCCTGTCCGACCAGGATCAGATGTCGATCCTGACCGGCCGGATCTTCGCCGGTCACCTCCGTTCCATCATCGGCTCGATGACGGTCGAGGAGATCGTCACCGAGCGCCAGAAGCTGGCCACCGAGGTGCTGGAGACCTCCAAGGCCGAGATGGCCAAGATCGGCCTGATCGTCGACTCGCTGCAGATCCAGTCCATCGACGACGGCGACACCGGCTACATCGGGGCGATGTCCGCGCCGCACAAGGCCAACATCCAGCGGGCGGCCCAGATCGCCCAGGCCCAGGCCACCCAGGCCGCGGCCGAGGCCGAGCAGGCGGCGGCGCGGAACCAGGCCGAGTACGCGCGGCAGACCGCGGTCGTCAAGGCCCAGTACAACGCCGAGGTCGACCGGGCCCAGGCCCAGGCCGCGCAGGCCGGTCCGCTGGCCGCCGCGCACGCCCAGCAGGAGGTGCTCTCGGCCCAGACCGAGCTGGCCCAGCGCGCCGCCGAGCTGCGGCAGCAGCAGCTGGTCGCCGAGATCGTCAAGCCGGCCGAGGCCGAGGCCGAGCGGATCCGGGTGCTGGCCCTGGCCGAGGCCGAGCGGATGAAGATCCAGGCCGAGGCCGCCGCGTCGCACGACCGCGTCGCGCTGGACCGGATGCTGATCGACCAGCTGCCGCAGATCGTCAAGGAGGCCTCGGCCGGTCTCCAGGGCGCCAACGTCAACGTGCTGAACGGTGCCGACGGCCTGGGCGAGATCGCCGCCGGACTGGTCGGCCAGGGCCTGACCATCCTGGACTCGGTCCGCCGCAACCTGGGCACCCCGAGCGGCTCCGCTGAGGACCGCAAGCCGCAGCGCAAGGAGCTGAACGGCGGTCAGATCGAGGTCGACTGACGGCCCTTGAGTCGAGTGGCAAGCATGACCGGCGGCTGTTGCAGGGCTGTGACAGCCGCCGGACTGTTTCCTGACGGGATCCGGGCACTCTCATCTCAGCCGCTCAAGCGAACCCACAATGATCCCGAAGTGATCAGAACGCTTGGTCGGAACCACAGTTGAGAGACCTGATCTCTGGGGGGATCCGTCATGCGTGCTCGTTCGACCATAGCTGCCGCAGCACTCGTCCTGTCCGTGACCGCCGGCGGCCTGCTTACCGCGTGCGGGCCGAACGGAGGCGGACCGAACGGGGGCGGATCCGCGTCGTCGTCCTCGCCTCCCGCTCCCACCGCCTCGGGGTCCGGGTCCGCCCCCGCCGCGCCCGCCAAGGGCGGCGGCAACTCCGGTGGTACCACCGGCGGTTCCGGCGGCTCCACCGGCGGTGGCGCCGCGACGACCGCCTCCTGGAGTGGGGCCGGAACCGCCGGACTGACCGTCAGCAACGGCACCGACCGCGTGCTGATCAACGGCTCCTGGGTCGACTTCGGCGTCGTGGTGCGTGATCTGGCCTGGTCGCCGGACGGCAGCAAGGCCGCGTTCATCGACGGCAGCGGCAACCTCGACGTCGCCGACCCGGACGGCAGCCACCGGGTCACCGCCGCCCGCAACCCCGGCAACCAGCCGTGGTCGCACCCGGCCTGGCAGGCCGTCCCGGCGAGCAACCCGGACCACCTTCCCGCACGCGCCAACCTCTTCTTCGTCGCCGGATCCGGCGCTTCGAGCAAGCTGATGCAGGTTCCGGCCACCGCGGTCGACGCCACCCCGACGGTCCTCGGGCTCAACGGCATGTTCGGCTCGAACGCCACGCCGCCGCCCACGGCCGGCAACACCTGGATCAACAGCGGCCACATGGGCGACACCATTTACGCCAACAGCGTCGACGGCGACGTCTACATCCGCGACGACTACCTGCGGCAGATGGGCTGGAAGCTCACCAACGGCTCCGAGCCGGCGATGGCCGACCAGGACTCGGAGGATATGGTCTTCGTTCGCTCGGTCGCCGGGCACGACCACGTCTTCGAGGAGAACGGCCTGCACGGCTCCACCCCGGTCGACCTCACGCCGAACGCCACCACCGACTACACCGAGCCGGCCGTCTCTCCGGACGGCCACTCGGTCGCCGTCCGCACTCCGCAGGGCATCGAGGTCCTGCCGCTCACCGGCTCCGCCGCACCCCGCCTGGTCACCACGGCGACCGGCCTTCCCGCCTACCGTCCCTGAGCACGCGCACCGGACTCGCCACTTCCTTCGCTCAGGAGCGCTCCTTCGGCGGCCTGGAGGCGAGTTCGGTCTCCAGTGCCGCCAGATGCGTGGTCGCAGCGTCGTCGTGGGGGAGGAACTCGACGACGTCGACGAAGCGGAAGAGCACCTGGGACTCCAGCACCGCGTACTCGTAGTCGGCGAACCCGACCACGGCGCCGGTCGCGCCGCGCGCGGTGCCGCGGTCAAGGACACGGCGCCGCGCCTGCGGGCGGCCGAGGTACGGGCAGACCATCGAGGCGTAGAGCATGCACGCCCGGTGGCCCGGGCCCTCCCAGGTGGGCTGCAGGTTCCGGTACGGACGCCCGGCGGCGCGCGCCGCGCCGATGGCCTCCGCCTCGCCCGCTCCGACGACCCGCCAGACCGGTCCGGCGGGCATGGCCGTGCCGCAGACCGAGCAGAGCCGCCGCACCGCGCAGTCCGCGCTGCGCGCGTAGTCGGTCCGCGCGAACTGCGGCTGCCCGTCCTCGAACGGGGTGATCGCGGGCACGGGGTAGCCGCGCCCGTCCTGCGGACGGTCGGCGACGGTCGGAGGCTTGGGCACGGCATCGAATCGCACAGCCGGAACCTACCTGCTCAAGGCCTGCCTGCGGCCTGCTGCGGCACGGTCGTTACGGTTCTGGTGAACTCCTCACGGCACTCAGACAGGGCCTAGCTGGACGCGACCTCGTCGTACAGGCTCTGCGTCGCCGGCGTGAAGACGATGCTGTACGACGTGTCCGCGGTGTCGCCGCCCTGTTCGTAGCCGCCGATGACGCCGATGATGCTGCCCGAGTCCGTCGCGGGGTCGTAGCCGGCGAGCCACGCGCTGCCGCTGGTGCCGCCGGTGAAGGCCGTGCAATAGATGGTGAGCTGCGTGCTGGAGAACGCCGACGCCGAGCCAGTGCAGGTGATCGGCTCGTCCGTCGCCGACGGGTAGCCCGTGAGCTGGACCTGGGCGGTCGTCGTGCTCTGGGTCGAGAGCGTGTAGCCGCCGCCGACCGCCGACTGGAGGCTGCGGCCGTTCTGCGAGGCGACGACCGCGAAGGCCACGTCGTCGTCCTGGTCGCCGTCGCCGGTCCAGCCGCTGCTCTCCACCACCTGCGTGATCTGCCAGACGCCGTCCGGCGTGCCGCCGTCGCGGTAGTCGGGGACGAAGACCGCGCCGCCGCCGTTGCCGGCGGAGAGGCAGTGCGCGGCGGTGACGATCACGTCGCCGGAGGGGCTGTCGACGACGCTCGCGGTGCAGTGGTGGTTGCCGGGGGCGATCGAGGACGAGGAGAAGATCGCGCCGACCTTGGCGGACTGCTGGGACGCGGACAGCACCTGCGACTGCCCGGATGCGGTCTCCGGCACGTCCGCCGTCGGGACGGCGGTCACTGTGGGGGCTGGTGTCGGGGTGGGGGTGTGCGTGGGCGCGGCCTTGGGAGCCGCCTTGGGCGAGGACTTCGGCTCGGGCGCGGACCTGGGCGCGGGTGTCATCGGGGTCGTGCTCCCGACCGGGACCATCTGCGTCCCCGCCGCCGACGCCGTCCCCTCCTGTGCGGAGGTGAAGCTGAGCGTCACCCCGGCGAGCAGCAGACCGCTTCCGACCAGCGCACCTGCACGACAGCGGTAGCCCACGCCACGCGTCAGACGTGTTCCGCTGTGCAGGCCCATCGGTGTGTCCCTTCCGCCGGGTTCGTTCGTTGCGGAGGTGACCGGCCGTTACGGGGGTACCGGAGGTGCCGAAGTCTGCTTCCGCATTCCGAGACTTCCCCTGCGCACTGAGACGCCCGTGGGAGCTACATGGGAGCTGGATGAGAAGCTCGCTGTACGGACCATGACCGGCACCGCCTGTTCGTACGCGGGCTGGATCACCGAACAAGGGGACGATGAATGAGCGGAGTGGTGACGACTGCCGCAGCAGGGCTGGCCGGTGCGTCCGGCTGGACCCAGTTGGGCGTCTGTGCGGCCGGAATCGGCGCAGGCATGATCAATACCGTGGTCGGCTCGGGGACGCTGATCACCTTCCCGGTGCTGCTCGCAGCCGGGCTGCCGCCGATCACGGCGAACGTGTCGAACACGCTCGGCCTGGTGCCGGGCTCGATCAGCGGCGCCATAGGTTACCGGCGCGAGCTCGCGGACCAGGGCGGGCTGCTGCGTCGGCTCGGCGCGGCAGCGCTGCTCGGCGGTCTGACCGGGGCGACGCTGCTGGTGGAGCTGCCCGCCGGGGCCTTCACCGCGGCCGTGCCGGTGCTGATCGCGGCCGCGCTGGTGCTGGTGTTGGTGCAGCCGCTGCTGGCCAAGCGGTTGGCGGCGCGGCAGAGCGACAAGCCGCGTCCGGAGTTCGGCGGACGGGCGCTGCTGGTCGGTGTCTTCCTGTGCGGGATCTACGGCGGCTACTTCGGCGCGGCGCAGGGCGTGCTGTTGCTCGGGCTGATGGGGCTGCTGCTGGACAGGGGACTCCAGCAGATCAACGCGGTCAAGAACGTGCTGGCACTGCTGATCAACGGGATCGCGGCGGTGTTCTTCCTGTTCAGCGCGCCGATCGACTGGCGGGCGGTGCTGCTGGTCGCGGTCGGCTCGGTGATCGGCGGCCAGCTGGGTGCGCTGGTCGGACGACGGCTGCCGCCGCCCGCGCTGCGCGGCGTGATCGTCGCGGTCGGGCTGGTCGCCATCCTTCGCGTCGTGCTGACCTGACGCTGCCTCGCGTGAGGGGGGATCGGTCGGGCTGAACTCCGCCGAGCGGTACGGAGTTCAGCCCTCTGGCCGAGGACCGACGCGTCACCCCTGCCGGGACGCGAATACGGGAATGCGCGCCGACTGCGTCCCGAGCCCCGACGGGCCGGAGGGGAAGGTGAGGGCCTTCGGGCCCATGGCGGTACCCCCGGCCGAGGGCCGGGGGCCGGTCCGGGCGCCCGCCGGTCCGCCGCCGTAGCGAGCCAGGAGCTCGCGTTCGCGGTAGCGGCCGCTCTCCGCGTGCCAGCGGTGGATCGCGGCCGCCCAGTCCTCCAGCTCCCGCAGGAAGCCGGTCACGGCCGCCAGCTGGTCGGCGTCGAGTTCCAGGTCCGCGCAGACCACCGGGAGTTCCTCGGTGACCAGGTGCTGGTACTGCCGCAGCCGGGAGTCGGCCAGGTCGGCGACCACGGCGACGGCCGTCGGGTAGTCGCAGTCGAAGAAGTTCTGCACCACCAGTACGGCGTTGTGCAGCTCGCCCTCGAACTCGACCTCCTTCTGATAGGAGTGCAGGTCGTTGAGGAGGCAGCAGTAGTCGGCCACCGCTCCCTCGATCGCGCGGACCGTGCCGCTCGCGTAGAAGGCGTTCGGCAGCAGGGCCGGCTTGCCGAGGCGCGTCAGCGCCATGGCCAGCGACGCGCCGAAGGTGTCGCGGCGCATCTCGACGTAGTCGACCGGGTCCGGGATCCGGTGCAGCGCCTGGTTGTCCAGCTCCCAGATCCAGCTGTCCAGCATCACGACGACGGAGTCGAAGACCGCCCAGCGCGCGCCCTGGTCCAGGCCGGAGACGGTGCGCTGCCACAGGTCGGCCAGCCCACGCTCGAGCGGCGTGGTCGGTCGACCGGGCGCATCGTCCGGGCGCACCGGCATCAGCGTGCGCAGTCGCGCGTTGGCGAGCCGGGCGGCGGCGTGGTCGCCGGTGCGGCCGAAGACGAGCGGGTAGTAGTCGTCCGCGTAGGTGCCCCAGGCCAGCCACTGCGCGGCCAGGTCGACGTCCTCCGCGCTGCCGTCCGGGAGGATCCCGGCCGCGCAGAGGGCGAAGTCCATCTCCGCGAGCAACTGGTCGTCCCAGAGGCCCTCGCTGTACAGCCCCGTCTCCGCGCACCAGCTCCGCAGCCGCTCGCGCGCGCCGTCCAGATGCGGGCTCAGCGTCAGCGGGAACGGCGGTGCGGGGACCGGCACCTGGGACGGTCCGACGCGCTGGTGCGGCACATGGGTGAAGCTGCGGATCCGCTTGAGCCCCAGACGGTTCGTCAGCGCCTTGATGTCGGCGGCCGACAGGCCGACGCCGGGCAGCAGGCCGCCGAGTCCGAGCGGGGTCCGGGCGGCGCCGTCCAGCGCGCCCTCGTTCATGTAGCGGGAGGAGCGCAGATGCCACTCGTGCCCGCCGGACTGCCAGTCCTGCAGGCCCTTCGCGTAGGCGAAGACGGCGGCGACCTCGACGGGGTCGAGCCGCTGCGTCGTCACCAGCTCGGGCACCTCGGTCAGCGCGGTGTGCTCGAACTGGTGCAGCCGTGAGGTCAGCAGGTCGTTGACGGCGTCGGCCGCCTCCTGGGTGGAGCAGTTGAGGAAGGTCTCCAACACCAGGACGCCGTTGCTGAGTTCACCCTCGTCCTCGACCTCGCGCTGGTACGAGAAGAGGTCGTTCCGCAGGTGCACCGCGTCCGAGAAGGCGTCGCGGAGCACACGCAGCGGCCTTCCGTGCGCAACCCGCTCCGGCACCTCCGCCCGCGCGGCGAACTCCACCAGTCCGGCCGACCAGGGCGCGCCGCCGACCTTGCGGCGCATCTCGATGTACTCGACCGGGTTGGCGATCCGCCCGGCGTTGATGTTGGACAGCTCCCACAGCGACTCGTTGAGCAGATTGCGGGTGCTCTCCGCGAACCGCGCCCGCCAGCCCGGCGACAGATGCGGCACGGTCCGCCGCCACAGGTCGGCGAGACCCGCCTCGACGGGATTGGTCGGCTCGGGCATCCCGTCCGCGAGGTCGAGCGGCATGAACGCCGGGAGGCGGTCGAGGTAGGCCTTGGCGCCCGCACGGTCCTGCGTGCGTTTGAAGAGCTCCAGGAAGTGGTCGTCGAAGAAGAAGACCCAGACGTACCAGTCGGTCACCGTGTCCAGGTCCTCGGCGGACGCGTCGGGGTGCGTGTAGGCGCAGAGCAGCGCGTAGTCGTGCGCGGTGAGGTCCCGTTCGTCCCAGACGCCGGAGCCCTCCAGCATGCCCATCGACCGGGCCCACTCCTTGGTGTGGGCCCGCGCCCGCTCCAGGTGCGGACTCAGCCGCGCGGGGTGGGGGACGTAGAACTCGGGGAGGACGAAGGGCTGTTGCGCGTGCGCGGCAGAAGTCACGCGCTGGGACTACCCGGGCGGTTGCCCGGGAATTCCGGGGCGGAACAAGTCATATCGTCAGATGCACTGTCCGGGGGCGCGGGGAACCGCGCCCCCGGACAGTGCAACTTCCCGGTGCTCTTACTGCTCCAGCTTCGCGAGCGCAGCGTCGAGTCGGGCCAGCACGCGGTCGCGGCCCAGCGCCTCGAGGGACTCGAACAGCGGGAGGCCGACGGTGCGGCCGGTGACCGCGACGCGGACCGGGGCCTGGGCCTTGCCGAGCTTGAGGCCGTGGCGCTCGCCGATCTCCAGGAGGGTCTGCTTCAGCGGCTCCGCCGCCCACTCCGCCGTCTCGTACGCGGCGCGGGCGTCGCGCAGGACCTCGGCCGCGCCCGGCTTCATCGCCTTGGTCCAGGAGGCCTCGTCCTCGACCGGCTGGTCCAGGAAGAGGAAGTCGACGTTGGCGGTGATCTCCGACAGCACCGCGAGGCGGGTCTGCGCCAGCGGGGCGATCCGCTCGAAGAGGGCCCGGTCGAACTGCTCCGGGGTCCAGTTGGCGTGCGGGGCGACCAGGTAGGGCGCGCACGCGGCCAGGAACTGCTCGGGGCTGAGGGCTCGGATGTACTCGCCGTTGAACGCCGTCAGCTTCTTGATGTCGAAGAAGGCCGGCGAGGTGTTGACGTCCTCGATCCGGAAGCGGCGCTGCAGCTCCGCGAAGGGCAGGATCTCCTCGTCGGCGCCCGGGGCCCAGCCCAGCAGCATCAGGTAGTTGACCATGGCGTCCGGCAGGAAGCCCTCGGCCAGGTAGTCCTCCAGCGCGACCTTGTCGCGGCGCTTGGAGAGCTTCTGCCGCTTCTCGTTGACGATCACCGACAGGTGCGCCCAGACCGGCGGGGTCGCGCCCAGCGCCTCCCAGAGCAGCTGCTGCTTGGGCGTGTTGGAGAGGTGCTCCTCGCCGCGGATGACCTCGGTGATCCGCTCGTCGAGGTCGTCGACGACGTTGGCCAGCAGGAAGACCGGGGAGCCGTCGCCGCGCGCGATGACGAAGTCCTCGATGGCCTTGTTCGGGAAGACCGTGTCGCCGCGGACGACGTCCTTGACCAGCGTCTCGCCCTCGTCCGGCGTGCGGAAGCGGAGCGCGCGGCCCTCGGCGTACGCAAGGCCCCGCTCGCGGCAGAAGCCGTCGTAGCCCAGCTGCTCGGAGCCGGTGCGCTTGGCGAGCTCCTCGCGGGTGCAGTCGCAGTAGTACGCGCGCCCGGCGTCGCGCAGTTGCGCTGCCGCCTCGCGGTGGCGGTCCGCGTTGTGGGACTGGAAGTAGGGGCCCTCGAAGGCCGGGTCGTCCTTGCTGATCCCGATCGCGGCGAGCGCGCTGATGATGCCGTCGATCCACTCCGGCTTGTTGCGCGCGGCGTCGGTGTCCTCGATGCGGAGCACGAAGACGCCGCCGTCGGACTGTCGCGCCACGGCCCAGTTGTACAGAGCGGAACGCGCGCCGCCGACGTGGAACATGCCGGTGGGCGAGGGGGCGAAGCGGACACGTACCGGAGTAGCAGACATGGGGCAAGAGTATCGAGCCCACGGGGCAGCTCGCCGCCGAGTAACCGTGCCACGCGGACGTGGCGCGTCGGGGTCCACCGCCGGGACGGCCGGGTTCAGCTCAGGTGGCTGAGCTTCTCGGGGGTGAGCACGGCGAAGACACGGGAGATCAGGCCCGCGTCGTCGAACTCGAAGACGTAGACCACCCTGCGCACCGGAGTCCGGATCTCCAGCGCCGGTGCGCCGTTGTACCAGGCGTGCCGGATGTCGCCGGAGCTGTAGAAGCGCTCGAAGACCTTGGTCCAGAGGCGGGCGGCCTTCGCCGAGCCGTGGATCGGGTTGCGCCCCGCGCCGGGCATGCCGTTGCCGTCGGTGATCGCCACCACGTCCTCGCGCAGCAGCGACTCCAGCCGGGCGAGGTCACCGCCCCGGGCGGCGGCCAGGAACGCGTCGACCAGCGGTCGGCCCCGCTCGGGATCGAGCCGGTCCGTCCGGCGCGGCTCGGCGGTGACACGGCGGCGGGCCCGGCTGAGCAGCTGGCGGCAGGACTCCTCGCTGCGGGTGAGGATCTCGGCGATCTCCGGGTACGGCACGCCGAAGGCCTCGCGCAGCACGAAGACGGCGCGCTCGGCGGGAGCGAGCCGGTCCAGGAGCAGCAGCACGCCCATCGAGGCGGAGTCGCGCAGCGCCGCCCGCTCGGCCGGGTCGGCGCGGTCGCTCCAAGCGTCCACCGACGCGGGCAGCGGCTCGGGGAGCCAGGAGCCGACGTAGAGCTCGCGCCGGGACGCGGCCGAGCGGAGCCGGTCCAGGGCCAGCCGGGTGGTGACGGTGGTGAGGTAGGCCGCCGGGTTGGCGACCTCGTCCCGTTCCGCCGCGCCGAGCGCACTCCAGCGCAGGTACGCGTCCTGGACGGTGTCCTCCGCCTCGTGCACCGAGCCGAGCAGGCGGTACGCGAGGGACAGCAGCATCGGCCGCTGGTCCAGGAACGCGGCACTGCCGGATTCGGCCGGCGCGGCGACGGGCGGCACGGGGTTCAGTCCTGCGGCTTGACGTACGCCTGCGTGGTCACGGCCAGCCGGTTCCATACGTTGATCGTAACGATCGCCATCAGCAGATGAACGAGTTCCTTCTCGTTGAACTGCCCGGCGGCGCGCTCCCAGACCTCGTCCGGGACGCCGTGCTGCCCCAGCCGGGTGACCGCGTCGGTCAGCGCCAGGGCGGCCTGCTCGCGCGGGGTGAACAGGTGCTCGGCCTCCTCCCAGGCCCCGACGACGACCAGGCGCTGGAGCGTCTCGCCCTGCGCGGCGGCCTCGCGGGCGTGCATGTCGAGGCAGAAGGCGCAGCCGTTGAGCCCCGAGGCGCGCATCTTGACCAGCTCGCGCAGGGTCGGGTCGAGCTGCTGGGTGCCGACCTCCTCCATGCGCATCATGGCCTGGTAGGCGTCGGGGTCGATCCGGTACCAGTTGAGGCGGCCCGGCGCGGCGGCGGTGTTCTCACTCATGGTTTCGTCCTTTCGGGACCTCGGTGCGCTGTCTCCCACTCGACGGGGCAGCGCGTCGGGTTGTGACAGGCCCCTTCGTGACCTCCGTCACACCTCACCCGTCGCCGTCCGGCGAGCTCGTTCCGCCGTCGGGTCCGCCGTCGGGTCCGCTGCCGGGCATCGGGCTGTCCAGGCCTTTGACGCTGGCCCAGATCTCCTCGTTGGCCTGCCGCTCGTCCAACTGGTCCTCGTGCGACAGGTCCTCGCCCGCCGCCTCCCGGGCCAGCGGCCCGGTGGCCGGGTTGACGCCGCCGAGGACCGCCGCCGACGGCTTGACCGCCGTGTACGGGGTCAGGTTCGGCTGGTCGGTGAAGGCCGCGGACATGGGCGTGGCCAGCGCGTCGAACTGCGTCATCGGGCCGATGCCCGCGAGGAGTTCGATGGTGCGCAGCATCGAGACCGTGGAGTAGAAGGTCGAGTCGACCCTGCCGGTCTGCGTGTAGGGGCTGATGAGCTGTGCCTCGGTCCGGTGCGCGTCGACGTGGTCCGGTCCGTCCTGGGCGTCGTCCTCGACGACGAAGATGGCGGTGGAGGCCCAATACGGCGAGTGCGAGACGGTGTCGACCAGCCGCCCGAGCGCGTAGTCGTTGTCCGCGATGTACGCCGTCGGCGTCGGCATGCCGGGCGCGGTGGTCGCGGTGTGGTCGCCCGGCAGCCGCAGCAGTGTGACCGTCGGCAGGTCGTGGTGGGCCACGTAGCCGGTGAACTCCCGCTGCCACTCGTCGATCCGGGGCGTGCAGGCCGGATTGCGGCTGGGCCAGGTGCCGCCGGAGTCGGGGCAGGTGATGTCCCAGCCGGTGAAGTCCGGGTCGCTGTGCGCGACCAGCCGCGGATCGGGCCCGGACGAGCCGGAGTTGAAGACCCGGCCGGTCTCGTAGAAGCCGTAGTTGCGGAACGGGACGCCCCTGTCCGCCAGTCGGTCCCAGATGTACGCGTCGAGCGGGTCGCGGTTCATCGCGGCGGCCGGGCTGCCTCCCTCGTACTCGTAGGGATGGTGGCGGCCCGAGTAGTCGCCCACCCAGGTCTGCTCCACATAGGGGTTGCTGTTCGCGCCGACCGACCAGTTCCACCCCTGGGCGCTGACTTCGGCGTTGGCGTAGAAGTTGTCGAGGGTGACGAACGTCCGTTGCAGCGCACGGGAGTTGGGCGCGGAGTCGTCACCGAAGAGGTTCAGAGCCGGATCGCCGTCGCCCTTGCCCAGGCTGCCGAACACCTGGTCGTAGGTGCGGTTCTCCCGCACCACGTAGATGACGTGCGTGATCGGCGAGCGCTCGCCGACCCGCATCGGCACAGGGGTGCCGGGCGCCCCGCTGCGGTCGGCACGGCCGAACCCGTCGAACCGGCCGAACCCGTCGTCGCGGACGACCGTGCGGGACCAGTCGGCCAAGGTCGCGGCGTCCGGCGTGGGGACGGTGGAGAGGCTGCCGACGATCATCGTGCCGGAGTACTGGCCGATCCAGTGCGCGCTGGCGCGACGGACCGCGTCCGTGTACGGGTCGGGGCCCTGGGGGTTCGGGCTCGCCCCGAGGCCCTTGGCGTTGACGACGTAGAGCGAGCGGCCGTCGCGCGACGGGGTGACGGCGGTCGGGTACCAGGCGGTCGGGATCAGGCCCAGCATCCGGCCGTCGGCGGCGTCCAGCACCGCGACGTCGTTGTCGCCGGAGTCGGCGACGTAGAGGCGGCGACGGTCGGGGGAGAGCGAGAGGCCGTCCGGGTTCGACCCCACGGGCGCGCCCCGCCACGGCGCGAGGCCGAAGGTGCGCGCTGGGGCGCGCCCGCCCGCGTGCACGACGCTGACCGAGTCGCTCTCGCTGTTGGCGACGTAGAGCGTGCCGGTACGCGGGTCGACGGTCATCCGGTTGGGATGGGTCCCGACGGTGACAGTGCGGACCGGCAGCGGGCTCGCGTCGGTCAGCGCCAGCACACTGACGGTGTCGGCACCCTGGTTGCTGACGTAGGCGAGCCGCCCGTCGGGGGAGAGGGCGACGTCGTACGGGTCGTGGCCCACGGGAACGGTCCAGGTCGTCGGGGGCGCGGCCGCTCTCGGTCCGGTCACCTCCGACAGGGCCACCACGGTGACGGCGTCGGCCAGTTGATCGGCGACGACCAGTCGGCTGCCGTCCGGCGTGACCGCCAGGCCCGCCGGATACATCGTCACCTTCCGCCCGGCGGGGTTGGCGGTCGGCAGCGCGATGTCCGGGGCCTGGGTCAACCGGTCGTCCGGGCCGACGGAGTAGACGTGAACGGTCCCGGATCCGCCGCCGCTCGCGTAGGCGTGCCGCCCGTCCGGAGCGAAGGCGACGCCGCCGTAGACGCCGTCCGGACTGGCGTAGTCGAACCGCTGCACCACTGTGCTGGTCGCGGTGTCCACGACCTGCAGCGACTCCTTGGGCGCGTCACCCGCGTCGAGCACCAACAGCAGCCGACCGTCCGGGCTGAGCGCGGACGCGGTGGGCAGCGAGCCCAGCGCGGTCTGCCGCCCGACCGGCGCGACCCGCCAGCCCGCCGGGGTGTACGCGGTGCCGTCGCCGACCGGCCCGGCGTGGTGGCGCCCGCCGATGTCGACGCCGTACGCCGTCCCGGCGGCGGCCACGACGAGGGCGGTGAAGGCGACCGCGGTTCTGATGCGTCGTCCGATGCCGCCGGTGCCGTGGACCCGCTCTCGCTCCATGGGAGGTATTCAAGGTGACCGTCCGTGGACCTCCCCGCAGGACACGGCGGCGCATCCGGGTGCTACGTTCGCCGCATGAAACGAGTCCCGTTCCACGGTGCCGAGAAGGAAAGCCTGCACGTCGCCCTCGACCGGCACCGCGACGCGGTGCTGTGGAAGCTCGGCGGCCTGGACGACGAGCAGCTCCGGCGGCCGATGACCCCGTCCGGGACCAACCTGCTCGGGCTGGTCAAGCACCTGAGCGGGGCCGAGCTGGCCTGGTTCTGCGAGACCTTCGGTCGCGAGATGGGGCCGCTGCCGTTCGACCTCGACGCCGAGGACGACCCGGACATGCGCGTCGAGCCGCACGAGTCGACCGAGGAGATCCTCGCCTTCTACGCCCGGGCCCGCGCCACCGCCGACCAGGCCATCGGCGAGCTGTCCCTGGACACCGCCGGTACGGCGTGGTTCGGCGACTCCGTCACGCTGCGCTGGGTGCTGATCCACATGACCACCGAGACGGCCCGGCACGCGGGCCACATGGACATCATGCGCGAGCTGATCGACGGCGCGACCGGCGACCACAAACGCCGCTGACTCCCGTCGGTCCGACCATCCGTCAGGTGGAGGGGACCGGTCCCTCCAGCTGACGGCTGATCCACTCGATCGGGCCCGCGCCCATCGCCGGGACGTAGGTGTACGCGTTGTGGCGCCCGTCCGGGATCAGGTTCAGCGTGGTGTGGACCGGCCCCTTGTTGCCGTAGGCCGCGAGGAAGTTCTCGATCGCCCTGATCGTCGCCCGGTTCTCGTGGGAGCCGACCTGGAACGCCAGGTAGACGTCTGGGCCGCCGCGCGCGATCAGCTGCTGGGCCAGCACCAGCGGGTTGTTCTGCTGCTGCTCGACCGGGTGTCCCTTCCAGAAGGGCGAGTCCGGCACGATGTCCGGCCCGGAGGCCAGCACGGCCTTGAACCGGTCCGGGTACTGCAGCACCAGCTTCAGCCCGGCGAAGCCGCCGCTCGACGACCCCATGAAGGCCCACCCGTCCCGGGACCTGAGGGTGCGGAAGTTCTGCCGCATCAGGTCCGGGATGTCCTCCGCCAGCCAGGTGCCCATCTTGGGCTGACCGGGGATGTCGCTGCCGTCCCAGTAGTGGGAGTGGTCGTCCGGGCCCGGGTTGAGCACCGGCATCGCCAGCAGGAACGGTTTGCTCTTCCCCTGCTGGTACCAGTCGGTGATGCTGCTCTCCAGCTTGAGGCCCGGGTCCTTCCAGTAGTTGTCGTTGAAGCCGGGCCCGCCCGGAAGCGCGATCAGCACCGGGAAACCGCTGTGCGCGTACCGCGGGTCGCTGTACTCCTTCGGCGCCCAGACCCAGACCTTGCCGGTGTAGCCCGACTTCCGACCGGTGATGGTCGCGACCGCGATGTGCGTCCCGTCGTCCAGCGTGTGCTCGATCCGCCACTGCGTCTCCGGGCCGGTGGGCAGTTCGGTACGCGCGTCGGACGAGACCGCGCCGTCGCCCGCGCCGTGGCCGTCAGGGCCCGCCGGGACCGGGGTGTCGAAGACGATCGGCTCACCGCGCTGGCTGAACGGCGGGATCTCGTAGTGCTTCATCAGCGGGACGCCGATCGCCGCCACCACGCCCACACACACCGTCAGCGAGCCCCAGAGCAGCAGCCGTCGCGTGCGTCGCCGTTGTACCCGTCGTACCCGCCCGACGGGGCGAAGACGGGAGCGCCAGGTCCGCCGGTCGGCTGGTTCGTCAGGTTCGGCCGGTTCGGTGGGTTCAGCCGGTTCGGCCGGCTCGGGCGCGGTGGACTGGTCGGTCATGAGCGGCTCCGGGTGCTGGGTGCTGGGTGTGGCGACGCGGGTCGGGAATCCGTGGAATTCAGGACGTATAACGGGAAATCAACACTAAGCGCTCCCCCTGGCTTCTCCGGCGCGGCCGACCGGGCGCAATTTTCTCTCCATGTCGAGATTCTTGATGTCGACACGACTCCCGGGTCCAGGTATCTTGATGTCGAGATACCGCGATGGAGGCGGGAGGCCGGAAGTCCGGAGGGGGACGCCATGTGGAGCCAGCTGCGCAACCCGCCCGGCGGGCGGGACGCCCGGATCATGCTGGTGGCCCAGTTCGTGGACCGGGCCGGCACCGGTGTGTGGGCCGCCGCCGGCGTCCTCTACTTCGCCCTTGTCGCCGGGCTCGACGCCCAGCAGATCGGCCTGCTGCTGGGCGCTGCGGGCGTCGCCGGAATCGCCGGATCACCGCTCGCCGGGTGGCTCGCCGACCGCGTGCCGGCGCGCACGGTACTGATGGGCAGTCACCTCGTCCGAATGGTGGCCCTTTCCGCCCTGATGTTCTGCCACGGCTTCGCCGCGCTCCTGCCCTTCGTCGCCGTCACCGCGTTGGCCGAGCGCGCGGCGAAGATGCTGGAGATGCTCTTCGCCACCCGGATCGCGGGCGACCGGCGCTCCACCTACCAGGCGCTCACCCGCACCTCCGCCAACGCGGGTTACGCACTCGGCGCGGGCCTCGCGGCGATCGGCCTGGCCGTCGGCACGCTCGCCGCGTACCGGGCGCTGGTGCTGGCCAACGTGGTCACCTACCTGCTCGCCGCCGTGCTGGTCCGGCGCACCCGCGAGCCCGGCGCGCGGACGACGGCGGTCCCGGTCCCAGAGCAGGTCCCGGTGCCAGTGCCGGTAGCCACGTCGGAGGACGCGCCCAGCGCTGCCCCTGCCGCCGCCGCGCCGGGCCCGTCGGCGGTGGCCAACCCGTGGCGGGACAAGGGCTATCTGCTCTTCGTGCTCCGCGACATCCCGCTCTGCCTGGACGACTCCCTGCTCAACGTCGGACTGCCGCTCTGGCTGGTCGGCCACACCCGGGCCCCGCACGCGTTCGTCCCGGCGTTCCTGGCGGTCAACACTGTGCTCGTCGTCGTCCTGCAGCTGCGGATCTCCGCCGCGACCGAGGGCCCGCGCCGGGCGGTGCGCGCGGTGGTCTGGTACGGGGTGTCGCTGTTGGCCTGCTGCCTGATCCTGGCCACGGCGACCGGGGGCGGCGCGATCAGCGCCTCGCTGGCGCTGCTGGCGGCGGCGGTCGTGGTCACCCTGGCCGAGCTGGTCCGCTCGGTGACCTCGTGGGAGCTCGCGGTCTCGCTGGCCCCGGAGCACGCCCGTGCCGCCTACCTCGGGGTGGCCGGGATGTCCCAGGCGATCCAGAAGTCCGCCGGTCCGCCGCTGCTCACGGGCGTGGTGATGGCGGCGGGACCGGTCGGCTGGGCGGTGCTGGGCGCGGCGGTCACCGGTATCTCTGTCGCGCAGAGCGCCGCGAGCCGACGTCGGCTCGCGGCGATGACGCTCCCGCAGGCCGACCGGTTCGATCCGGCCGGCGCGAGCCGCTCGGCCCAGCCGGTCGGACTGAGCTGAGGAGAGGGCGTCGAACGGTTCAGCCGATCAGGACGCTCTTGTCGTGCAGGGCGTCCAGGACCGGCCCGTACATCCGCTGCTTGATCTTTCCCAGGGTCGGCCCGGCCTTCTTCACCTGCGGGTGGACCAACTCGACGGCGGCTGACAGGACTTCACCTTCGGACGCGGTCCGGTCGACGATCTCGCGTGCCAGTGCCTCGGCGCCGCCGAAGCGGCGGGCGGTGACCATCGCCTCGTGCGCGGTCTGCGGTGTCAGCCTGGCCTGGATCAGCGCCGACATGCCGGGCGTGAAGGGGATGTCGATGTCCGCCTCGGGCAGGCACCAGTAGCCGCGGTCCGTGCGCATCACCCGCAGGTCGTGCGCGAGCGACAGCATCGCCCCGGCGGCGAAGGCGTGTCCCTGGATCGCCGTCGCCGTGACGAACGGCAGCGTCAGCATGCGGGCGAAGAGAGCGTGGACAGCGGCGACGTAGTCCTCGACCTTGTCGCCGTTCGCGAAGAGCCAGTCGAGGTCGAGGCCGTTCGACCAGAACTTCCCGGTCGCCGCGGTCACCAGCGCCTTCGGTCCTTCCGCGGCCTCGACCTCGTCGAGCAGCGCGTTGGCGGAGGCCAGCCAGTCGGGGTGGAAGCGGTTCTCGGTGTCCCCGATGTCGAGGACGAAGACGTCGTCCTGGCGGTCGAGCACTGGCATGGCGCAGCTCCTGCACTGGTCGGTTCGTGGCGCGGTGTCTCGAAATCGGCTTCCCCGGACGAGACTTACCAGCAGGTAGCCAATTGTCGGTCATGCTACCCGCGACCTCTGCGGCTGTCTGTCGCTTTTGGGGCGGCTTGCGGGCAGGCGGTCGGTGATGCGTCCGTGGCCGGTCGGCGAGCTGTCGGCGGGCGGCTCACGCACGAAATACCCCCAGAATGAGCACGTGGACTACCAGGAACTCCTCGACGCGGCCTTGGCGGCGGCCCGCCGTACCCGTGGCACCGGCCATGTCGCCGACTACATCCCCGCGCTGGCGCGCGTCGATCCCGACGCCTTCGGCATGGCCGTCGCCACCGTCGAGGGCGACGTCCTCGGCGTGGGGGATTGGGAACAGCCGTTCTCCATCCAGAGCGTCTCCAAGCTGCTGACGCTCACCCTCGTCCTGGCCCAGGGCGGCGACGACGTCTGGCAGCGGGTCGGCCGCGAGCCGTCCGGCAACCCGTTCAACTCGCTGGTGCAGCTGGAGACGGAGCACGGCATCCCGCGCAACCCGTTCATCAACGCCGGCGCCGTCGTGGTCACCGACCGCCTGCACAGCCTGACCGGAGGCCACGCCGCCGACGCCGTCCTCGACTTCGTCCGCGCCGAGTCCGGCAACCCGGACCTCGCCATCGACCCGGAGGTCGCCGCCTCCGAGGCCGAGTCCGGCCACCGCAACGCCGCGCTGGCCCACTTCATCGCCAGCCACGGCAACCTGGTCAACCCGGTCGATACCGTGCTGACCGAGTACTACGCGCACTGCGCCATAGCGGCCAGCTGCCGCGACCTCGCGCAGACCGGCCTGGTCCTGGCCCGCCACGGCCTCCGTGTCGACGGCAGCCGCCTGCTCTCGCGCAGCGAGGCCAAGCGGATCAACGCCATCCTGCTGACCTGCGGCACGTATGACGCCGCGGGTGAGTTCGCCTACCGCGTCGGCCTGCCCGGCAAGAGCGGCGTGGGCGGCGGCATCCTGGCGATCCTCCCGGGCCAGGCGGCGATCTGCGCCTGGGGCCCGGCGCTGGACCCGGCGGGCAACTCCGTCGCGGCGGTCGCTGCGCTCGACGCCTTCACCACACTCTCGGGACTGTCGATCTTCTGACGTACGGCGCTGACGTACGTGTCCGGTGGTGCCGTGCGCTGCGGTCGATGCGACCGTAGCGTTCCCGGCCGCACCGCGCTGACTCGTGCGGGGGACTTGGCTGAGGAGGGCGTGACCGGAAGGCAGGCCCGCAGATAGGCTCGACGACCGATTGGGCGCGACGGTCGCGCACCGAACTTACGGGGAGGGCCTCATGTCGTTCGACCGGCCTGGTGCGCCGATGAATCCCGGCGCACAGCCGCAGCAGCCGCCGATGGGGCAGCCGCAGCAACCGCCGATGGGGCAGCCGATGGCACCGCAGCAGCAGCCTCAGCAGATGCAGCAGCAGATGCCGCAACAGCCGTCGTATCCACAGCAGATGTCGTCGGCTCAGCCGGGGGCGCCGCTGCAGCAGCCCCCGTCGGGCGGTCCGCAGTACCTGCAGGCACCGCCCGTCGGGTTCACGCCGCCGATGGGCGCGCCCGCACCCAAGAAGACGACCGTGGACACGGTCGTCTTCGGTGCGGTGGCAATGCTGGGGCTGGAACTGGTGATGCTCATCCTGACGCTGGTGAAAACCGGCGTGCTCCCCGAGCTCGGCAGCCTGTTCGGCGTGACCCTGGTGCGGTACGTCGCGGATTCCCAGTTCCTACCGGCTGACCTCGCCTACTGCGCTGCCCTGGCTCTGGGCGCGTTCGGCGCGTTCCGCGGCCGTGCCTGGGGGCGGCCCGTCGTGCTCACCGTCATGGCGCTGTTCGCCTATCCGACCGTCACCGACCTGTTGGACTCGGTCATCCACAGCGCTTTCACGGAGGGTCACAACCTCCTGTTCAACGTGGTCGCGATCGTCCAGTTGCTGGTCGCTCTGGCGACGCTCGGCATGGGCCTCGCCCAGATGAGCGCGAGCCGCCGCCCCGCGCGCCCGGCAGGTGTCGGGATGCCTGGCATGCCCGGCTTCCCAGGCCAGCCTCCGATGGGTCAACCGGTGCAGCCGCAGGGACAGTTCCAGCCGACCCCGCCGCCCGTCCAGCAGCCGGTGCCGCCGCAGCAGTTCGGACAGCCCCAGCAGCCCCTGATCGGGCAGCCCCCGATGGGCCAGCCGCAGCCTCAGCAACCGCAGATGGGCCAGCCGCAGCCGCAGCCGCAGCCGGGCTACGGCTACCCACAGCCCGCGCCCGGCTACGGCTACCCGCAGCCGGGCTACGGCCAGCAGCCGCCCGCGCCGGGCGCGTAAACCGAGCGCTGCCACGATTCCGGGCCCCTGACCGCGCCCGCACCCGCGACCGCGCCCGCGAGCGGACCTGACGCTTCGTTCACGGGCGCGGGATGTTGCGCAGATTGCTGCGGGCCAGGTCGATCATCCTGCCCACGCCGCCGTCCAGCACCGTTCGCCCCGCCGCCAGGGCGAACCCCTTGAGCTGGGCGGCGGTGATCGTCGGCGGCAACGAGAGCGCGTTCGGGTCCGTGACGACGTCGACCAGCGCCGGGCCGGGCGCGGCCAGGGCCTCGGTCAGTGCGCCGCGCAGCTTTTTCGGCTCGGTGACCCGGACGCTGTGGATCCCGCAGGCGGCGGCGATGGCGGCGTAGTCGACCTTGCCGTTGTCGATCTCGAACTCGGGATAGCCGCTGACCATCATCTCCAGCTTGATCATCCCGAGCGCGCCGTTGTTGAAGACCACCGCCTTGAGCGGCATGCGCTTGCGGTACTTCGCCACCGTCAGCAGCTCGCCCATCAGCATGCCGAGCCCGCCGTCCCCGCAGAGCGCCACCACCTGCCGCTCCGGATCCGCGAGTTGCGCGCCGATCGCGTGCGGAAGGGCGTTGGCCATCGAGCCGTGCAGGAACGAGCCGATCACCCGGCGGCGCCCGTTGGGCGTGAGATAGCGGGCGGCCCAGACATTGTTCATGCCGGTGTCGACGGTGAAGACCGCGTCCTCCGCCGCCACGTCGTCCAGCACCGAGGCCACGTACTCGGGGTGGATGGGGGTGTGGTGCTCGATGTTCCTGGTGTACGCGCCGACGACCTTCTCCAGGGCCGATCCGTGGCGCCGCAGCATGTCGTCCAGGAACGACCGGTCCTGACGCGGCTTCAACAGCGGCAGCACGGCACGCAGCGTCGCCCGCACGTCCCCGTGCACCGCCAGCTCCAGCGGCGTGCGACGGCCCAGCCGGGTCGCGTCGTGGTCGATCTGCACCGTGTTCCGGCCGGGCAGGAAGCTGTCGTAGGGGAAGTCGGTGCCGAGCAGCAGCACCAAGTCGGCCTCGTGCAGCGCCTGGTGGCACGCGCCGTAGCCGAGCAGGCCGCTCATGCCGACGTCGTACGGGTTGTCGAACTGGATCCACTCCTTGCCGCGCAGCGAGTGCCCGACTGGCGCCTTCACCGTGTCGGCCAGCTGCATCACCTCGGCGTGCGCGCCGCGCACCCCCGCGCCCGCGAAGATCGCCACCCGGTTCGCCGCGTTGATCGCCTCGGCCAGCGCGGACACCTGCGCGTCCGGCGGGATCGGCGTGGCGTGCTCGGTCAGGAACGCGCTGGTCCCGGTTGGGTTGGCGACCGGCAGCGCGGCCACGTCCCCGGGGAACGCGACCACGGACACCCCACGCCCACCCAGCGCGTGCTGGATCGCGGTCCGCAGGACGCGGGGCATCTGGCTGGACGTGCCGATCATCTCGCAGTAGCCGGAGCAGTCGACGAAGACCCGCTCGGGGTGCGTCTCCTGGAAGAACCCGGTCCCGATCTGCGCCGACGGGATGTGCGACGCCAGCCCGAGCACCGGCACCCGGGACCGGTGCGCGTCGTAGAGCCCCTGGATCAGGTGCGTGTTCCCCGGCCCGCACGACCCCGCGCACACCGCCAGCCGCCCGGTCGTCTCCGCCTCCGCCGCCGCAGCGAACGCGCCGGCCTCCTCGTTGCGGACGTGCACCCACTCGATCGCCCCGTCGGTCCGCCGGATCGCGTCGACGACGGGGTTCAGGCTGTCCCCCACCACCCCGTAGATCCGCTCCACCCCGGCCTGCCGCAGCACCGTGATCATCTGCTCCGCGACCGTGCGCTCTGCCATCGCCACGCTCCTCCGCGCCACCGTTGACTGACTGTCGGATTGCCCGTCGTGCCGAAGCGATCCTCCCCCGAAACCCGCGCCCCGCGCGGCAGTGACGCGGCAACGTCCGGGTCGCACCGGAGAGGGCGGCGCCGACTCCGTCGTCGTCCTGACCCCCTCCTCCACAGGCAGGGCTCGACCTCCCCATAATAGTTGCGCTAGAGATAGTATCTCTCGTGCTACTATCTTGAGGGATACCGTCTTCGCATCTTCATTGGGGGTTCGCTCATGCATCGGTTCATTGGCCGAGACCGGGAGCTTCGGGCCCTGGCGGTTGCGCTCGAAGACGTCCACCGTGCTGCGGGCAACGCCGCTCGGCCCGGCCAGTGCCTGCTCATGCGCGGACGGCGGCGGGTCGGGAAGTCAACCCTGGTCGAGGAGTTCCTGCAGCAAGCGGAAGTCCCCCATCTGTTCTTCACCGCCGGGGGCGGCTCTGCCCACGACGAACTGTTGGAACTGCTCGACGCGGTCTCCACCTCCACGCTGCCGCAGAAGTCACTCTTCGCAGAGGAGGCACCGGAGCAGTGGAACGCAGCCTTCCGGCTGCTGGCGGAGATCCTGCCGGACGACTCGCCGAGCGTGCTGGTGATCGATGAGGTGCCCTACCTCATGGAACGCATCGACGCCTTTGAGGGGATGCTTCAGCGGGCGTGGGACCGCCTGCTCAGCCGCAAGCCCGTCCTGCTGCTGCTGGTCGGCTCGGATCTGTCCATGATGAAGGCGCTCAACAGCTACGACCGGCCGTTCCACCAGCGTGGACGGGAGATGGTCGTGGGACCGCTCAACCCGGCCGACCTCAGCGAGATGCTCGAACTGGAGCCGGCCGCCGCTTTCGACGCCGCACTCGTCACGGGCGGCCTCCCGCTGATCTGCCGGGAGTGGCCGGCCGGGGCCACGATGTGGGAATTCCTTGAGGCAGCACTGGAGAACCCGATCTCCGCCCTCCTGGTCTCCGCCGAGCGATCGCTGGCTGCCGAGTTCCCCCCGCAGGCGATGGGCAGGGAGGTACTGCGGGCGATCGGCACAGGCGAGAGGACGTTCACCAACATCGCCCGGGTGGCGGGCGGCATCGCCCACTCCACTCTCACCAGGGCGGCAGACCTTCTGATCGAGAAGCGCGTGGTGGCGGCCGAACTCCCCGTCTCACTCCATCCCTCGAAGGAGCGCCGCTACCGGGTGGCGGACCCCTACCTCCGCTTCTGGCTGGCGTTTCTCGATCCGCACATGGCAGAGATCGAGCGCATCCGCGGCGACCTCACCCTGGCCCGGATCAGAGAGCGCTGGACGAGCTGGCGCGGACGCGCAGTCGAGCCCCTGATCCGCGAGGCCTTGGCCCGCATCCTGCCGGACGGCGAACTGCCCGCTGCTCCCGTCGTCGGCGGCTACTGGACCCGAAGTAACGACGTCGAGATCGATCTCGTGGGCGCCGATCGCGAGCCCGTCGCCAAAGAGTTGCTCTTCCTGGGGTCGATCAAGTGGTTGGAGACCTCCCCCTTCGACGCACATGACCTGGCCGCCCTGCACAAGCACCGGGCCGCACTCACCGACGACCCGATCCCCCTGGTCGCCGTATCCCGAAGCGGCGTCAACTGCTCCGGCCTCCAGGCGACCTACGGACCTGAGGACCTCCTCGGCGCCTGGCGTACCCGCTGAACGCCGTTGGTCACTACGGCCGGAGTTGAGCTCGGTGTGGAGCGGCGAGAGAACCGGACGTCGCTGCTCCCCGAAGCCGCCCCGGAAACGGGTCAGGGCCAGCTTCCCCGAAGGGAAGTACCGGCCCTGACCTACTGTTTCACCAGTCGGGGTGGCGGGATTTGAACCCACGGCCTCTTCGTCCCGAACGAAGCGCGCTACCAAGCTGCGCCACACCCCGGTGCAACGGGAGCTAACTCTACCCGACCCGGAGCCTCCGTCCGCCCGGCCCCGGCCTCTAAGGCCTAAGGCCGGGACGCGGACAGGGGCCCGGGCGGGAGAGTTACTTGGTCTGGTCGGAGTCGGGGATGCCGTTCCTGGTGGCGAGCGCGTAGGCCTGCTCGACGGTGAGGCCCTGGTAGGCCGCGGCGGAGGCCGGGAGGCCGCCGAGCGGGAAGGGGCTGGCCTGGGCGCACTGGACCGCGGCGCCCGCGTTCTCGGTGTGGGCCTGGGCCGTCGCCTGGCCGATGTTGACCGGAGCCTTCGAGGTGCTCCCGGAGCCGCCGCCGACCTTGAGGTCGGGGCCGACGACCACGTGGACAGTGGTCAGGCCGGAGGCGACGGTGAGGGAGGAGGAGGGCAGCCCCAGGGCGGAGGCGACCTGCTGGGCCTCGGCCTTGTAGCTCGGGTCGGAGGTCGAGTACTCCACCTCGCTCGCGTTCACCGACATCGGCGTCTGCTCGACGGCGGCGTTGCTGTACCCCTTGTTGGCCAGCTCGGTCTGCACCGCGGCGGCCTTGCCGGTGACCCCGGTCCCGTTGAAGACGTGGACCTCGATCGTGGACGGGTCGATCGACTGCGTGGCGGACGCGGACGGGGTGGAGCCCGCTGTCGGCTTGGACGACGAGCCCGGCGTCAGCGACTGGTCGTTGGCGATCGCCTCGAAGAGTTGCTGCGAGCCCGGGCCCGGGACCAGCCAGGCGTTCGGGTTGTACGGGTCCTGCGCCGTCGGCATGGTCGCGAAGGTGATGTGGTCGGTCGGTATCGACCCGAGGGTGTTGGCCAGGCTCACCAGGCTGGTCACGCCGGCGAGACCGTCGTCCACCTGGAAGGCCTTCGACGCCGACTCCGCCAGGCTGAAGACGTTCGTCGGGTCGGCCAGTGTGCTCGCGCTCTTCATCTTGTGGATCAGGGCGCTGAGGAAGATGTGCTGGGTCTGCGTGCGGTCGGTGTCGCTCGCCCCGCCGAACGCGTGGCGGGAGCGCAGGAAGGCGAGGGCGCCGGCGCCGACCAGGGTGTGGGTGCCGGCGGTCAGCTTGAGGTGCGAGCCCGGGTCGTAGACGTTGGCACTGCTGCAGACCTGGACGCCGCCGACGGCGTCGGACATGTTCACCACGCCGGAGAAGTCGACCATCATGTAGTGGTCGATGTGCACGCCGGTCAGTGAGTTGACCGCGGAGACCGTGCAACCCGGCCCGTAGTTCAGGCTGTTGGTGATCTGGTCGTGGGTCGGGAAGCTGTAGGTCTTCCCGTCCGACCCGGTGCACGACGGAATCTGCAGGTCCGTGTCGCGCGGGATGCTCATCACCGTCGCGTTCTGGTGGTCCGCCGAGACGTGCAGCAGCATCTCCACGTCCGCGTGCGGCAGCGAGTTGTCCGCGCCGCCGAGCGTGGCGTCCCCGCCGAGGCGGGTGTCGGAGCCGATGATCATGATGTTCAGCGCGCCGGGGATGACGGCGCCCTTCTGGGGCTGGCTGCCGCTGTCCAGTGCGGTGTGCTTGATGTTGCCGTCCAGCTGGTACACCCAGGCGCATCCGGCCGCCGCGACGAGTATCGCGAAAGCGCCGACGCCCATGGCTATCCGCTTGCCCCGGCTCTTGGCCTTCTGCTTGCGCCGTCCGTTACCGCCCGGTGCCCCATGGCCACCCGCCCCGTGGCCGCCTGATGCCGTCCGCTGGCCGGGGACCGACTTTCCGCGCGCAGCCTGGCGGGCGGCGGCTCGGCCGCCGAAGGACTCTTCGGGTGGTGTCACGACGGTCCCGCTCCTTGCCGCAATAGGTCAACACGCAATCGGTTTCCGGGGATCCTAGTCCCGACGGGTGAAGACACCAGAGGCTGGCCGTTCGGTTCCCTTCGGTGAGACCGCTCACAGTGACCTCAAGCGGTCTCAACCGGTGCGAAAACTGCACACAAAATGCGCGAGAACGGTCTGGGCACACGAGAAGAGGGTCGGGGGGGGGGGGGGGGGGGGCGCCCCCCCGGGGGGGGGGGGGGCGCCCCCCCCCCCCCCCCCCCCGGGGGCCCCCCCCCCCCGGGGGGGGCCCCCCCCCCGGGGGGGGGGCCCCCCCCCCCCCCCCCCCCCCCCTCTTCTGTGCGTCACCAGTCGGGGTGGCGGGATTTGAACCCACGACCTCTTCGTCCCGAACGAAGCGCGCTACCAAGCTGCGCTACACCCCGGTGCAACGATGGTTACTCTAGCGGACCATCCCCCCGGAGACGAAATCCGATTCCGCAGGCGGGCGGGGGTCGGACGGGGTGTGTGCGTGCGGGGGTGGTTTCGGGCAGGGTCCATGGAGTCGCTCGGAAACCGCCCAGGAGTCGTCCAGGAGCCCCACCCCGGGCCCGGCCGAGAGGCCGAGGTAAGGACGGACCGGGTGCTTCATACCGGAACGGCATGGCCGTACTCCTAAGATGGACGTATGTCCGAGCTGCGCCGCCTGCGTTACTTCCTGGCCGTCGCCGAGGAGCGGAACTTCACACGTGCCGCGGAGCGGCTCCACATCGCGCAGCCGGCGCTCAGCCGACAGGTGCGGGAGCTGGAGCGCGAGCTCGGCGTGGAGCTGCTGGCCCGGACGACGCACAAGGTCGAGCCGACCGAGGCCGGTCGGATGCTGCTGGAGCGCGGCCCCGCACTGCTGGAGGCCGCGGAGAACCTCTGGCGCGGAGTGCGCGAGTACGCGGACGGCCGGGTCGGCGCACTCAGCCTCGGCTACGGGATGAGCGCGGGCTACGAGACCGCCCCGCAGCTGCTGCTCGCGATGAGCGAGGAAGCCCCCGGCATCGAGGTGTCGGCCCGGGTCATGGCCTTCGCCGACATCGTCGACTCCGTCGCCGCCGGGACTCTGGACGTGGGCCTGGTCCGCTCCGCGCAGCTGGACGCGCTGGCGGTGGACGTGGAGCTGACGCTGCTGCGCCGGGAGCCGCAGGGCATCGTGATCAGCAGGGACCATCCGCTGGCCCAGGGCGCCACCGAGATCGATCCGGCCGACCTGGACGGCCTCAAGCTGCTGCTGCACCCGCGCGACCACAACCCAGGCCACTACGACGAGATCATGGAGATCTGCGCGCGGGCCGGGGCCAAGCCGGAGGTGCTCTACCGGGGCCTGGACTTCGACGCCTCGTACACGCCGGTGGCGTCCGGCGCCGCGGTGACCATGGTCGGCCTCTCCGGCCGGATCGGGCTGCCGAGCAGCCTGGTCTGGCTGCCGGTGACGCCGCGCGCCTTCATCGAGGTGCACCTGGTGACGCGCCCCGGCAAGCATTCGCCGTCGGTCAGCCGACTGCTGCGGGTCGCCGAGGAGACGTCGCGACGGCACGGCTGGCTCTCGGGCGACGTGGCCTCGCCGGGCGGCACCACGGACGCGGGCGAGCCCGCCGAGGCGTCCGGCGCGCCCCGGGCGGCGCGGGGCGCGTCCCTGCTGGGCCTGCACGCGGCAGGCGCGCTGGACGGTGCGGACGTCGGGGTGATCGACGGCGCGTACGAGGTCCCCGGAGAGGTACGCGCGGCCGACGGCGAGTAGCCCCGGTCGTCGCGGCCCGCTTCAGGCGCGGTCTGCTTCGGGCGCGGTCTGTTTCAGGCGCGGTCGCGCGGCCGGAGCGTGAGCAGGGTGGCCTCGGGCGGGCAGGCGAAGCGGACCGGGGTGTAGCGGTTGGTGCCGCAGCCCGCCGAGACGTGCAGGTAGGCCTGGCGCCCGCCCGCCACGTGCCGGGACAGGCCCTTGACCCGGCCGCGGTCGATGTCGCAGTTGGTCACCAGCGCCCCGTAGAAGGGGACGCACAGCTGACCGCCGTGCGTGTGCCCGGCCAGGATCAGCGGGTAGCCGTCGGCGGCGAACGCGTCCAGGACGCGCAGGTACGGCGCGTGGACCACGCCGAAGGAGACGTCCGCGTCGGCCGACGGGCCGCCCGCGACGGCCTGGTAGCGGTCGCGGCGGATGTGCGGGTCGTCCAGCCCGGTGAGCTCCAGGTCCAGGCCGTTGACCTTCAACCGGCCGCGGCGGTTGGTCAGGTCCACCCAGCCCGCCGCGTCGAAGCCGTCGCGCAGGTCCGTCCACGGGTTGTGGACGGCCCCGACGATGCCGCGTCGCGCCGTGCCGTCGGCGTTGTTCATGCCGTGGTTGCCGGAGAGCATCGCGGACAGGTAGCGGGCGGGGTTCTTCGGCTTGGGGCCGTAGTAGTCGTTGGAGCCGAAGACGTAGGCGCCGGGGAAGTCCAGCAGCGGACCGAGCGCGTCGAGGGTCTGCGGCACGGCCTCCGGGTCCGACAGGTTGTCACCGGTGTTGATCACCAGGTCCGGGCGGAGCGCGGCCAGGCTGCGCAGCCAGACCTGCTTCTTCCGTTGGCCGTTGACCATGTGGATGTCGGACACCTGGAGGATCCGCATCGGCTTGGCACCCGCCGGGAGCACCGGGATCTCCACCCGTCGCAACCGGAACGAGCGCACCTCGTACCCGGCGGCATAGCCGACGCAGGCCGCGCCGACGGCGGCGGTGACTCCCAGGGCCTTGAGCGGAACGGCGTATCGGGTGCGCATTCGACCATGGTGTCAGAAGCGGCGCGATGCCGGTGCGCGAGGTGCCGCACGCGCGACCGGACTGCTGAAGCGGACTGTTAATCCGGGCGGAGGCTTGCCCGGAGATGCGAGACTTACGTCATGACCACGACGCTCAAGCAGCAGCTCCAGGAGGACCTCACCGCCGCGATCCGGGCCCGTGACGATCTTCGTTCCGGCACGATCCGGCTGACCCTGGCCGCCATCACCAAGGAGGAGGTGGCCGGCAAGACCGCGCGTGTGCTCAGCGACGCGGAGGTGCTCCAGGTGATCACCCGCGAGGCGAAGAAGCGCCGCGAGGCCGCCGAGGCCTTCGACCAGGGCGGTCGCGCGGAGTCCGCGGAGCGCGAGCGGGCGGAGGGCGTGGTGCTGGCGGCCTACCTGCCGAAGCAGCTGTCCGACGAGGAGCTGGCCGCGATCGTGGCCGAGGCCGTCGCCGAGGCGAAGGCGGGCGGGGCCGAGGGCCCGAGGGCGATGGGCGCGGTCATGAAGATCGTCAACCCGAAGGTCTCCGGCCTGGCCGAGGGCGGCAGGGTCGCTGCCCTGGTGAAGCAGGCCCTCGCGGGCTGAATGCTCTCCGATAAGGGAAGTTGCACTCACCCAGGGGCGCGGGGAACTGAGCGACAAGCCACTCTGCGAGGGAGAGCACCGATCTAACAGTGCCATCCGCTCATCGGTGGATTCTCGCGCAGAGCCCCGCGCCCCCAGAAGTGTTGCAACGTCCCGCCGTTGCTCGCCGCACGCGTCAGCCGCCGAAGCCGTTGCCGCCGCCGGGCCCGCCGCCGGCGACGCCGACGATTCCGGTGCCGCCGGGACCGCCCGTTCCGCCGAAGACGGTGCCTGTGCTGCCGTTGCCGCCGCCCGGACCGCCCGTCGTGCCACCCGTCGCGCCGCCGGCCTGGCCGAAGATCGCGCCGCCCACGCCACCGGGACCACCGCTCTGGCCGCCGTTCTGGCCGGGCTTCTTGCCCTTCTTCGCCCCGTCGCTCGACGAGGGCTTCTTGTTCGGCAGCGGCACCAGGTTGAAGCTCCCGTACGGGACGCCCACCAGCGCGCCGTCCATCGCGTCGTGCCAGATCGGACCGGCGACCGTCGAACCGAAGGCGGTCTGCGTGACGCCGCCGATCGACTGGTTGGAGAGGTCCTCGTAGCTGGCGGTGTCACTCACCACGGTCGCGCCCGCCAGCTGCGGGGTGAAGCCCACGAACCACACCTGGTAGTGCGAGTCGGTGGTACCCGTCTTGCCCGCGCTCGGGCGGCCGTCGGAGAAGCCGTCAGCGGCGCCGGTGCCGTCCTCGACCACGCCCTTGAGCATGGTGGTGATCGCGTCGGCGGTGCTCTGCTGCATCACCTGCTGGCAGTTGGCTTGCGGGACCGGCAGCGACTTGTGGTCCGCCGTGGTCACCGAGGTGATCGCGGTCGGCGCACAGTAGAGGCCGCGGGCCGCGAAGGTGGCGTAGACGTTCGCCATCTCCAACGGCGTCAGGTTGTTGGTGCCCAGGGTCAGCGACTGCACCTGCGCGATCGGCGCCAGCGTGGTGCTGTTCGGGGAGTAGGTCGCCTGGCTGGTGATGCCCAGCCTGTTCATCATGTGGACGACGTTGCAGAGACCGGCGTCCTTCTCCAGCGGCACGAAGTAGGTGTTGACCGACTTGGCCATGGCGTCGGGCATGTCGAACGGGCCCACCAGGGACGTCGAGTCGTTCTGGTCCGGCGGGTTGTCGACCTGGGCCAGGGTGTTGCCGTTGCAGTCCGTCATGGACGGGTACGGCTCCTGGTAGGGCGACGGATAGGTCTTGTCCATCTTGAGGCCCTGCTCCAGCGCCGCCGCCGCGGTGATCGGCTTGAACGTCGAGCCGGTCGGGAAGCCGCCGCCACCGCCCATGGTGCGGTCCACGTTGTAGTTCAGCGTGGTGACCGCCGGGCTGGAGCCGACGCCGTACGGGCGGCTCTGACCCATCGCCAGGATCTTGCCGGTGCCCGGCTGGACCATGGTCATCGCCGTGGCGGCCAGGTCGCCCGCGTACACGTGCTTGGTGACGGAGGAGTAGAGGGCCGCCTGGGCCTTCGGGTCCAGGGTGGTGTGGATCTGCAGGCCACCCTTGTCCCACAGGGCCTGACGGTCCGACGTCGTCGCACCGAAGGCCGGGTCCTGCAGGATGATGTGCTCGACGTAGTCGCAGAAGAAGGCCTCCCCGTTGTGGGTGGCCGTGATGCAGCCCTCCTGCGCCTTGTGCGGGGAAAGGCCCAGCGGCGTCGCCTCGGCGGCCTTGGCCTGGGCGGAGCTGATGCTGCCGTACTCGGCCATCTTCTCCAGCACCGTGTTGCGGCGCTGGAGCGCCACGTCCGGGTAGACCAGCGGGTCGTAGTACGTGGGCGACTGCACCAGGCCGGCCAGCAGCGCGGCCTGCTGCACCTTCAACTGGGCGGCGTGGACGCCGAAGTAGCGCTCGGCGGCGGCCTCGACGCCGTAGGCCTGCTCACCGAAGAAGGTGATGTTCAGGTAGTTGGTGAGGATCTGGTCCTTGGTCAGGGTCTCCTCGACCTTGATCGCGTACTTCAGCTCCTGGATCTTGCGGCCGACCGTCTGCCGCTGCGCCTCCAGCACCTTGGCCTGGTCGTTGCCCGCCTCCTCGACGAAGACGTTCTTGACGTACTGCTGCGTCAGCGTGGAACCGCCCTGGGTCGAACCGCCGCCGCTGTTGTTGCTCAGTGCGCGCAGGGTGCCCTTCAGGTCGATCGCGCCGTGCTGGTAGAAGCGGTTGTCCTCGATGTCGACCAGCGCCGCACGCATCAGCGGGGCGATCTGGCTCTCCGGCACGACCGTGCGGTCGCGCGAGTAGACCTTGGCGATGACGTTGTTCTGGCCGTCGTAGATGTAGGAGGCCTGCGAGAGGGGTGGCGTGGTGAAGTCGTCCGGGATGTTGTTGAAGTCGTTGACCGCGCTCTTGGCCGTCAGCCCCAACGCCCCCACGGCAGGAAGGGCCAGGCCTGCCACCAGGCCACCGGCCAGCACGCTCGCGCCCAGAAGGCGGGCTCCGAGCGAGATCTGCTGCAGGGGGGATACCTTCCGCTTCGCTGCCATGCGCAGAACCATACGCGGCGTTCCCCGGACAGGCGGGCAGCTGTTCGCCTACTCTTGTCACAAGCGCACGGCAGGACGCCGTCTGCCCGCTCGACTCACTCTTGTGGGTGATGAGAGATGACCGAATCGTCGGCATATGAGCGGCATATGCCAGGCGGAAGCGTATCCGGCAGGCGCGAAGCGGGTCCCCGAAGCCCGCACAGGCCTGCTGCCTGCGATCACTCCAACGGGTGATCTCCCGAGCACGCATAGTCCAAATGGGCCATAAGGATTGGGCCCCAAGGGGCTGTTGCAACGCCCACTTCTTCCGTAACGTCCTCAACTGGCAACGGCATATTCGCCGTTGCCGCCGTGGGGGAGCCTCGATTCGGGAGAGGACGGCGCCAGCATGAGCTGGGTTGAGGACTGGAGTGCGCAGGCCGCCTGCCGCACCAGTGATCCGGACGAACTGTTCGTCCAGGGGGCGGCACAGAACCGCGCCAAGGCGGTGTGCACGGGGTGCCCGGTACGCACCGAATGCCTGGCCGACGCGCTCGACAACCGTGTCGAGTTCGGCGTCTGGGGCGGGATGACCGAGCGCGAACGTAGAGCACTGCTCCGCCGTCGACCGACTGTGGTGTCCTGGCGCCGTCTGCTCGAGACGGCCCGGTCCGAGTACGAGCAGAGCTACAGCGTCTGCGACGTGGAGGACTACGCCGAGGCGGGCTGAGACCTTTCGCACGCCGGGCTGTTGCACCATCAAGGGCGCGGGGCTCTACTGATTGCGGCTGTGCCGCGTGGGCGCGACAAGCCACCCACGTAGGTGGTTCGCCGAACGAGCAGGGCCATCCGCATGGGGTGGTTGTTCGCGCAGTTCCCCGCGCCCCTGGATGGTGCATGGCAGCCAGTCTGCCCAAGGGTGCGGCTAGTCGCCGGTGAGGCGGGTGCCGATCTCGCGGAGGCCGTCGAGGTCGTGGACGTCGCCCGGGAGCGCGGAGACCTCCGCCACGCGGACGTCCGGGTAGACGGACACGAAGCGGTCCCGCATGCGTCTCTCACGGGTCATCATCTGCACGCGCTCCGCATGGAGCCGGAGCAGGCCCGCGGCCAACTGCTCGCCCGCGCCTGCCGAGCCGTCGTCGAGGGACTCCGCGGCGGCCCGCGCGCGCTCCGCGCTGAGCTGGGGGGCTCCCGTGCGGTGGACGCGGTTGAGGACGAGGCCGGCCAGCGGCATATGGTCGGCCTCGAGGCGGTCGACGAAGTACGCCGCCTCGCGCAGCGCGTCCCGCTCCGGCGCGGCGACGACGAGGAAAGCCGTGCCCTTCGCCTGCAGCAGCGCGTACGTGCGGTCCGCGCGCTCGCGGAAGCCGCCGAACATCGAGTCCATCGCCGAGACGAAGGTCGACACGTCCTGGAGCACGTTCGCGCCCAGCACCTTGCTCAGCACGCCGGTGAACATCGTCATGCCGACGTTCAGCATCTTCATCGCGCTGCGACCGCCGACCTTCGCGGGCGCGGTCAGCACCTTGATGAGCCGTCCGTCGAGGAAGGACCCCAGCCGGTTGGGCGCGTCCAGGAAGTCCAGGGCGGAACGGCTCGGCGGGGTGTCCACGATGATCAGGTCCCACCGGCCCGTCGCGTGCAGCTGGCCCAGCTTCTCCATCGCCATGTACTCCTGCGTCCCGGCGAAGCCGGAGGAGAGCGACTGGTAGAAGGGGTTCTCCATGATCTGCCGGGCCCGCTCGGGGTCGGCGTGGGCGAGCACGACCTCGTCGAAGGTCCGCTTCATGTCGAGCATCATCGCCTGGAGCTCGCCGTCCCCGTTGACGCCCTTGACGACGCGTGGGGTGTTGTCGAGCTCGGTCAGGCCCATCGACTGCGCCAGCCGGCGGGCCGGGTCGATCGTCAGGACGACGACCTTGCGCCCGCGTTCGGCCGCCCGCAGGCCCAGTGCGGCCGCGGTGGTGGTCTTGCCCACGCCGCCGGAGCCGCAGCAGACGACGATCCGGGTGCCGCGGTCGTCGATCAGCGCGTCGACATCGAGGTGACGCGCGGTCAGTTCACCACCGGTGCCGCCGTTCACCGCACTGCCGCTGCCGCTGCTGCCGCCGTTGCCGGTGCTCATGCCGCCCCCTGGTTCCGCAGTTCCGTCGCCAGCCGGTAGAGCCCGCCGAGGTCGACGCCTCCCGCCAGCTGCGGGAGTTCGTAGGTGGGCAGCTTCAGCCCCTGGATGTCGCGGCGCTGTTCGCGCTCCAGCTCCACCCGGGCCGCGTGTTCGCGGCCCTGCTCCAGGAGGGGGCCGACCAGTTTCCGCACCGCCGCGCTCGGACCGCCGCTCGCGCGACGGCCGCCGAGACCGGCCTCGGTGAGGGCGAGCGCCAGCTCCTCCTCGTGGTCGTCCCCGTCGGCGGCCAGCACGGCCGCCGCGTCCAGGACCGGCGGGCGGACCATGTTCACGAAGACCCCGCCGAGCGGGAGCTTCGCCGCGTGCAGGTCCTCTATCCCGTCGACCGTCTCCTGGACCGGCATCTCCTCCAGCAGCGTGACCATGTGCACGGCCGTCTCCGGCGACTGGATCACCCGCATCACCGCCTGCGACTGGGTGTAGATCGGGCCCATCCGGGCCAGCCCGGCCACCTCGGTGTTGATGTTCAGGAACCGGGTCACCCGGCCCGTCGGCGGAGCGTCCATCACCACCGCGTCGTAGACGCGCCGCCCGTCCGGGCGTCGGCGGCGGACCGCCTCGCAGGCCTTGCCGGTCAGCAGCACGTCGCGCAGGCCGGGCGCGATCGTGGTCGCGAAGTCGATGAAGCCGAGTTTGCGGAGCGCCTTCCCGGCGCGGCCCAGCTTGTAGAACATCTCCAGGTACTCGAGCAGCGCCTGCTCGATGTCGATGGCCAGCGCGAACACCTCGCCGTGGCCGCGACCGCCGGCCACCTTGCGCTCCTCGTAGGGCAGCGCCGCTATGCCGAACAGCTCGGCGATGCCCTGGCGTTCCTCGACCTCGATCAGCAGGGTCCGGCGACCCTCCTTGGCCAGCGCCAACGCGAGCGCGGCGGCCACCGTGGTCTTGCCGGTGCCGCCCTTTCCGCTGACGACGTGCAGGCGCACGCCCTCCCAGTCCGGGCCGGCGGATGCGGCTGCGGGCATGTGGCGTGCCTCCCTGGCGCTGGGCGTCGGCTGTCTTGTTCGATCTCGTTCGATCGGTTGCGGTGTTCGGCAGTGGTCGCTGTCTCCAGCAGTCTTGTCCCGTCCAGGCGAGCGTAACCCGTGGGGGTTGGGCGAACGGGCTAGAGTCCGGTGTCATGACCAAGTGGGAATACGTGACGGTGCCGCTGCTGGTGCACGCGACCAAGCAGATCCTGGACACCTGGGGCGAGGACGGCTGGGAGTTGGTCCAGGTCGTTCCTGGCCCGAACAACCCGGAGCAGCTGGTGGCATACCTGAAGCGGGAGAAGCAGTAGCAATGAGCAAGGTAGAGAGCCGCCTGGCCGAGCTGGGCCTGGAGCTGCCCGAGGTCACCCCGCCGCTTGCGGCCTACGTCCCCGCTGTCCGCACCGGCGACTATGTCTTCACCTCCGGCCAGTTGCCGATGGTCGCGGGCAAGCTGAGCCTGACCGGCAAGGTCGGCGCCGAGGTCACCGCCGAGGAGGCCAAGGAGCAGTCGAAGATCTGTGCGATCAACGCCCTGGCCGCGGTCAAGTCCCTGATCGGCGACCTCGACAAGGTCGAGCGCGTGGTCAAGGTCGTCGGCTTCGTGGCGTCCGCCCCCGACTTCACCGGCCAGCCGGGCGTCGTCAACGGCGCGAGCGAGCTGCTCGGCGCGGTCCTGGGCGAGGCGGGCGTGCACGCGCGCAGCGCGGTCGGCGTCGCGGTGCTGCCGCTCGACGCGCCGGTCGAGGTGGAGATCCAGGTCCAGGTCCGCGACTGACCCCGCGGAGTTCCCAAATCTGCCTGTACCCGTCCTGAGCTGGGTATTTCCGGCTCCGGGCACAAGGGTGCCATGGGCAATCCGCAGCCTGCGCCGTACGATCCGGCCATGAGTGATCGACTCCCGCCGAGCTGGGCGGACCGGATCGCGGCGCAGGCACGCGGTGAACTGACCCCCGTCACGCCGCGCCGCGCGGCCACGGTCGTGCTGCTGCGCGCCGCCGAGCAGGGCGGTCGGGGCGCTGAGGGCGCTGAGGGCGCTGGGGGCGGTACCGAGGCGTACCTGCTGCGTCGCCGCACCTCCATGGCCTTCGCGGGCGGCATGTACGCCTACCCGGGCGGGGCCGTGGACCAGCGCGACAGCGGGCCCGAGGTCGGCTGGGCCGGTCCGGACGCGGAGGCCTGGGGCAGGCGGCTCGGGGTCCCCGCCGACGACGCACGAGCGATCGTCTGCGCGGCGGTCCGTGAGACGTTCGAGGAGTCCGGCGTGCTGCTGGCCGGTCCGGATGCGCACTCGGTGGTCGCTGACGTCTCCGGCGAGGAGTGGCGCGCCGCGCGCGCGGCCCTGGAGGCGCACGAGCTCTCCTTCGCCGAGTTCCTCGCCAAGCGCGGCCTGGTGCTGCGCAGCGACCTGTTGGGCGCGTGGTCGCGCTGGATCACCCCGGCGTTCGAGGAGCGCCGCTACGACACCTGGTTCTTCGTCGCGACCGTCCCCGATGGCCAGCGCACGGCCGAGGTGCCGGGCGAGGCGGACCGGGTCCTCTGGATCAGCCCCGCTGAGGCGGTGGCCCACTACGCGGCGGGCGAGTTCGGCATGCTGCCGCCCACCGTCACCACGCTGCGCGAGCTGGAGCCGCTCGCCTCCCCGGCCCAGGCGCTGGAGGCGGCGGACGCGCGCACCGTCCAGCCGATCATGGCCGAGGCGCGGATCGAGCAGGACGGCGCGGTCGTGGTCAGCTGGCCGGGCTACCCGGGTCTGGCGCTGCGGGGGAAGTTGTGACCGTCCAGCAGCCGACCGAGCGAGCCGCTCTCGTGCTCGCGCCCAACCCGTCGCCGATGACGCTGGAGGGCACCAACACCTGGATCGTCGCCGAGCCGGGATCCACCCAGGCCGTGGTGATCGACCCGGGCCCCCTGCACGAGGGCCACCTCGCGGCCGTGCTGGCCGCCGTCGAGGCGCGCGGCTGCCGGGTCGCCGCGACGCTCCTCACCCACGGCCACACCGACCACGCCGAGGGCGCGGCCCGCTTCGCCGAACTCAGCGGCAGCGGGGTCCGGGCGCTGGACCCGTCCCTGCGGCTCGGCGAGGAGGGCCTGACCGACGGCGACGTGCTGACGTACGGCGGCATGGAGCTCCGCGTCGTCGGCACGCCCGGGCACACGTCGGACTCGCTCTGCTTCACGCTCCCCGCGGACGGCGCGGTGCTGACCGGCGACACGGTCCTGGGCCGGGGCACCACGGTCGTCGCCCACCCGGACGGCCGCCTGGGCGACTACCTCGACTCCCTGCGCCGCTTGCGCGCTCTCGCGCAGGAGCGCGACGTCACCACGATCCTCCCGGGCCACGGCCCGGTCCTCACCGACGCCCTCGGCGCGGTCGAGTACTACCTCTCCCACCGCGAGTCCCGCCTCGCCCAGGTCGCCGCAGCGGTGGCCGCGGGGCACACGACGCCCGCGGCGGTCGTGGCCCACGTCTACGCGGACGTCGACCACGCGCTGTGGCCTGCGGCGGAGTGGTCGGTGCGCGCGCAGCTGGAGTACCTGCGGGAGCAGGGCGCGCTGTAGCGGCGGATTCGCTCCCGCATCTGGTTGCAAACGTCAGGGGCGCGGGGAACTGCGCGACAAGCCACCCTGCGAGGTGGAGCCCCGAACGTACAGGGCCATTCGCTCATCAGTGGTTACTCGCGCCCACGCGGCGGAGCCGCAGATCAGCAGAGCCCCGCGCCCCTGATAGTGCAACTGCCCCGCATGCCCCAACTGGGATAGTGCAACTACCTCGTCTGCCCGAAGGGCTCAGCGCGAACGGCGCGCAAGACGCTCGACGTCGAGGAGGATCACGGCGCGAGCCTCCAAGCGGAGCCACCCCCGCTGCGCGAAGTCGGCGAGCGCCTTGTTGACCGTCTCGCGGGACGCGCCGACCAGCTGGGCCAGCTCCTCCTGGGTGAGGTCGTGGACGACGTGGATGCCCTCGTCCGACGGGACGCCGAACCTGCGCGACAGGTCAAGCAGCGCCTTGGCCACGCGGCCGGGGACGTCGGAGAAGACCAGGTCCGACATGACGTCGTTGGTCCGGCGCAGGCGGCGTGCGATGGCGCGCAGCAGCGCGATCGCGACCTCGGGGCGGGTCTGCAGCCACGGCTGCAGATCGCCGTGGCCCAGGCCGAGCAGCTTGACCTCGGTCAGCGCGGAGGCCGTCGCCGTACGCGGGCCCGGGTCGAAGAGAGAGAGCTCACCGATCATCTCGCTGGGGCCCACCACCGCGAGCATGTTCTCGCGGCCGTCGGCCGAAGCGCGGTGCAGCTTCACCTTGCCCTCGACGATGACGTACAGCCGGTCGCCCGGGTCGCCCTCGTGGAACAACGACTCGCCGCGCGCGAGCGTGGTCTCCGCCATGGAGGCACGCAGCTCCGCTGACTGTTCATCGTCCAGCGCGGTGAAGAGCGGTGCCCGCCGCAGAACGTCGTCCACTCGGTCCTCCTAGTCGGCCGTGCAGGCTTGAGGTGCGTTCCCCATCATGCCCGACCGGGAAACAGTGCGATCAATCACAACAAGTGTGTCCTACGTGTTTGCGGATCTCCTAGCCGGGTCGCACAAGAGTCCGTTTTGACCCTGGGCGCCCGGCCGGGCGCCCGTCAGTCCACGCAGGGGATGCCCTGGCCCATCTCGACCGCCGAGCCCTGGAAGGGGATGTCGGAAACCGTCCCGGCCTGCGCTCCGTCGGACGAGCCGCCGGGGCCGCCCGCCCCACCGCCCGACCCGCCGGAGGCCGCCGCGCCGCCGGGCGACGTCGGCGTGGCGTCCGTGCCCAGGACCACCTCGACGCGGCCGGGGGCGACCGCGCTGGAGGAGGCCACCGTGATGCCGCTGCCGCCGAGCTTCGCCGCGATCTGCTGGGCGGCCTGCTGCGCGCCGCTGCCGTAGTGGACCACGGTGCGGGTGTGCGGGGCGGCGTTGCCGGTCCGGCCCTGCGACCAGCCCGCGTCGACCAGCGACTTCAGCTTCTGCGCCGCCAGACCGGTGATCCCGGAGCCGTTCAGCACGTCCACCGTCGCCGGTGCGACCTGCTGCGGCGCCGACCCGCCGCCGCTGCCGCCGTTACCACCGGACGCGGGCGAGGACGACGCGGGCGTCGCCGCCGGGCTCGCGTCGTGGCCGGTCAGGCGCTGCATGATCCGCTGGATCTGCAGCTCGTCGACCAGGTTGACCGACTCCCCGTTGCGGGTGGCGAAACCCTGGATCGGGAGGGTGTTGAAGACGACGTTGCCGCCGGTCAGGCTGGGGACCTGCTGGGCGAAGTCCAGGATGTTCCACTGCGAGTCGAGCACCACGTCCTTCTTCACCACGTCGAAGAGGGACTGCATCTTGCCCAGGTCGTTGAAGAGACCTTCCTGCTTCAGCTTGTACATCACCGAGGAGATGAAGGCCTGCTGGCGGTGGGTGCGGTCCAGGTCGCCGTTGGTGAGGTTGTGGCGCTGGCGGACGAAGGCCAGCGCCTGGGCCGCGTCCAGCGTGTTGTAGCCGGCGTGGAAGTCCGCGCCGGAGCCCTGGCCCGCCATGGCCGGGTCCTTGGTGGCGTGCTTGAGGCAGACCGTGATCGGCTGGACCACCTGGGCGATGTCGTAGAAGCCGAGCAGGTTGACCTCGGCGAAGTGGTCGATCCGGATGCCGAGGAACTGTTGGACGGTGGCCAGCGTCGCCTCCCGGCCAACCTCGCGGCTCTGCTGCTCCAGCGCGGCGCCGGTGAGGCCCTGCGCCTTGAGGGCGGGCTCGGCGGCGGCCTTGGCGATGCCGTAGGCCTCCTTGACCTTGTGGAAGCCCTGGCTGGTCCCGTCGCCGTTGAGCGTCTGGACGTAGTCGTCGCGCGGGATGGAGAAGGCCTGCACCTTGCCGCCGCCTGCCGGGATGTGCAGCAGGATCAGGGTGTTGGTGTTGTACCCGCCGATGTCGCTGGACCCCGCGTGCAGGTCCTGCTCGACGAACTGCTTCGGCAGGTCGTTGCCGTTCATGTCCTTGCGGCTGTCGAGGCCGATCAGCAGCAGGTTGATCGAGTTGTCGATCTTCGGCGGGGCGTGGCGTTGCGCCACCGCCAGGGCGTCCGAGGTGTTCAGGCCGTCCGTCAGCGAGTTGTAGGCGAACCACGAGATGCCGCTGACCAGCAGCACGCCCGCGGAGGCGGTGGCGACGGCGGCGCGTCCGGCCTGGACCAGCGACGGAGCGGACCGACGGCCCACCGCGCGGTTGCGGGGGCGGTCAGCCATGGTGGTTCCTTCGCGGGACGGGGACCTGGCTCGGATCCTGCGGCTGGGCATCGGCCGCGCTGGAGGCCGCTGCTGAGGCCGCTGCCGACGCCGGGCCTCCGTCCGCGTCCGCGCGGCGCGGGCGGACGACGCGGGGACGGACGCTGCGGGGGCGGGCGTCCTGCGGGCGGACCGCACTGCCTTCGCCGCTGCGCAGCGCGAGCACCCGGCGCAGGCCGAGGGCGGCCACGGCGGCCAGAACGGCACTCGCCATGATCGGGAAGTCGGTGACCGCCCACTTCACCGAGGCCGTGGCGAGGGACCGGCCGCCCGCGAGTTGGTCGCCGTGCAGAGCCAGTTGGGAGACGACCGTGATCGCGGCCACCAGCAGGGGCGGCATCGGCAGCACCCACCACAGTCCGCGTCGGGTGCAGAGGAGTGCCGCCCACGCGGTGCCGAGCGCCGCGCAGAGGGCGAAGACCACGCCGAGCGGGTTGCCCAGCACCTCGTCGACGCCCGCGCCGAGGAGCGGCAGTCCGACGAGGACCCAGCCCGGCTTCGGGCGGGCGACCGGCCAGCCCCGGCGCTGGGGCGGTTTGGCCGTGTGTCCGCCGCAGCGCGACGCCCGCCGCGGCTTGGGCTGGGGGTTCGGCCGGGTGCCCGCCTGAGCGCGCTGCGGAGGTCGCGGTCGGGCGGACTCGGGGTGTGACAGAGCCAACTGCTCGGCCATTCCACTCCTCTCACTGCTCACCACAGGCGGTGTGTACCGGGCATATCCCCTCAGCTCTGGCGTACCAGGTGCAACACACGCACAGAGGGCATACATCGTTCCGCAAGGTGGCGTCGCTGTCACGCCTGTGACGGGGCGCGTCGAGCAGTCAATTCCCCAGCGTGCGCGCCCCGGCGCGGGACTCGACGGCGAGCGCCACCAGCTCGGACCACCAGGGCTCGCGCTCCCTGACCAGCAGCCGCTGGGCCTCCGCAGGCGTCACCACGCGGACCTCGACGACCGGTTCGCCGTCGTCGGGGTTGGTCGGCTCGGAGTCCACCAGGACCTCCGCCCAGCCCCACAGCCAGGCCTTCTCCGGGTGCGGCTGCCAGGGACGGTAGGGGCGCGGGTTGTCCGTCACGCAGTGGTGCGCGCCGATCCACGCGGGTGCGCCGAGCATCCGCGCGCCCGCCTCCTCGCGCAGTTCGCGGGCCAGGCAGCGGTGGACGCTCTCACCCTGCTCCCGCGTCCCGCCGGGCAGGAACCAGTGGTCGCGCTCGTCGCGGCAGAGCACCACGCCGTCGTCCTGGAACCCGACGAGATGGATGTTGGTGATGAGCCGGTCCTCGGGCAGCTGTGCGGAGAACCGGGCGTCCAGACTGCCCCAGGCCCAGCGTTGCGGCGCGTGCAGGTGCGGGTAGCGCCGCGCCAGGGCGGCGAGCTCCGCAGGGTCGACTCGCACCGGAACGAGTTCTGCCGGATCGTCAGGGCGCTCAGTCATCTGGGTCATTCGCCGAGCGTATCGGCGAACTCACGGGTAGTACGGCCAGGTTGACGGGGCTGGTCGCAGCACCCGGGCTCCGCGCCCAGGCTCTGTCCCCCGGTTCTCACCAGGCGTCGGCAAGCTCCGGGGAGCGGCGCGGTGCGACCACGTGCGCCCGCGCACCGGAACCGTCCCACGCCCCCGTCGGCGGCGCGTCCGCCCCGGACTCCCCGGTCGCCCCGGACTCCCCCGTCGAGGCGGACTCCGCCACGCGACGGCGCTTGCGGGTGCGGTTGTTCCTCGACGGCCACAGCAGCACGTAGGCGACGGAGACCACCACGAACGCCAGCCGGACCAGCCCGCGCGTCGGCGCGTCGGGGATGAACAGGGCACCGCCGTAGAGGGAGAGCAGGGCGATCCAGCTCCACCACGGCACCAGTCGCCGCTGTCCGACGGCGTCCCAGATCAGCGTGCCGAGCAGCACCGAGGCGCTGTAGTACGTGTAGGTGCTCGGGTCCAGCAGGATGCGCGCGTTCGCGCCGACCAGGATCACCGCCGGCCAGCGGCCCCGCCACACCGCGAGCGCCCCCAGCAGTCCCCCGAGCGCGAACTGGGCCGGCCGGTCCCACGACGGCGTGGACGGCGCACTGACACCGAGCCACCGCAGCGAGGACGCGGGCTGGTTGGGAATCGCGAACTTGGCCGCGGCCATGGTGTCCAGATTGCCCAGGTAGAACGGCAGCCAGGCGGCGGCGACCAGGACGCAGAAGAGGAGGAGGGGGCCGCGCCGTCGGCCGGACGGCAGTGCCATCAGCAGCACCGCGAACGGCAGCGCCCACGGCTTGGCGTCGACGGCCAGTGCCAGGAAGACGGCGACCGCCCAGGTCCGGCCGCGGGCCAGGGCGTGGACGGCCAGGGTGGAGCAGAACAGCGCCAGCGCGTCGTCGAGATGGGCGAACCGGACGGTGACCTCGATCCACATCGGGATGAAGGCCAGTCCGGCGATGAGTATCCGCTGTTGCAGACGGCGGTGGTTGGTGCCGGTCCCGAGGTAGTGCTGGGCGGCGGTCCGCCCGACGAGGATCACCATCACCAGGCCCAGTCCGGCCATCGTCCCCTCGGCGAACAACTCGCCGGTGGCGGGCGGGAACGGCGCGAAGATCCGCGCCACCAGCAGGCTGAACGGTCCGATCTGCAGCTCGGGGTGGTTGGCGTAGAGGGAGAGCCCGCCGCCGGGATCGCTGCCGAAGAGCAGCTGTTCGCCCTGGCGCAGGTAGTGCCAGGACACCCCGCCACTGTGCACGACCAGGACGAACCAGAGCACCGTCCACCCCGCGAGCAGCGCGTTGTGCCGTCGCACGGGCAGTCGTGCGATGCGGCCCGAGTCCGCGCGGTAGTCGCGGTAGTCGGGGAGGGTTTTTGCCTCGCCGGCTCGCCTCACGTTGCTCTCTTTCGCCCGATTTGTCGGTCAATTCCCCCGGGTTCACGCCATCCTAGGCGGTGAATGAAAAGATTATGTGCGTTGGCTCGTGTGCGTCCCACCGGCCGGTGGTTCCACCATCTGCTCGGCACGCCGTCGCCACAGCTGCACGAGTAGCCTGGCACCCCCTCGGTCCCGACTGCCCTTGGCCGAAGCGGCTTTGAAGGTGCATCAGCGGATGTGTTTTCTATACTTGCGCACATAAGCAACTGGCTTATCTGTGTGCAGGGAGAGAGGAAGCACTCTCAGGTGCAGTCGGGGGAGTCGCGTGAGAACGGCCGGTCGCAGCTGCGGTTGGCCGCTGTGGTCGGTGAGATCGAGGGGCTGTGGACCGCCTGGCTCCGGGCCAGGGGCACGGGACGTCGGCAGCGGCTGCTGGCCGAGCTCGGCCAGGCCGGTGCCCGCCTCGCTGCCGAGGCGGCCCAGGCGCAGCGCGCCCTCCCTCGCTCCTCCGAATCGCCCGTGAGCCCGACCTCGCCGCTGCGGCTGCCGCAGCCGCGTACCCGCCGCAACCGTCGGCTCGTCGCCGCCCGCCGTGGTGCGGAGTGGATCGCCGGACGCTTCTCGGACTGACAACCGCTCGTTCTCGGTCATTCTCGGACGGGAACTTCGCCCGGAACTCCGCCCCGGAAGTTCGCCCGGGAACAGCACGCGAGCCCGGTCCGACCCCGAGGGGCCGGACCGGGCTCGTGCGGTGTGTGGAACTGCTCGGCTCAGTGGCCGAGGGCGACCTCGACGATCTTGACGATCACCAGGATCATCGCGACCAGCAGGTAGCTGCGGAGCGCGCTCATGCCGATCTTGCGGCCGGTGGCCATGACCGGCCGGGTCAGCGTCTCCAGCGGAGCCATCCGCCAGTCGTCGCGGCCCGTGCGGTCGATGGGGTCTTCCTTGGTCGCGGTGCGGCGCTTGGTCAGCGCGTACCCGGCGGCCAGGACGCCCACCACGCCGCAGACGGCCATGATGTCGAGGATCGCGCCCGCGGTGATGTTCGGGAAGAGCACCGACGCGGTCAGGATGATCGACAGGGTGACCAGGATGCCGATCACGGCGGAGGTGAAGGCGTTGGTCTTCGGGCCGTTCACCCACGGGCCGAGCACCTGCTTGTCGTTGCAGAGCAGCAGCAGGAAGACCGTGGCGGAGGGCAGCAGCACGCCCGCGAGGGTCTGCACGCCCTCGGTGAGGAGTCCCAGCGGCGAGCCGGGGATCAGCACGATGCCGGCGGCCAGGGCGACGAGGCCGGCGTAGACGGCGTAGAAGCCCTTGGCACCCTTGACGCCGCGGTGGAGCGAGTGCTTGATGCCGAAGACGTCACCGATGGCGTAGGCCGTGGAGAGCGAGACCGCGAAGGCGCCGATGATCGAGGCGTCCAGCAGCGCGACGGCGAAGAGGACACCGGCGACCTTGCCCGCGTGGGCGGCGATGCCGGAGGCCAGGCCCGCAGTGTCGGTGAAGTTGCCGAAGCCCTTGGTGCCCGCGAAGGCGGCGGCGGTGGCGCCCATCAGCGCCGCACCACCGATGACCACGATCACGATGCCGATCCAGAGGTCGGCCTTCTCGTACTTCATGAAGCGGGGGGTGATCCGCTTGTCGATGACGTAGCTCTGCTGGAAGAAGAGCTGCCACGGGGCGACGGTGGTGCCGACGATGCCGATGATCAGCAGCATCACGGTGGCCAGCTGGCCCTGGCCGCCCGGCAGGTTCGGGACCACGAAGTCCTGCGCCATCTGCGAGGTCTTCGGGTGAACCATGAAGTAGATCGGGACCAGCAGCAGCGATCCGGCACAGAGCGCGATCGCGATCCGCTCGAAGCGCTGGAACGACCCGGTGAACGCGGAGGCGACGATGATCGCGGCGGCGAGCACCACGGCGGCGGCCTTGGGCAGCCCCAGGTAGCCGGCGGCCAGGGTGATCCCGATGAACTCGGTGACCAGCGTCAGCGCGTTGAGGATGAACAGGTCGATGACGCTGAACGCGCCCCAGAACTTGCCGAACCGCTCCAGGATGAGCCGGGCGTGGCCGACGCCGGTGACCGCGCCGAGGCGGAGCACCATCTCCTGGTTCACGTAGAGGACCGGGACCAGCAGCAGCAGCGTCCACAGCAGGTGGGTGCCGTAGTTCTGGCCCGCCTGGCCGTAGGTGGCGAAGGCGCCGGCGTCGTTGTCGCCGACCATCACGATCAGGCCGGGGCCGACGATCGCGAGCAGCGTCTTGAGCTTGGCGGACAGGCCGCGGCGGTCGCCGTGGTCGTCCAGCTTGATGGTGCCGAGCGCGCCGCGGATGTCGCCGAGGTGCGCGTCGTCCAGCACCGCGGTGGTGCGGGCGGCGTCGCCCTGGACCTTCGGGTCGATCGTGGTGGTCATGATGGTCCCTCCCTGTGGCCGTGAAGGCCGATCGGAGGGCATGCAGCATCCATCCACCCTGCGAGCGTCCGCGCGCGCAGAAGGATCAAGGATCAGCAGGTGGTTACCGCATGCCGAAAGAAGACGAGGTCAAGCGGATGTGGGGCCGTTTATGGCCCGGGCTACTCGGACTGCAGTCCACTGCTTCTCGCCTCCCTCCGGTCGTGACGCGTCGCGCGTCGCAGCGGCAGGGGGCACACCGAACCCGGACCAATACGGCATCAGCCGTGTCCGGCACACCCCAACTCGTCAGAGCTTTGGCACTCCACGGCGTAGCGCGAGGCCTGTTCTGGGACAGGTCCGCCTGCGCAGCCACTTGGCCTCAACCCTTAGGTCGGGAGGAGGTGTCCTGATCCGGAGCGTCTCTCGACGGTTGGGATCAGTGGCCTGTGTCCGTGGAGACGCCTCACCGAACGAGGTGTCTCATGAATGAACATTCATATGATGGCCCTTGCGTAAGGGCACTGTCAAATGCTTACGGGCTGCGCGTTTACGCTGGTGCCGAAGTGGAGATGGGGAGGCAGCGCTGACCGGTCCGACTGATCTGCGGGCACGCCGGGACCGCCGCAAGGACGGTGCTCCCGCCCTTTCCGCTGACCAGGTTCCCCTGGCTGCCTCGGCCCCGTCCGCCCGGCGCGTGGATCCCCGCGAGGTGAGCGCACTGAGCGAACTGACGGATCTTCAGGTGCTGCGGGCGCTCGGGACGAGCCGGAGGGGGCTGCCCGAGGAGACCGCCGAACTGTGGCTCGCCGCGCACGGCGAGAACACCCTGCCGCTGCCGCCGCGTCCGACCCGTACCCGGCGGGTCGCGCTGCTGCTCCGTGACCCCTACACGATGACCCTCTGTCTCCTGGCCGGAGCGACGGCCGTCTCCGGGGCCTTCACCAGCACCGCGGTCCTGCTGCTGCTGATCACCGCGGGCTGTGCGCTGCGCCTGGTGGGCGAGTTGCGGGCGGAGCGCGAGACCGCCGCGCTGCGGCGATTCGTCGACGTGGGCAGCACGGCGACGGTGCTGCGCCGTCGGCCGGCGCCGTCACCGGCGTCACGGTCGGGGTCACGGTCTGGGTCATCGGTCGAACGGGAGTTGCCGTTCGACCAGTTCGTCCCCGGTGACGTGGTGCGGCTGGTTCCCGGGGACCGGGTCCCCGCAGATCTGCTGTTGCTGCGTGCGGAGGGGCTGACGGTCGATCAGGCGCTGCTGACCGGCGTCAGCCAGCCGGTGCCCAAGCGTGCCGCAGGCCGTGGCGGCGCGGTGCGTACCGGCCGGGTCTCGCCGGACAACGCCCGGCTCTGCCTGCGCGGCAGCGTGGTGGCGCACGGCACCGGCGTGGGCGTCGTCCTGGCGACCGGCGCGGACACCTTCCTCGCCGGAGCCAATCGGGCGCCGAGCGCCGGAGCGAATGCGGCGTCGAGCGCCGGGGCACGCGCGAAGGTCCGGGCGTGTGCAGGTTCGGACCGCCGGCCCGGGTCGGGCGCGGGAGCGCCCGCAGGGGAGCGGCGGACCGCGTTCGACGGGACCGCGCGGGAGGTGTCCGGGCTGCTGCTCCGGCTCGCCCTGGTCTCGGGTGCGGCCGGTCTGCTCGTCGGCGCGCTGGTGGACGGCCACCGCTGGGAGGCCTTGCCGTATGCGGCGGCCGTCGGTGTCGGGTTGACGCCCGAAATGCTGCTGCTGGTAGTGACCGCCGCACTGGCCCGTCAGGCGGCCGTGCTGCGTCGCGGTCCCAGGGGCCGCGTCTTCGCCCGACGGCTGACCGCCGTCCACGACCTCGGCGCGCTGGATGTCGTCTGCATCGACAAGACCGGCACCCTGACCCGGGACCGGCTCACCCTCCGCTCCGCCGTGGACGCGACGGGCCGTCCGGATCCGGAGGTTCTGCGCTGGGCGGCCGTCAACAGCTTGATCTGCGCCGAGCTCGGCGACCCGCCCGAACTCGACGCCGTCGACGACGCGTTGCTGGCCGCTGCCGAGGCGGGCTCGGGTTCGGCAGCGAGCGCGTCCGGGTCGGTGCTCGACGGTCTCGACGGTCTCGGTGGGCCCGGCGGCCTCGGGCCGGACGAGGACTTCGCGGCAGGCCTGGTGGGTGTCGCGGCCCTGCCGTTCGATCCGGGTCGACGCGTCGCGACGGTCGTGGTCGCCGCCCAGGCCGGGCCGGGGCTCACGCTGTCGGGGGCGCAGGCCGCGCAGGCCCTGGTGGCCAAGGGGGCCGTCGAGGAGATCCTCGCCCGCTGCGGGCGCGTCCGGGCCGGTGCCGTCCCGCCGTCGGCCGACCCCGCAGAGCGCGCTGACCATGCTGACCACGCCGACCCCGCGGAGCGGGCCGACCCCGCCGAACGTCGGACCGGCGGCCTGCGGTTGGTCGCGGGCCGGCACCAGCACTCGACCGGCCCGCCGGAACTGCTCGCCGCCGCCGTCGAGTTGGACGACGACCGGCGGGCCGGTGTGCTGGAACTGGCCGACCGCCTGGCCGGTGAGGGCCTGCGGGTGCTCGCCGTCGCCGTATCCGGGACGCGGCCTCGGGCCGGGGCCGGACGTCGACCCGCCGCTCCGGCTGTCGCGGACCTGGACGGCTTGACGCTGCTGGGCCTGGTGGCGCTGGCCGACGAGCCGGACCCGAGCGCAGCCGCCGCACTCACCGAGCTCACCGCCGAGGGCATCGCCGTGAAGATCGTCACCGGGGACCGGGCCGGGGCCGCCGTCCAGGCCTGCCGGGATGTCGGCCTCGACCCCGGCGCCCCGCTGCTGGGACCGGACGTCGACGCCCTTGACGACGCCGATCTGCGCCGGGCGGTGGAGTCGACGGTCGTCTTCGCGCTCGCCGCCCCTGCTCAGAAGGCGCGTATCGTCTCCGCTCTGCGCGCCAACGGGCATGTGGTCGGCTTCCTCGGCGACGGCCTCAACGATCTGCCCGCGCTGCGCGCCGCGGACGTCGGGATCGGCTCTCCCGGCGCGCTGGACGAGGGCCCGCGCAGCAGCGCCGACCTGGTCCTCGCCGCGCCGGGACTCACCGTCCTCGGCGACGCGGTCCGCTCCGCCCGCACGGCGCTCGCCAACGTCGGCAACTACCTGCGGATCACCCTTGCTTCCAACCTCGGCAACGTGCTGGCGATGCTGGCCGCCGGCGCGCTGGTGCCGTTCCTGCCGATGCTGCCCGCCCAGGTGCTGACGCAGAACCTCTGCTTCGACGCCGCGCAGCTCGCGCTCGCCTTCGACCAGCCACTCGCGGCGGGCCCGGGCGGTCGCGCGGACAAGCCCGCGGGCAGGGGCGTGCAGCGTCCACGGCCGCTCAGGCGGGGGGCGCTGGCCCGGTACGCGTTGCTCGTCGGCGTGGTCAACGCGCTCGCCGACCTGGCGACCTTCGCGGTCCTGTTGGCCACCGCGCACGGCCGGACCGGCGCACACGAGGAACTGCTGTTCCACTCGGGCTGGTTCACCGAGAACCTGATCACCCAGGCGCTGACGGTCCATCTGCTGCGGGTTCCGGGCGGCGCGCAGGGTCGCCCCCGGGCGACCTGGCCGGTTCGGCTCGCCAACGGAGGCCTGGCGGTCGTCGGTCTGCTGCTTCCGGCGACGCCGTTCGGCGCGGCGCTGGGCCTCGGCGTGCTGCCGCTCGGCTTCTACCCGCTGCTCGGCGCGGTGTTGGTCGGCTATGCGGCGTTGCTGCTGGCCACCCGCCGTTGGCTGCGCGCCCACCCGGCCTGGTCGGCGCGCTGAAGCCTGAAGCGGTTCTCAGCCGCCGATGATGCGACGGGCCAGTGAGGGACGGCTTTCGGTTGCCGTGCGGCGGCTCAGCACCAGCCGGACCACGTCGACCAGCACCGGGTCGTCCACCAGGTAGACCTGCCGCCGTCCTTCGCGGCGCGAGCGCACCATCCCGGCCAGCTTGAGCTTGGCGAGGTGCTGGCTGACCGCGGGCATCGACGCGTCGAGCCGTTCCGCCAGCCCGCCGACATCGCTCTCCGCCGCGATCAGCAGCCACATGATCTGCAGCCGCATCGGGGAGGCCAACAGCCCGAAGGCGGTGGCCGCTTCGTTCAGTTCCTCCGCACCCGGCCCGTCGTCGGCGGTGCCGCGGCGGTCGTGGTGGCCTGCGTCGCCGCTCGTGCTGCGGGGCACGCTGCCTCCCTGTGCAGGTCCACGGGTACGGATGGGGGAACTGGGGAACCGGTGAGGGAAAGCGGACTCTCCCGGCAACCAGGGTACTGACCCCAGGTCGCGGACAGGTCTCGGCCACCGAGCCCGGACGGAGGCCCGGACCGAGCCCGGACCGGGCAGGTGCCGTGCGGGCCGGTGCAGACGGCTCGCCCACGCTGCCCTCCGCACGCGTGCGGGCAATCCAGGCGCCATCCGGATGTCGCCGTGTGCTTGCTGCACCGTCACCAAGGGGTGGGACAACGGGGTGTCCCACGTGAGCCGTGTGCGCCGCCGGAATCGGCAGGCCTGCGGTCTCCCTGTCATTCACCGAGAGAAGTGGCTCTACCGTGACCTCTCGTCTTGCTCTGGTCGGCGCCGCCGCCGTTGCCGCCGCCCTCGCCGCCACCGTCGTCGGCACGGCCGGTGCGGCCACCACGACGCCCGCCGCCAAGTCCGCCGCCAAGCCCGCGCCGATCAGCGTGCCGGCGGGTTACCACGCCAAGGTCTTCGCCGCCGCCCCCAAGGGTCTGAGCGGCGCCGACGACATCGCGCAGCTCGGCGACGACATCTTCGTCGGCTACCAGAACGGTGTCGGCACCATGGGCGAGCCGTCGCCCTCCGGCAACAAGAACAGCACCGTCGTCGAGTTCAACCAGCGCGGCAAGGTCGTCGCCGAGTGGTCCGTCGTCGGCAAGGTCGACGGCCTCGGCGCTGATCCGACCCGCCGCCGCGTCGTCGCCACCGTGAACGAGGACGGCAACTCCAGCCTCTACACCATCACCCCGCAGGCCCGCCCCGGCCACCAGGTCGCGCACTACGGCTACGGCGTCAAGACGCTGCCCCACGGCGGCGGCACGGACGCCGTGCTCGAGCACGACGGCCGGCTCTACACCTCCGCCTCCAACCCCTCCCCGACCACGCCCAACGGCACGGTCTTCCAGGGCCCGGCGCTCTACCGGCTCAACCTGGCGGGCGGGACCGCCAAGTGGACCTCCGCCCTGGCCGACAACGGGCACGCCGTCAACCTGCTCACGGGCAAGGCGGAGACGCTCAACCTGTCCGACCCGGACTCGCTGGAGAACGTCCCGTTCTACGTCCCGGGCGTGGGCGGCTCGATGCTGCTCGACAGCCAGGGTGACAGCGAGCTGATCTTCGTCGACACCGTCAAGGCGAACCGGCACGCCCGGCCGACGCAGCGCGTGCGAGTCCTGCACCTGAACGCCCAGGTCGACGACACGGCCTTCGCGATCGGCGACGAGGGCGCGATCTTCGCCGTCGACGGCAACACCAACGCGATCGTGGAGATCACCGGAAACTTCGGCCGCGGCCAGGACTTCACCTCCGCCAACTCGCTGAGCAGGCTGAACCTGACCACCGGCAAGGTCACCGCGTTCGCCCCGGGCATCGCCTCCAAGGGCCTGCTCTTCGAGCCGTTCGCGGGCCGCTGAGGTAGGCAGCCGCACGTACCAGGGTGCGGAGAGTCGGCGGTGCGACGGGCTGTCCCGTCGCACCGTCACTTCTTTGCCGCCCCACCTGCCCCACTTGCCCCGCTTGCCTTGGCGGCCTTGGCCGCCTTGGCCTCCTGCTTGAACGCCCGGACCTTCACCAGTGAGGCGGGTCCGGTGATGTCCGCCACGGAGCGGAAGCTGTTCTTCTCGCCGTACGCGCCCGCAGCCTCGCGCCAGCCCTCGGGCTGCACGCCGAGCTGCTTGCCGAGCAGGGCCAGGAAGATCTGCGCCTTCTGTCTGCCGAACCCCGGTAGCTCCTCCAGTCGCGCCAGCAGCTCCGGGCCGGTGGCCGCGTCCCGCCACAGCGTCTCGGCGTCGCCGTCGTAGTGCTCGTCCAGGTACGCGCACAACTGCTGGATGCGCTTGGCCATCGAGCCCGGGTAGCGGTGGACCGCCGGCTTCTCCGAGCAGAGCGCGGCGAAGGCCTCCGGATCGTAGTCGGCGATCCGGTGGGCGTCGAGGTCGCCACCGCCGAGTCGTTCCAGCAGGGTGTGGGGGCCGGAGAAGGCCCACTCCATGGGCACCTGCTGGTCCAACAGCATGCCGATCAGCGCCGCCAGCGGGCTGCGGCTGAGCAGCGCGTCGGCGTCCGGATTCTGGGCGAGGCGGAGATCGGTTGCCATGGCGGGCCCCTTCCTGCCGGTCCTGCGGGCGGAGCATGTCGTGCACGTCCAGCGTGTCCTGCGTGTCCTGCTGGGACATCGCCCATTCTCCGCGCCGCGCACCGGACGCGCCCGTGGATCCGTCGGGAATCACCCGTCCGTGTCGCACGCATGCTCGGGCCGGGTCGTCATGCTCTCCGACCTGCACACTTTTCTGCGAACGCTGTGTGCAGTATCTTGCATCATGAACTGCGAACGACGATCGCAGATTCCGTCGCCTGAGACCGACGGAGAAGGGACGTTCCCCATGTCCGAGAGCACCATCCAGGCCGGCGCGCCCGTCTGGACGCCCACCCGGTACGCCCACAACCGCGCGCACGGTCGGCAGGTCGACATCGCCTACGACCGGCTCCGGGGCTCCGAAGGCGGCGAGCCGCTGCTGCTGATCATGGGCTTGGCCACCGCACGGTTCTGGTGGCCCGCCGGGCTCTGCCAGGCCTTCGCCGACGCGGGGTTCGACGTGGTCCGCTACGACCAGCGCGACGCGGGCGAGTCGACCCGGATGCCGCCGACCGAGACCACCAATCCGTTCAAGGCACTGTTCGGCAGGCGCGGCGACGCCTACACCTCCGAGGACATGACCGACGACGGCATCGCGGTGATGGACGCCCTGGGCTGGGAACGCGCGCACGTCTTCGGGCACTCGCTCGGGGGCCTGATCGCGCAGCGGATCGCCCTGCGCCATCCCGACCGGGTGCTGTCGGTGACCTCGTCGGCGGCGCTCCCGAGCGACGTCTCCGGACTGCGGGTGCTGCGCTACCTCCGCTTCGGTCTGTTGGCCAAGCTGTCCCGGGCCACGTTCCCGGAGGGGCGCGAGGGCGACATCGAGGCCTCACTCGCGGTCTGGCGCGGCATCGCCTCACCCGCCTACCCGTTCGACGAGGACGCCGCCCGGGCCTGGGTCGAGGCGGAGGTGGACAGCGGCCCGCGCGACGCCAAGGCGCAGAGCCGCCAGATCGGCGCGCAGTGGCACGGCGCGCGCCTGCGCGAGCTGCGCCACCCGACTCTGGTGCTGCACGGGGAGCAGGACCCGATCCTCCGTGCCGCCGCCGGGCGGACCACCGCCGGGACGGTCGCCGGGTCCCGGCTGCGGATCTTCCCCGGCGTGGGCCACGACCTGCCCGCCGCGCTGTGGCCCACCGTCGCGGACGAGGTCCGCGACCTCGCCGACGCGGCGCGGGCGTAGCCATCGTGCGACGACGCTCCACACGCTCCTGAACGCTCACCTGAACAACCCGCCTGAACCCCGACGACGGAGGACACGACGAACGTGGCGATCCTCGGAACCCTGCTCAAGAACAAGCGCGCGGGCGAGGCACAGCTTGCCTGGAACCTGCCGCAGTTGACCGGTCGCGAGACCATCGACCTGTCCAGCCACGACTTCGCCCACGGCGGCGACATCCCGCAGCGCCACGCAGGTCGCCGCGCAGGCGGCGAGAACCTCTCACCGGCGCTCTCCTGGACGGGAGTTCCGGCGGACGCTGAGCAACTCCTGTTGGTCGTCGAGGATGTGGACTCGCCGACGCGTGCGCCCTTCGTCCACTGCCTCGCGCTGCTCGCCCCGACCATCGACGGGATCCCGGCCGGCGCGCTCAACGCCGGTGCTGCAGAAAGCGCTTCGGGTGCTTCGGGCGGGACCGGCAGGGCCGCCACGTCCGCCGCGTCCGCCGAGTCCACCATGTCCGCCGCCGACGGCGTACGGGTGCTGCGCTGGGGGATGCGCCGCGGCTACCTGGGGCCGGAGCCGATCAAGGGCCACGGCCCGCACCGTTACGTCTTCCAACTCTTCGCCCTGGGCGCGCCCGTGGCCACCGGCTCCGGAGACGCCCCGCTGGAGACCGCCAAGCCCCGCGCCCTCCTCGCGGCCGTGACCGGCCCCGTCCTCGCCCGTGGTCGCCTCGACGGCAGCTACGAGCGCTGACCCCTCCGGATTTGTCGGCACGCCACGAAATGTTGGAAATGCGTCGCTGATCCTGGCGGGCTACAGAGAGATCTGCGAACCCGATCGTTCCGCGTTTTTCTTTCCCCCGCGAAAAGAAAATAGAGACCGGCGCAATGCCTGTTGGGCGGCGTCCAACGAGCCTCCCCCAGAAGGAAGGTCGCCTGCTGCGGATGCCGGGCATCTTTGGCAGAATGAACAGGCAATTTGCGAACTGCTGGGGGGATGAATGTGCACTGACCCGGACTCAGAGGACAAGACAGCCGTCGAGCTCTGCGAGGAGGGTCTCCACTTCTACGGAGAGCTGCTGAAAGGCGGGAGCGTCGCACGCGAGTGCCCCCCGTGTCTGCTGGAGCTCGGCCTGGTCAAGCGGCTGCCCGAGGGGGGTTTGACCGCATTGGCGCCGCAGACGGCCCTCTGGGGGCGCATGGAGCAGTTGGAGCAGGTGATCGTGAACCGCAGGCGGGCGCTCGACAACCTGCACCGCAGCGTCTCCGAGGCTGAGCGCGTCTACCGGGAAAGCTACAGTCCGACCGGCTCGGCCATGGTTCGCGCCGTGATCGGCGCCGAGGCCATCAGCGCCACGCTCTCTGCCACCGTGAGCGCCTGCCAGAGCGAGCTGCTCACCGCCCAGCCCGGCGGCGGGCGTCCGCCGGAGTTACTGGAGCGGGCACTGTCCGACGATCTGTCCGCTCTGGCCAGAGGCGTGCAGCAGCGGACGATCTACCAGCACACGATCCGCTCGCACGCACCGACGCTCGGCTACGCCGAGAAGATCGCCGAGGCAGGTGGCGAGATCCGCACGGTGGACGAGGTCTTCGACCGGCTGATCATCTGTGACCGGCGGACTGCGTTCGTCCCGGACCCGGCGGCCAACCGCCGTGATCTCGCGCTCGCGATCGAGCATCCGGGCGTGGTGCGCTACCTGGTGGGCATGTTCGACCACATCTGGCAGCGCGCGGTCCCGCTCCAGCCGAACCACTCCACTCCGACGTCGGCCGCGGTGACGGACGAAGTGCGCCGCGCAGTGCTCCGGCACATGATCAACGGCTACACGGACAGCGCGATTGCCGCGCGACTGGGCATGAGTCTGCGCAGCGTCACCAACCACGTGCGCTGGGCCGCCGACTTCTTCGGCAGTCGCAGCCGGGCCCAGCTCGCGTATCTGCTGGCTCGGAGCGGGTTCCTCGAAGAGGACTGATGCCGCGGGAGGTGCCTGAACGCCGAAGGCGCCTGAACGAGGGCTGTCCTGGCGGCCTGAGGCCGCCAGGACAGTTCCGAGCCAGGGAGTGTCCGATGCTCAGGGGGCGGAGACCGTCGGGACCGAACCGCCCCACTGGGAATCGGCGACGGCCCCGGACGTGCCGTGGCCGGCGTTGAAGCCGGTGAGAGCGGCGGCAGTGAGGATGACACCGGCCAGTGCGCAGCCGACCCACAGCTTCTTCATTTCCAGTCCATTCGTTGCGTCGGCGGGAGCATCGACAGGGGCATGAGCAGCGGCATCAGCAGGATTCGGCACGGAATCCGGCTACCGGTTGACAGCATGCGGGCTTCGGATCGGCGCGTTCGACCGCGCAGGGCAAGGGAGTTGGCAATGCGCAAACAAGTAGGCAGGACGGATCGGGCGTGATGCGGGCATAAGCCGCGACCGACGAGACCACCGAGTTGACGATTGATCAGATCCGGCCGACCGTGCGAGCGGCACCAAGGAGCGCCGCCCGCAGGCCGGTTCACGCGTCGAAGTCGAGAGCGATCTCGGGTGTCGCCGGCCGGGCCCGACAGGGGAGCGTGTACCCGCGCGCGAGGTCCTTCTCGGTGAGCGCGTACTGCCGCCCGAGGACCACCTCACCGGAGACGACTCTGGCCCGGCACACCCCGCACAGGCCGTCGCGACAGGAGTACGGCACGTCCGGCTGCGCGCGGAGTACCGCGTCCAGCACGGACTCGTCCTCCGGGTCCATGGTGAGGTCGGTGGCCTCGCCGTCGAAGTACACGGTGATCCGCCCGAACCGGCCCGGGGCGGCCGGTGGATCCTCCGGCCGGTCGCCGGCCGAGAAGAGCTCAAAGCGCACGACGCCCTCGTCGGCGCCCCAGTCGGCGAGTGCCTTGCGTGCCGTCTCCACCAAGCCCCAGGGGCCGCACAGGTAGAAGTACCGGTGCGCGGCGGGGCGGTCGGCCCCGACCATGGCCAGGAGCTCCGGCAGCCGCTCCTGGTCGATGCGGCCGGCGGGCGGTGCCGTGGGCCCGGTCTCCCTCGACAGCACATGCAGCACCGAGAAGCGGTCGTGGTACCGCCGTTCCAGGGTGTCCACGTCGTCCGCCAACAGCACCGACCCCATGGTCCGGTTGGCGTAGAGCAGGGAGACCCGGCACGTCGGGTCCTCCCGCAGCGCGGCCGACGCCATGCTCAGGAGCGGAGTGATGCCGCTGCCTCCGGCGATCAGTACGTGGTGTCCCCCCGGGGCGTCGGCGAGGTGGAAGTCGCCGGCCGGTCCGGCGACCTCCAGGACGTCGCCGACGGTCAGGCCGTTGGCGGCGTACTCCGCGAACCCGCCCGGGCCGAGCCGCTTGACCACCAGTCGCAGGCAGGCCGGATCGTCGGGCGGCGGGCAGACCGAGTAACTGCGGCGGAGTTCGCGCCCCGCCAGCATGTGACGGATGGTCACGTGCTGGCCGGGCCTGTGGGTGAACGTCTCCACGAGGGGTTCCGGCACGTCCAGTGTGAGCGAAACGGCGTCGTCACCGACCCGGCGTACGGATGCGACCCGCAGGCGGTGCCATCCGGCGGCACCGTGCGCACCGTGCGCACCGTGCGCACCGTGCGCACCGTGCGCACCGCGCGTCTCCCCGGAACCCTTGATCACTGGAGCCACCGAACCAGCCTTTCCATCCCTGTTCCCACCCCTGCCCCCCTGCCCCGTGTCCACCGCCGACCGCGCCCGCTATGAAGCCATGGCCCCGGCGCCCCAGACCATCGACGCGGCCGGCTGCGGGGTGATGTCCCGCAGCGCCGCGGCGATCCGGCGGACGCCCTCCTCGGCGGTGGCGGGGTCGTGGACGAACGGGAGCCGGGTCCGGTTCTCCAACGTTCCCTCACCACCGAAGCGGGGACCGGCGAGCAACTGCACGCCGTGTTGCGGAGCCGCCAGCGCCAGCCGGGAACTCACCCGTGCCCCGAGGTCGACCCAGAGCGAGAGTCCCCCGGCCGGGATGGTGAAGGTGCAATCGGGCAGGTGCTTCCCCAACGCCTCCACCAGCCCCTGGCGGTTCGTGGTGAGCATGGCTTGCCGCTGGCTCAGAAGGTCGTCGAACTTCTCCAGGAGCAGGCAGGCGGTCAGCTGGGTGATGATCGGGTTGCCCGAGTCGGTCGAACCCCGCAGCCCCACCAGCGCCGAGATCACCGACGGCGCGGCACGCAGCCAGCCGAGCCGGAGCCCTCCCCAGCAGGTCTTGCTCAACGAGCCGATGGTGATGGCCCAGTTCGACGCGCCGTACGTGGACATCGGGGCGGGCAGGACGGTGTCGTCGAGCGACAGGTCGCGCAGGGTCTCGTCGATGACCAGGAAGGTTCCGGAGACCCGGGCCGCGTCGGCGATCGCCGTCCGGATGTAGCGCGGCATCACCGCGCCGGTCGGGTTGTGGAAATCGGGCATCAGGTATGCCAGGGCGGGCTTGGTCTGCCGGATCGCCTTGTCGAGCAGGTCGACGTCCCAGCCCGTCGAGGACAGCCCCACCGGCACCGACCGACGGCGCATGGCGCGGATCGAGTCGAGGACGGCGGGATAAGTCGGGCTGTCCAGCAGGATCCGGTCATGTGGGCGGGAGAGGTGTTGGAGCAACAGGTGCCAGGCGTGCTGGGCGCCTGCCGTCACCATGATCTGGTCGGGTGTGGTCGGCAGGCCCTGACGGGTCATCCGGTCGGCCAGCGCTTCGCGAAGCGCGGGTATACCGACCAGGTCGTAACCCGGCGACTGGGTATGCCGCCTGAGGTGGGCAGCCGCCTCCCAGGTCGCCTCGACAAGCATCGGTTCGGGCGCGGACAGCGTCGCGGTGGTGAAGTCGATGTCGCCGTCGGCGCTCGCGGCCGTCCAGGAGAAGGACCGGGCGGGCCGGCTCTTGTCCGGCGGGATCGTCACGAAGGATCCGGCACCCTGCCTGCTCTCCAGATAGCCGGTCTCGCGCAGCAGCCGGTAGGCCGTTGTCACGGTGTTGCGGCTGATCTCCAGCTCTGACGAGAGGACCCGCTCGGCCGGAATTCGCGCGCCCAGCGGGATTCGGCCGTCGATGACCGCGATGCGGATCGCGTCCGCGAGGTCCGAATAGGCGGTGCCACTGCGCTGCCAATGCTCAATGATGCGTCGGATTTGGGTCGAACTGATCACAAGTACCATGGCGCCTCATCAGATGTCTTGCCGACTGGCTCCAGTGGCCGTGATCTCCAGCCGTGAGGGCTTCGGAGTTGGAAGGCACGGCGGAAGGCGTTTTTGACGTCACGGCCTACGGGAACGAGGGCGTTGAGAGTGCACGGGATATGAGCATGCGTCGAGGTGGTCCCCCGGCGCAGTGGAGCCGATGATCGCGCGATCGAAGATCCGCGCGAGCTCTCAGTCGTCCGGCGAGGTGTGACAGCTCAGCGCGGTTTCGTCGATCCGGGCGGCGGCGGTGCCGCGAGCGTGAACCAACGTGTGCATCACAGATGCTTCCCCTCGAGGGCGTGGTGCCCGGCGGCAGCCGGACTGACATGCGCTGGGTGGTAGTCGGCACGTGCCGTCACAAGATTCGCTGCTGTAACCGCGTCGAGGAAGTGGCATCCGTGGATCGGATCTGCGCATTGCGGAAGAGCGCAGGGGAGATACATGCGCATGTCAGCCGGAATCGTGCCGAAGATGAGGTCGGGGGAGGAGCTGCGGAGGTGCTGCGGGACGCGGCTCCGCTTCGGCGGCTCCGGGTCCGGCTCCGACCCGGCCCGGCCCCGGGTCGAGGTCGGGCTATCCGCCGGTCCGACGCGGGATGGCGGAGCAGAGCCGGTCGAGTTCATCCTCCGTGTTGTAGTAGTGCGGCGACGCGCGCACCGCCGCGACCGGGTGGTCCCAGGGAGCGGTGTCGGGACGGGTGGCCGACACGTTGACTCCCACCTTCCGCAACGCCCGGGACAGATCCGCGCTGTCGTGCCCCGCCACGGTGAACGCGACGATGCCGCAGGGTCGTTCACCGCGGTCGAGGACGGTCACCCCGGGCAGTTCGCGCAGCCGCTGCCGCAGACCGCCCGCCAGCTCGCCCACGCGCTGCCGGATCGCTTCGAGCCCGAGCCCCAGGGCGTACTCCGCGGCCACGCCGAGCCCGATCTGGCCGGCCAGGCAGCGCTCCCAGGTCTCGAAGCGGCGGGCGTCCTCGCGGACGGCGAGAGCGCCCGTCTCGGTCCGGCGCGCGCTGTGCAGGCACAGCTGGGACGGCTCCAGCCGGTCGAGCAGGCGTGAGGAGCAGTACAGGAACGCGGTGCCGCGTGGTCCGCGCAGGAACTTCCGGCCGGGTGCGACCAGCAGGTCGCAGCCGATCTCCCGTACATCAACCGGGAGTTGACCCACCGACTGGCTGGCGTCGAGCGCGTACACCACGTCGGCGTCGCGGGCGATCCTGCCGATCTCCGCCACCGGGTTGACCAGTCCGTTGTGGGACGGCACATGCGTCACGGCGATCAACTTCACCCGGTCGTCGACCATCTCGCGCAGCGCCTCGACGGACAGGACGCCCGTCGCGTCGTCCGGCACCACGTCGATCCGGACGCTGTGCCTGCGGGCGATGTCCTGCAGCCCGATGCTCACGCTCGCGAACTCGGCGCGGCTGGTCAGGATCCGGTCCCCGGGCGTCCAGGGGAGTGCGTAGCAGGTCATGTTCCAGGCACGGGTGGCACTTTCGGCCAGGGCGATCTCGTGCGGCTCCGCCGTGATCAGGCGGGCCAGCGCGGCGTAGCTGCGGTCCAGGCGGTCGGCGCTTTCCTCCGCGGCCTCGTAGGCACCGATCCGCTGCTCCAGCCGCAGGTGCTCGACCATGCTGTCCGTCACCGGCCGGGGTGCCAGTGCGGCGCTTGCGTTGTTCAGGTGGGCGAGTTGCGCGCACGCGGGTGTGTCGGCGCGTACCCGCGCGACGTCGATCGTCACCATGACCTCCTGGTCCAGCCGGCTCGGCGCATTCTGCTCCCCGGCGTTCCGGCGTGCATAGGGCCAAAGCGGTGACGGTGGTCCGGCCGGAACGGGCCCGCCGGCCGGGGGCCAACGAGTGCGGATTGGCCGTTGTCCGGAGCACGGCCGCGCGGAGATGCTGGGCGCGTTCCCGCCGAGGCCACACACCTGAGGCGGTCTCCCGAGCTCTCCCGATCTCACGATCTCTCACGAGGAGCACCTGTGAACCTGTCGGCACGGTTGGAAGCGGCCGGTATCCGGTTGCCCGAGGCCCCGAAGCCCGTCGCGTCCTTCACGCCTTGCCGGGTGGACGGCGATCTCGCCTTCGTCTCCGGTCAGATCGCGGACGGGGTTCGCGGCCGGGTCGGAGCGGACATCGACGCCGCCGGGGCGATCGAGGCCGCCCGGCAGTGCGCGATCAACGTGCTGGCCCAGCTCCAGGCCGGTCTCGGCAGCCTGGACCGGGTGGCCGCACTGCTCAAGCTCACCGTCTTCGTCAACAGCGTGCCGGAGTTCGAGGAACCGCACGTGGTGGCGAACGGCGCTTCCGACCTGCTCATCGAGCTCCTCGGTGAGCAGGGGAGGCATGCCCGGTCCGCGGTGTGCGTCGCCTCCCTGCCGCTCGGGGCGCCGGTGGAGGTCGAGGCGATCGTGCGGGTGCGCCCCGAGGGCGAGGCGGTGTGACGCCGCCGGTCGTCGTGGCGCCCGAGCTGACGGATGCTCAGATCGAGCGGACGGCAAGGTTCGTCGGCGAGATCGTCGTGATCAAGTTCGGCGGCAACGCGATGGTGGACGAGCGGCTCAACCGGGCCTTCGCGCAGGACGTGGTCCGCCTGCGGCAGGCCGGTGTGCTGCCCGTCGTGGTGCATGGCGGGGGGCCGCAGATCGACGCCCAGCTGGCTCGCTTCGGCATGCGTCCCTCCTTCGCGGCGGGGCTCCGGGTGACCACTCCGGAGGTCATGGAAGTGGTCGGGATGGTCCTGGCCGGACAGGTCCAGCGGCAGGTCGTGGGCCTGCTCAACGAGTACGGCCCGTTCGCGGTCGGTCTGACGGGCGAGGACGCCTGGACCATGACGGCGATCAAGCGGTATGCCGAGGTGGACGGTGAACAGGTCGAGCTCGGTCTGGTCGGAGACGTGTCGGGGTCCGATCCGAGCGCGCTGCACGCCCTGCTCCGGGACGGGCGGATCCCGGTGGTCTCGCCCATCGCCCGGAGCGAGGACGGGCTCGCCTACAACGTCAACGCGGACGCCGGCGCGGCGGCCCTGGCGGTGGCGCTGAAGGCGCAACTGCTGGTCGTGCTGACCGACGTGGCCGGCCTGTTCGCCGACTGGCCGTCCACCGAGAAGGTCGTCGACCGGATCACCGCGGACGAGCTGGAACGGCTGCTGCCGACGCTGTCCGGGGGGATGATCCCGAAGATGGAGGGCTGCCTGCGTGCCGTCCGGTCGGGGGTGCCCGTCGCGCACGTCCTGGACGGACGGGTGCCGCACACCCTGTTCGACCACGCCTTCGGCGACACCGTCTTCGGTGACACCGCCGTCGGTACCCGGGTCGTCCCGTAGCGACGGACGGCGTGGTGCCCCGGTGGACAACCGTCCACCGGGGCACGACAGCGGAGGGGGCGGGTCAGCCGGCCGGTCGGCTGTCGACCGCAGCGCGGCGCAGGGCCAGCCCGAACGGTTGGTCCACCGACATGAGTTCGATGTAGTTGACGTTGACGTGCGCGGGCGTCCGGTGTGCCCACAGCACGGCGTCCGCGATGTCCTCCGCGGAGAGCGGCTGGATGCCCTCGTAGAGCCGGTCCGCCTGCTCCTGGTCGCCGCCGAACCGCACCAGCGCGAACTCGCTGCGGACCATTCCGGGCGCGACGCAGGTCACCCGTACGCCGGTTCCCTGCAGATCGACCCGGAGGTTCGCCGAAAGCTGGTGCACGAAGGCCTTGGTCGCGCCGTAGACGTTGCCACCGAAGAAGGCGTACTCCGCCGCCAGCGAACCAAGATTGATGATGTGTCCGGTTCCGGCCCGCTTCATGACCGGGAGGACGGCGTGGGTGCAGTTGAGCAGTCCCTCGATGTTCGTGTCGATCATCGTCCGCCAGTTTTCGGGAGAGCCCTCGTCCAGTGCTCCCAGCCCCAGCGAGAGGCCGGCGTTGTTGACCAGCGCGGCGATCCCGCCGTCGTCGGCGGTGAGCTGGGCGACCGCGTCGGCGATCGCCTCCCGGTCCCGGACGTCCACGGCCTCCACGCGGAGCTGGTCCGGCCCGAACGTGCCGACCAGCTCCTCCAGCCGGTCGGTCCGCCGGGCGAGAACCGCGACGGCCTGACCGTCCTTCAGGAAGCGATCGACTACCGCCCGTCCGATCCCGGACGTGCCTCCGGTCACCACCACCCACTGTGTCACTGCGTACCTTCCTCGGATGTCGAGAGCTTCGGCTCGAAGGGGCAGACCCAGGCGTCCGCCACGGCCATCCCCGAGTACTGGCGTGCCTCGGAGTCATCGCCGAAGTCGGCGAGATTGGGGTTGATCGCGCCCTGCAGGGCGATCTCCCGTCGGCGTACCTCCCGCTGGATCCGTTGGTAGGCGCCGTTGGCCTTCATCCGCTCGAACTGCACGTGGGAGTTGAAGACCAGCGTCGGCAGCGGGAACCTCCGGGAGACCCGAGAGGCACCGGGATGCAGCCCGACCACGAAGAAGGGGTGCTCACCGACGCTGAAGCCGAACCGCGGCGAGGTCGGATCGCGGTCCAGCAGAGGGGACCACGGGTACCGGGTCACGTCGATCTCGTGCAGGGCTTGGAGCTGGTCCCACAGCAGCCGTTCGAACTCCCGCTCGTCCACCGGGCCGGGAGCGTCGAAGGTCGCGGCGAACGAGGCCAGCAGCGGGTCGACCTCGTCCTTGTTCCGGGCGAAGTCGACCACCGCCGGATACAGCGCGGCGGTCGTCTCCGCCGCCGCCAGCGGGCCGAAGTGGTGGTGCACGATGGTCTTACGGAGCAGCGCGCTCTTGCCCGCCACGCAGGCGAACGAGTCCGAGTCGATCTTCTCGAGCAGGAGTTCCCGGGCCCGTGACTCGGGGATCACGTCGGCGCTCCCGGTTGCTCCGCCGGCTCGGCGACCAGCCGGTACCGGGCCATGACCTCCAGGACGGCCCGTCGCACCTCGTCGTGGCCCGCGCCGCGCAGCCGGAACCGGCCGCCGATCTGCTCGTAGCCGCCGGTCCCGTCGAGGATCGCGCCGACCTTGGGGAGTACCTCGGCGTAGACCTCGCTGATCACACCGACCAGTGGGGTGCGGGAGACGACGCGGCTCGGCAGAGGCCGCGGCTCGGGGATGCTGACCCAGCCGCCGCCCGGTGCCGAGGTGAACTCCTCCGGGGAGTGGAACGGCGGCAGCCCCAGCGCCGCCCGGAACGACTCCGCGAAGAGGTTGACCCCGAACAGGTCACGGTGGATGAATCCCACCTCCGCGCCACCGGGACGCAATCCGACCTCCAGGAAGATCAGTTCACCGGCGGCAGTGCGGAACAGCTCCAGATGGAACGGGCCGTCGGCCAGATCGAGCGCGTCCAGGCAGGCTCCGGCGAAGGCGATCACCTCGTCCCGCTCGGTCCCCGCGTCCAGCAGCGCCGAGCCGAGCGGCGTGCCCTCGGTGAACTCCAGGCAGTTGTTCACATATGCCGAAGCACTCACGAAGTGGAAGCGGCTGTCCCTGCGGACGCCGTCGACGTGCAGGACGTCGCCGTCGATGAACTCCTCGCACTCGTAGCCGATCGGGTCGACCCCGGCCAGCACGGCGGCCAACCGCTCCGGATCGTCGGCCCGCGTCACACCCTGCGAGGCCGCGCCGGACCTGGGTTTGACGATGACCGGCAACCCGACCTCGCGCAGCACCTCCTCGGCGGTACTCGTGGCGTCCAGCTCCAGGAATCGTGGCGCGCGCAGGCCCGCAGCCGAAACCAGCTCCTTCATGCGGGGCTTGTCGCGGAAGCGGTTGACGAACTCGGGCCTCCAGCCGGGCACATCCAGTTCCTGCCGGAGTTGGGCGACGGTCAGCAGGTCCCACTCGGAGATCCCCACCACGCCGTCGAACCCGCCGTGCCGTTCGGACAGTTCCTTCGCCAGCGGGAGCACCGTCTCCAGTTCCAGATCCGGAACGACCACCGTCTCGAGCGCGTGCTCGGTGTCGAGAACCGTCAGGCCGTAGTCCCTGGTCAGATACACCAGCCGGCAGCTGTCCCGGTCGACGTAGCGGTGGTACTCGCCGAACTCGTCGTCGAAACGGTTGAGGACCAGGTACGTCGGTACGGGTCGGCTACTCAAAGCGCACCTCTCTGGCGATGCCGTGCCGGCGCTCCAGGGCGTCGGCGTACGAGTCGGCGTGGTAGATCACGTGGCCGATGCGGCTGCGGAAGTCCTCGGCCGGCTCGATCGGATCTCCCGGCTCCAGGTAGAGCTCCACCTCCTGGACATCGGGAGCCTCGCGCAGCTCCGCCACGCCGCGGACCGCGGACAGGGTCGTCAGGTCCGGCGCGGTGAAGAAGTGGATCGCGGCGCACTTGGCGCGTGGCACCTGGACCGGCGCGACCTCGGCCCGGTCCAGGCCGGCGTACGCGGCGAGCATGACCTTGGCGAGCGAGACGCCGGTGGCGATCTCGACCAGGTCGCAGATGTGGTCACCCGCCAGCCTGGCGCCCAGCTCGATCAGCACGGGATCGCCGGCCTGGAGCCGGACCTCGCAGTGGAACGGGCCCAGCGTGACCTTCAGTGCCCGGCACACCCCTGCGACGTACTCCTCCAGGCGGGCGCGCTCGCTCGCGGCGAGGTCCAGCTGGACGATGTGACCCACCTCGACGAACTTCGGCTCGGCGCCCAGCAGTTTGGCGGTCACCGAGGCGATCGCCACCCCGTCCCCGTCCACGTAGCCCTCGACACTGACCTCGGGGCCGTCGATGTACTCCTCGAGCAGCATCCGGCCGTCGAGCCCGCGCCCGAGGTCGGTTCGGGTGTCGCTGAGCATCCACTGGTGGGCCCGGCGCAGCTCGGCCAGGTCGTTCACCCGGCTGACATGCACGCTGCCGGCGGAGTTCTGCGGCTTGAGCACGGCCGGGAAGCCGACCCGCTCCGCGGCAGCCTCCAGGCTCGCGAGGCTGGTCGCCTCCGCGTATCGCGGGACACGCAGGCCGGCCGCCTCGACCGTCGCCCGCATGGTCGCCTTGTTGCGGAGCGCCGGGCCTGCTTCGACCGGCAGGCCGGGAAGTCCGAGGCGTGCGGCGATCCGGGCGACACTGTCCACGTAGAACTCGAAGCCGGGGATGATGCCGGAAAGCGGACTCTCGGCGTGCAGCGCCAGGGCGACCTCGGTGAGGGCGGCCTCGTTGTTGGTCTCCACGACGATCAACCGGTCGACCTGTTCGCGGATCGCGCGGGAGAGCTGCCGGTCCTCGGCGTCGAAGGATGCGACCACGACCTGGACACCCAGGCGGCGCGCGGTGCTGAGCAGAGCAAGCGCCGAGGTCATCGGCTCGACAACCAGAATCCGCCTAGCGTGACCAGGTGCTGAGTCAGCCATGTGAGATCAACTTTCGAGCTGGGAGCGGGATCCGTGCGCCGCGATGCTGGACGCGGCAGGTAGCCCGGGTGGAGGGCGCCGGGTGACCCGGCGCCCTCCACCCGCGGCTGCGCGGTGCTGTCGCCGAATCAGACCGAGGCCAGCTCGGTCTTCGCGGCCGTGGCCTCGTACAACTCGCCGAAGTAGTCGCCGATCAGGTCGATGAAGGCAGTCAGGTCCGCGTACGCCTGGTCGGTGGAGCCGAAGACCTCGACGGCCTGCGACACGGTGCGGAACATCAGCTCGTCGTGGTCGTGCGACTCGTCGAAGTCCAGGTGCTTCTGCGAACCGCGCACGAAGTCCTTGCCGAACGCCGCAGCCACCTTGTCGGTGATGACCTGGTTGTAGCGGTCGGAGTACCACTCGACGAACCAGTCCCAGACGGTCGTCGGCGCCGGCCCGCGGGTGTCGGCCTCCAGGCGCAGGTAGCCCATCAGCTTCTTGGTGGACGGGAAGACGTCAGTGGCCTCCAACTGCTCGGCCGTGAAGCCGAACTTCTCCAGGTCACGAGTGAACATGCCCTCGTGCCCGAACTCCTCCGCCAGGTACTTCGCGAGCTTCGCGGCCAGGCTGTCGTCCTTCGAACCGACCTTGAACAGCGCGTAGGTGTCGACCTCGTTGTTCAGGCGGATCCGGAGGACCGTCTCCACCAGGTGGCGAACGAAGTATTCCCGCTCGATCCACTCACCCGCGTGCAGCTCGCGCATCTTGGGGACGCGCTGGAACTGCTTCTCCATCAGTTCCTCGGCCAGGCCCTCCAGGCGAGCCCGGTCCAGCTTCGTTGACATATCCAGTTCCTCCTCATAGCGCCGGAGCGGTATGCCCGGCAAGGGGATGTACTGCGACGCGGCAGAAAAATCCAGAATGCTCGGGAATTCCCTGCGGAAATCTCATCGGCGGTTCAGGGAAGGACCGCCGTCGCCTCGACGCCTGCGCCGGTTTTCTCGACCGGCCCGCTGTCGACACCTGGGATCCTGCCTCGCTCGACGACCACGAGACAGGGCCAATCCGTATGCCTTGGCACCCCCGGGGGCCATGCTGTGCGGATTGGCCCTGTGCCCCCGTCCTGACGTCGATTAGTGTCCCGATCGAGTCAGTACGTGGTGTGATCGCGACGGCCGCCGACCCGTATCCACGGGCTGTGTCCGTGATCCGGCGGATTCGCTTGGCCGGTGCCGCGAAAAAGCCATTTCGGTCACCGCCGTTCATTTCTTTTCCGCACAGTGGTCAGCTCCCGTATTCGTCGACGAGGTCGGCCAGGAAGAGTCCAAACCCCGGCCAGCGAAAGGAAGCATCGTGAGCTCAGTCCGGTCGTTCACCGACTTCGGAACGCTTCGAGAGATTGTGGTGGGGAGCCCTGCGGGCTTCCATGTCCCGGATGCCGATCTGTCCCTGCGCCACTTCTTCGGGCTCCCGGCCGACCATGTCGAGTCCCGGCCGGCCGCCGGCGCGCTGGAGCGGGCCGTCGAGGAGACGGAGGAGGACCTCCAGGCGCTGTCGGAAACCCTCGTCGGACTCGGTGTCACGGTGCGTCGGCCCGACCCGTTCGAGCAGGGGCGCACGGTGTCCCTCCTGGACTGGGCCACCACGGCCAACCACGCCCTGATGCCCCGTGACTGCCTGCTGGTGGTCGGTGAACGCATCATCGAGGCGCCGATGGCGGTGCGGGCGCGTTACGCCGAGACCTTCCCGTTCCGCAGGCTGGTGCGCGAGTACTTCGATTCGGGCGCCATCTGGGTCGCCGCGCCCAGGCCGCAACTCCCGGACAGCACCTACGAGTTCACCGAGAACGGTCCGGTGCTCGCCGAGTCGGAGCCGCTCTTCGACGCGGCCAACCTGCTGCGCTGCGGCAGTGACCTGTTCTTCAACGTCAGCAACACCGGCAACCGGCTGGGGGCCGAGTGGCTGCGTCGGCTGCTCGGCGCCGAGTACACGGTGCACGAGATCTCCATCTGCGACGACCACATAGGCACCACCCTGCACATCCTGCGCCCCGGCGTACTGCTCGCCAACGCGGGCCGTCTCAGCCCCGACACCCTGCCCGAGCAGTTCCGGGGCTGGAAGGTGCTGTGGTTCGACGAGCCGCAGGACGACGGCTTCGCGCTCACCTGGCCCCGCGCCTCGACGTGGATCGGCATGAACATCCTCGCCTACGACGAGGAGACCATCATCGTCCCGGCCCGCCAGGAGGGCCTGGCCCGGATGCTGGAGAAGGAGGGCTTCACCGCTGTCCCCGTCCCGTTCCGGCACGGCCGCACCTTCGGCGGGGGCTTCCACTGCTGCACCCTCGACGTGCGCCGCGACGGCTCCCTCGCGTCGTACCTGTAGAGGGCGGTCCACACGATGAGACCGAACACGGTCAAGGAGATCAACGCGATGTTCAGCCGCGGTGGCGACGAGGTCATGGACGTGACCTTCCGCCGCGGCCGGACGTCCGATGCGCCGACCATGCATCAGTTGTCGGTGCCGTTCATCGAAAGCGGGAACCTGATCGTCCGCGACCGGGAGGTCTTCGAGTCCGCAGCCGAGGACTTCTACGTGGTGGAGATCGACCGCACCGTGGTGGCCTGCGCCGCCGTCCGCGGGTTCACCGGCCTGGCGGAGCTCTACAACGTTGCGGTGGACGAAAGTTGGCAGGGGCTGGGCCTCGGCAGGTTCCTGCTGGCGCACGTGATCGCGGCGACGCGTGCGGACGGCTTCGACAACGTGCTGGTGTTCTCCAAGACCACGCTCGCCTGGTTCGTCCGGCACGGGTTCACGCTGGCCGATCCGTCGGCGCTGCCCGAGGAACGGCGGGTCCTCATCGATCCGGACCGGGGCTCGGTCCCGCTCCTGCGCAGTACCGCCGGCTTCGAGGACGCGCTGGAAGTGCTCGGCGAACTGGGCGGGGCCCGGGTCACGTTCAACCGTTCCAAGCGCACGTTCCGCTGGGAGGCCAAGCACGACTCGCTGCTCCAGTTCGCCGAGCATCACGGCATCGACGTGGAGTCGCTGTGCTGGGGAGGAGTCTGCGGCACCTGTGGTGTCGGTCTGGCGCGCGGAACCGTCAACTACGAGTTGGCGCCGGAGGCCGGCCTGGAGGAGGGGAAGGTACTGCTGTGCATCGCACGACCGCTGACCGACCTGGTGCTGGACCTGTGAAGCCGCTCCGCATCACCGAACTCCGGCGCTATCCGGTGAAGTCCCTGGGCGGAGAGTCCGTGACCCGGCTCAGGCTCTCCGGGGGTTGCGTGGCCGGCGATCGCGCCCTCGCGATCGTCACGGCCGACACCGGCCGGGTGCTGACCGCCCGGCGGATGCCGCAACTGCTCGATGCGTCCGCGCGCTGGCTCACCTGCCTGGCGGAGATCACCCTCCCGGGTGGTGAAAAGGTCCGGTCCAACGATCCGGCGGCATCGGCTGTCCTGAGCGACTGGCTCGGCCGTCCCGTCCGGTTGGCGCACCCGTCCGGCGGCTCGCTCGCCGTCGAGCCCTACGAGACCCCGGTGCGCCTGGTCAGCGAGGGCTCGCTCAGGGCAGCGGGGCAGTGGCATCCCGAGGGGGACCGGAGCACTCCGCGCTTCCGCCCCAACATCGTTGTCGCTGCGGGCGACGATCGGCGGGACGAGCGCGGGCGCTCCAGGAACCAGCAGGCCGGGAACGAGCAGGCCGAAATCGAGCAGCTGGAGAACGAGCTGATCGGTCACCAGGTTGCCCTCGGTGAGGCGCTGATCGACGTCACCGGGTCCCTGATCGGCGGGAACGCGACGGCCTTCGGCGTCCACGCCAGGATCACGCGGGCGGGGTGGGTGTCGGTCGGCGACTCCCTGAACGCCCGGCCCGTCAAGAGACCCGTCCTGATCGCGGACGGGGCGTGAACACCCCCATGAGCAGACCGAAAAGGAGGAGCGCGGTGCCCACGGACCGTGTGACCCAGCTGTACAACGAGGCCTGCCTCCTTCCCGACAGCAAGTTGCACTCGGCCGCCGAGGCCGTCGAGCTCAACCCGATGCTCTCGCACTGGACCGGGCAGTATCTCTCCCGGCCGCTGTTCGTCGAGGAGCGCCAGATCCGGAGCTTCGCCGATGACGTCGTGCGGCTGGTGGGACTGCTCACCTCGCTGCCGGAACGGCTGTTCGACGGTGACCTGGACCGGTTCTGTGCGGCCCTCGGCATCGACGACCGCCGCGCCACCCTGATGCGGCGGCTGGGCCCTCCGCCGCACAACGGGCGAGCCGACATGTACCACGACGGAACCTCCTTCAAGCTGCTGGAGTTCGGCATCGCGAGCGAGGTCGGCGGCTGGGACCGAGCAGGCGAGATCCCGCGGGCGTTCCTGGAAGCGGACGCCTTCAGGGAGTTCGCCGAAGAGCACGGTCTCGGCTACACGCATCCCGCCAAGGCGGTCGCCGACAGCCTTCGACGGATCGGCGCCACCGTCCGGCCCGACGGGGAACCGGTGGTCGTGCTTCTGGAGGGCCCCGGCGGCCTGGTCGACTACGGAACCACCTGGCGCACCTTCGAGTCGGTGATGCGGGGCTTCGGACTGGACTTCCACGTCGCCGAGATCGGGGACGTCCAGGAGCGCGACGGGAAGCTGCACCTGGGCAGCCTGCCGATCGACGTGGTGTACCGCTGCTTCGAGACCAACCAGATTGTCGACGAGCCGGATGGTCCGGCTCTCGTCGAGCCCCTGTTCCGAGCCCACGAGGCCGGCAACACGGTGCTCTGGACGCCGATGTCGAGCAACCTCTTCAACGACAAGGGGTGCATGGCGCTGCTGTCCGACCCCCGTCACCGGCACCGCTTCAGCACGGAGGAGCAGACCGTCATCGACCGCGTCCTGCCGTGGACCCGTGGCCTCGGTGGGACGGGCTGGGACGGGAAGGGCACGGCTGTCGACGAGGAACTGTTCGAGCACTGTCGCGAGCGACGGGAGCAGCTGATCCTCAAACCCAGTGGCTACTTCGGGGGGAAGGGCACGATCGTCGGCTGGGAATGTGATGACGCGATCTGGTCAATGGCCCTGAAGGAGGCCGCCTCCTCTGGTTGCATTGTCCAGGAGCGGGTGGTGCCGCGGACTGAGCCGGTGGTGAACCCCGTCACCCGTGAGGTCCAGCCGTGGCAGGCGGTTTGGGGGCTCTTCTACACGCCGGACGGCTATGCCGGCACCTACGGCCGGGCACTGCCGACTGAGAACAACGGTGTCATCGGCATCAGCTCCAACAAGGGCACCCGGACGGCCGGAGTGTTCCACCACAACAGCGATTCCAGAGAGCCAGCGGGTTCCTGACAGCCAGCGGTTCCTGAGAGCCAGCGATTTCTGAGAGGACGTGAGCCATGACCGTGGTTGCGGACAAGGACGAGAGTGTCGATCCGGTCACAAGGGCCGCGGCCCGCAGGGACTTTCGCTTCATGTGGGCAGGGCAGAGCGTAAGCCTCTGGGGCGATCAGTTCATGGTGCTGGCCCTTCCTCTTCTCGCCGTCAACGTCCTGCACACCTCGGTCGCCGAGGCTCTGCTGCTGCCGTCGGCGATGTTCTTCCCCTTCCTGGTCCTCGGTCTGCCGGCCGGCGCCATCGTCGAGCGGCTTCGCCGTCGGACCACCATGCTGGTGGCGAGCGCCGCTCAGGCGGTGGCGATCGGAGTGATCTGGCTGCTGGCCGTCACCCACGTTCTGGTCTTCCCGGTGCTCTTCGCCCTGTTGCTGGTCAGCGGCGGTGGGGTGGTGTTCTTCCAGGTCGCCTACACCTCGTACCTGCCCAGCCTGTTCACCGACCCGGACGACCTGCACCGCGGCAACGCCCGGCTCTCCCTCTCCGAGTCGACCTCACTCGCCGGGGGCCGGGCGGTCGGCGGCATGGTCGTGCGGCTGCTCGGCGTTCTCGGTGCGCTGGCGGCGAACGCACTGAGCTTCCTGGCCTCCGTGCTCGCGCTGGCGGTGATGCGTCATCAGGAGCCCGCCCGAACGGTCACCAAGCGGGAACGCGGCTGGATCCGGCGGGACGTCACGGCCGGTCTCAAGTTCCTCGTCAAGCACCCGCAGCTCCAGCCCATGGTGCTCTGCGGGACGTTCTACCTGCTCTTTCTGAGCATGGTCGACGCCAGCCTGGTGCTCTACTGCAACCGGGTCCTCGGCCTGAACCAGCTCTGGACCGGTGTCGTCATGGGTGCCGCCGCTGTCGGCTATCCGATCGGCAACATGCTGTCCCCCAGGGTCGCCAAGAAGCTGGGCACCGCTCGGGCGCTGGCGAGCAGCATCACCCTGTCGGTGTGCGGCGTGGTCGTCATGCTGGCACTCAGCACGCCGGGCGGCATGGCGGGTGCAATCGGCCTGATCGCGGGCAGTGTCGTGCACGGCATCGGTGAGGGCTCCTACATTCCGACCTCCCTGACGCTCCGCCACCGGGTGACGCCCCCCGAACTCCTGAGCCGGGTCGGCGCGGTGCAGCGGTTCTCGATGTGGGGCTCCATGTCGCTCGGCTCGCTGCTCGCCTCCGGCGTCACCGCCCTGGTCGGCCTGCGGGGTGCCGTCTGGACCGGCGCACTGGCCGCGCTGATCCTGGTACCCCTGGCGCTGCTGCAACGCGGCATCCTCGCGGAGGTGCGGACCGGGGTGCCGCCGCAGGTGGAGACCGCCTGATCGGCCGCGCTCGCCCCGGGCAGGCCGCGCCCCGGGCCGGGGCGCCCCGGGCAGTCCGTGTGGGTCGGCCGGTCCTGGGCCGGCCGACCCGGACCGGCCGTCTGGGCCGGCCGGCCTGGACCGTACCGCCGTACCGCGCCATGGGTTTTCGGTAACTTCCTGACGTGAAAGGGACTTTCGCCATGCAGCAATCACCCGCGCAGGTCAAACGCCTGGATCGGGTGGTCATCCGGTTCGCCGGTGATTCGGGCGACGGCATGCAGCTCGTGGGTGACCGGTTCACCTCGGAGACTGCGTCGTTCGGCAACGATCTCTCGACGCTGCCGAGCTTCCCGGCGGAGATCCGGGCGCCTGCCGGCAGCCTGCCGGGCGTGTCCAGTTTCCAGTTGCACTTCGCGGACCACGACATCCTGACGCCGGGTGACGCGCCGGACGTGCTGGTGGCGATGAACCCGGCCGCGCTCAAGGCCAACCTGAGCGACATGCCTCCTGGCGCCGAGATCATCGTCGACGAGGACCAGTTCGCGAAGCGGGCGATGGCGAGGGTCGGCTATCAGAGCAATCCCCTGGAGGACGGTTCGCTGTCCTCGTTCCACATGCACAGGGTGCCGTTGACGACGTTGACGGTGGAGGCGCTCCGGGACAGCGGTCTGAGCCGCAGGGATGCGGAGCGGGCGAAGAATATGTTCGCGTTGGGTTTGTTGTCGTGGATGTATCACCGGCCGACGGAGGGGACGGAGGGTTTCCTGCGGGCGA